>PEAP01000109.1 GCA_002753665.1 Magnetococcales bacterium DC0425bin3
GCCCGAGCCACCATAACCCTCGAAAAACGGCCAGGATTCCCCGGCGTGATGGTTCCGGGCCGGATCCGAGGGCATTCTTTGCGGAAGCCAGCCATTTTCTGTGCGACCTGCGGACCAACAACACGCGGGACTGGTTCAATGCCCACCGGGAACGCTATGATCGAGTCATTCGGCATGCCTCCGAGGCGTTCTGTGAACGCCTGCTGCCCGGACTCGAAGGGCTCACCGGACATGCGATGCAGTCCCGCATCTTTCGCATGCACCGGGACGTGCGTTTCTCGAAGGACAAAACCCCCTATCACACCCATCTGCACATCGGCTTTTCTCGCGCCGACTCCGGGGACGAAGGGTCCTGCGGCGTGGGTTTCCTGTTCGGCATCGAAACGGACCGGCTGGTGATCGGGGCGGGAACCCTGGCCTTTCCGAACACCCTGCTTGCCGCCTACCGGACGCGGGTGGCGGACGAGACGGAAGGGGCATATTTGGCCGACCTGCTGCGCCACCTGACCGCGTCGGGGTTCCGGCCGGGGACAATCGAACTGAAGCGCCCGCCGCCCCCGTTTGCCCAGACGCATCCCCATGCCGAACTCCTGCGCCGCAAGAGCCTGACCGCCCTGCGTGACCTGACGCCGGACCAGGTCCAGGCCGGCGGGGATTTGACCGAACTGTATCTGACCCAGGCGCAGGCCTTGTTCCCCCTTTATCGCTGGATTACTGCGGTGCGGGACAGTGCGGGTTGAAACGCGCCCGCGTCAATTATTCAGGCCAGTCGACTCTGTTTACAAGGAGTTCGAGTCCTTTTGCCTCCAGACCGGCAACACCCTTCTGGTGGCGACGGAACAGACCGGCATTTACGGCTTCGAGCTACAGAAAAACTGAGGAGCCTGATGTATCGTCATGCGGCAGGATCCTGGATGAGACGGAAAAACGAGGTGACATCGTGGACGATCCCGGAGCGAAAGTCGATCAGGAGGTGGCAGCGGACCTCAGCGGATTCCGCGACGATCTGTTGCGTTTTGCAGTCATGCAATTACGGGATCGCTCCCTGGCCGAAGACGTGGTTCAGGACGCCATGGTCGCGGCCCTGGAGGGCAAAGACGGCTTTGCCGGTCAGTCATCCCTGAAGACCTGGGTGTTCTCCATCCTGCGTCACAAGATCATCGACCTGCTGCGCCGCCGCGGGCGCGAGATCCGGTTTACCGATTTGGCGATGGAAGGCGTGGAGTTGGATGATGCCATCGATACCTTGTTTGCCGACAATCAACGATGGACGCCCGAGGCGCGGCCCGGAGCATGGGAAAGCCCGGAGGAAACCCTGAGCCAACAGCAATTCTGGGTCGTCTTTCGCGCCTGCCTCGATCATCTGCCGGAGAATACGGCACGGATTTTCATGATGCGGGAGTTTCTCGATATGGAAGTCGCGGAAATCGGTGAACGCACGGGGATATCCGCCGGCAACTGCCATGTCGTTCTCTACCGTGCCCGCATGAAATTGCGTGTCTGCCTGGAACGGGAGTGGTTCACGACGGAGGAAAAACGATGATGACCTGCAAACATGTCACCCGTCTGCTTTCCGAAGCGCGGGATCGTCCCCTGATTCTCTCCGAACGCATGGGGCTCGGAATTCACCTGTTCATGTGTTCCGGCTGTCGCCATTGTGGCGATCAGATGGACCTGTTGCGCGCCGCCTGCCGACACGCCGGCGGTGGCGAAGGCGAAAAAACACATCTCACGCTGTAAGACTCCAGGGGGATCGTTCGACTGATACCATGAACGGGGCGCAAAGACCGCCCCGATACGGTTCGGAGGCGAGATCAACCCACCGCAGGAGACGTGAGACATGACGGTCAAAAAGATGTTGGCGACGGCGTTGGTGATGGGCACGATGGCTTTCGTCGGAATGGCCCCGGCCCAGGCAGAGCAACCGGCCAGGAATCCCTGTGCCAAGAATCCCTGTGCGGTCAAAATGGATGGCGGGGCCAAGAATCCCTGCGCGGTCCACACGGATGGCGGGGCCAAGAATCCCTGCGCCCCGAAGAATCCCTGCGCCGTCAAGCGCGGTGTGGCCAGGGAGCTGGATCCCGGTTTGATCACCCGCCCGGCGGGCACCAGACTGGCCACCGGCGACCAGGTCCAATTGGTCAAGGAAGGGGAGCGACTCTGGAAGGATACCAAACTGAGCAGCAACGGCATGTCCTGCGACACCTGTCACAACGACCACGGCGCATTCATGCCCGGCTTCGCCAAACCCTATCCCCATGAGGTGGAAATGATCCGGGAAAAATCCGGTGTTGCGCGAATCCACCTGGACGAAATGGTGCAAGGATGCCTCGTCATGCCCATGGCTGCGAACCCCTTGCCCTGGGACTCGCGGGAATTGGCGGCGCTGACCGCCTACACCGCCGAGGTGCAAAAGACCTTCAAACCGAATGCCGCCGCGCCTGCCAACCCCTGCGCCCCGAAGAATCCCTGCGGCGCCAAACAGTGAACAGGAGATCGGCGGCCGTGCGATGGCTGCTGGTGGTGATCCTGCTGGGCGGATGGTGGAGTGCAGCCCCCATGCTGGCCGGTGAGGATGGCGTCGACGCATTCTTGGGGCATCATTGGGCGCGTCCCCTGGCATTCCAGGGGACACCGCCCGCCGTTTTCCCGCCCCTGGAGGCCTCCCTGCGGCCGGAAGATTGTGGCCAGTGCCATGCCTCGCAATACGCGGAGTGGAAAACCAGCCACCACAGCCGGGCCATGAGTCCCGGCATCCTCGGTCAACTGCTGGCCATGCCAGCCACGGCCCGGGAGGAACACCAGGCCTGTCTGCGGTGCCATGCCCCCTTGGCGGAGCAGGCGGAAAGTCTGGTGGCGGTTCTCTCCGGGAATGAACACTCCTTCGCCCCCCAGGCTTCCCACCTAGATGGGTTGACCTGCGCCGGGTGCCATGTCCGTCGACATCAACGGTTCGGTCCGCCCGCCCGCGGGGAGGTATCGAAACCGGCATCCCATGGTGGCTGGGTCGCGTCCACGGCCTTCGAGGATGCCCGTTTTTGCGCTGCCTGCCACCAGTTCGAGGAGGACGACCCCGCGCTCAATGGCAAGCTGTTGGAAAACACCTATCAGGAATGGCGGCAAAGCCGCTATCCACAGGCCGGCGCTAGCTGCCAGACCTGCCACATGCCGGATCACCGCCATCTGTGGCGCGGGATCCACGATCCGACCCTGGTGCGGGAGGGCGTCACCCTGACCACGGAGCCGCTCTCCACATCACCTGGGGAAGCCGGTCTCCGGCTGTCCCTGCGCAATACCGGCGTTGGGCATCATTTTCCCACCTATGTCACCCCGCGGGTGATCATGGAAGTCTGGCAGCAGGATGAGCGGGGAAAAAGACTGGAAGGAACCCACGAAGCATACATCATCGCCCGCGATGTGACCCTGGATCTGAACCGGGAGATCTCCGACACCCGCCTGCCGCCGGATGGCGAAGCAGTTCTGGAATACCGACGGTCGCGTCACGTCCGCGCAGCAACCCTGGCCTGGCGGGTGCGGGTGGAGCCGGACGCATTTTATCTGCGGTTCTACCGCGCCGTGCTGGAGATGGCGACCATCCACCCCGCCGAGGGCAATGATCTGCTGCGACAGGCGATCCACTTGGCCGAGGCGTCTCCATACACGTTGTTCGGAGAAGAGCGCCGCTTGCCAGCGCGTTGAGACGCAGCTCTCTGCAACGCGACATGCATGGCCTTGACCACTCTCCATGGTCTGGGTTGCCGATCTCCGGTTGCATGAGACGCACGATTCCATTCCTCATCCAAGCCTGCGCATCCGTGTCAACCGGATTTCACATGGCTCGCCCTGCCGCGGCGTTCGTCCACGATTTCATCTGGAGCAAAAATGGTGTATCCTTTCGAAATCCAGGTTTCGTCCCCGGGGAAAGGCGCTGCGTCTCTGTTGCATGAAACAAAACCTCCATATCCTGATCGTAGACGACAACGCGGTGGAGAGTACCCTCCTGGATGTGTTGCTGCGCAAGCTGGCCGGCTACCAGGTGATTCCCACCGTGCGCCGCAACGGCGACGAGGCCCTGGCCTGGATTCAGCATCGGGATCCGGACCTGATCCTGGTGGACTACTGGCTGATGGGGGAAACCGGCGCCGATCTGGTGCGACGGCTCAAGGCCGCCGGGACCACCGCCGGCATCGTGCTGATCACCGGAATGGATGGCGAAGAGGCGATCCTGCGGGCCCTGCGGGCCGGCGCCGACGATTACATCAAGAAGGCCGAACTGAGCCTGGACACCCTGAGCCGTTCCATCCACCACACCCTGCACAAGGTTTCCACCGCCCGGGCGCTGCGGGAGGCCTTCGCCTCCCTCCAGGCGGCCAAGCAGGATCTGGAACACCGGGTGCTGGAACGCACCACCCAGTTGACCGAGGCCCATGATCAATTGGACAGCATCACCATGGCGGCCCACGACGCCATCGTCATGCTGGATCCGGACCACCGGATCATGTTCTGGAACCCGGCCGCGCAACGGATTTTCGGCTACCAGAACGAGGACATCCTGGGACGGGAGTTCAGGGAATTGCTGGCGGACCCGGAACAGTGGCCTCCGCTGGCCCAGGAGTTCGCGCGCATCCAGCGCAGCGAGCGGGAAGACAAGAACCGCTGGGTGGCAGAAACCGAGGCCCGCAAGAAAAACGGCCAGGCCTTCGTGATGGAAGGGTCCTTCGCCGCCATTTCCCTCAAGGACGCCTGGTTCGTGGTGGCCATCCTGCGGGACGTGACCCACCACAAGGAGGCCCTGGCCGCCCTGCGCCAAGCCAAGGAAGAGGCCGAACGGGCCACCCAGCTCAAGGACAAGTTCGTCTCCCTGGTGGCCCACGACCTGCGGGGACCCTTCACCACCATCCTGGGGTTTCTCGAACTGCTGGAGAAGGACAAGAAGAACCCATTGAGCCAGAAACAGAAAATGTTTCTGAACTGGGTGGTGGAGAGCAGCCGCAAGATGGTGCAGATGATCGACGAGCTGCTCAACATCAGCCGCCTCAAGACCGGCAAGATCATCCCGGAACCGCGCTTCTTCGACGCCCGTTTCCTGGCGGAAGAAGCCCTGGGCAACTACCGCATCCAGGCCGAGGCCAAGCAGATCGCCCTGGAAAACCGCATCCCCGAAAACCACCGCCTGTGGGGCGATCCCGCCCTGTTCCAGGAGGTGCTGCAAAACCTGATCTCCAACGGCGTGAAGTTCACCACCGGGGGCGGCCAGGTCTCGCTGTTTCTGCCCAACGGGGAGCCCGGCACCGTGGCGGTGCAGGACACCGGGGTGGGCATCTCCCGCAAGCGGCTGGACCGGCTGTTCACCCTGGAGGAAAAAACCTCCACCACCGGCACCGCCGGGGAGGCGGGCACCGGCTTCGGCCTGCCGTTCAGCTTCGAGATCATGCGCGCCCAGGGGGGACGGCTGCGGGGGGAATCCAAGGAAGGCAAGGGCAGCACCTTCTATGCCCGCCTGCCCCTGGTCACGCCCCAGGTGCTGGTGGTGGACGACGATCCGGACTTCCGCGCCCTGTTGCTGACCTACCTGAAGCGCATCGGGGTGGCAGGGTACCAGGCGGAAAACGGCCACAAGGCCTGGCAGCGACTGCGCCGCAAGACCTTCCATCTGGTGATCTGCGACGTGGTGATGCCCAAGATGGACGGCTTCGAGCTGCTGTCCCAGATGCGCAACCACCCCCGCACCCGCAACTGGCCGGTGATCCTGGTCACCGCCGACGACGCCCTGCAAACCCGGGAGCAGGCCTTCCGCATGGGAGCGAAGGATTTCATCACCAAACCCTTCAGCCTCAACGACTTCCTGCCCCGGGTACGCCACTTCCTGGCCTGACGCCCCGGCGGCGCGGTGTTCGGTGTTTTACCGTGGAAGCCGGGAAGCGGCTTTCAGGAGGGTGGAGGGAGGCCTCTCCCATCCATCAAAGCTATTCCACCACGATGCTGGGAAAGGGAGACTCGGTCGCGGCCATGGCCTCGACCCGCTCGGCCACCAGCCGGGCGATCTCCAGGTACTGCACCGCCTGGGGACTCTGGGGATCGGTGATCACGATGGGCTTGCCGGAATCGGCATGTTCCCGGATCGACTGGTCCAGGGGAACCTCGCCCAGGAAATGCAGGCCCGCCGCCTCGGCCTCCCGGCGGGCGCCGCCATGGGAAAAGATGTCCGAGCGATGCCCGCAATTGGGGCAGAGGTGGTAGGACATGTTCTCGATGATGCCCAACACCGGCACGTCCACCTTGCGGAACATGTTGATGCCCTTGCGCACGTCCGCCAGGGCCACGTCCTGGGGGGTGGAGACGATCACCACCCCGGTGAGGGGCACCCGTTGGGTCAGGGTGAGCTGGGCATCGCCGGTGCCGGGGGGCAGGTCCACCACCAGATAGTCCAGGGTCCCCCATTCCACGTCCCGCAGCAGCTGTTCCACCGCCATGCCCACCATGGGACCGCGCCAGACCATGGGGGTCGCCTCGGGCATGAAAAACCCCATGGAAATGGCCTTCACCCCCAGCACCTCCACCGGCAGGATGCGCTTGTTGCCGGCTTCCTCCATGGCGTCGGGCTGGTAGTGGATGTCCAGCATCCGCGGCAGGCTGGGGCCGTAGACATCGGCATCCAGAATGCCCACGGCGGCTCCCCGGGCGGCCAGGGCCAGGGCCAGGTTGACGGCGGTGGTGGACTTGCCCACCCCCCCCTTGCCCGAGGCCACGGCAATGACATACTTCACGCCGGGCAAAAGAGTCCGGGCAGGCGGTTGCGTTGCGGCCATTTCTGTATGCTCCTCCAGAGTAACGAATGGGATCCCCCACGAACCGGATGGGGATGCCTCCCTCCACCCTCCTGAAAGCCGCTTCGCGACTTTCACGGTAACCTCGACAGGATGGGGGATGCCTCCCTCCACCCTCCTGAAGACCGCTTCGCGACTTTCAGGAGTAACGCGGAGGATAGCCTCAAGCGGGCCGGAGTCAAGGGCGCCCTCCGGGCGGGTAGCCATCAGCATAAAATCGGCCAATTCACCCCTTTGTGGATATCATTTTTCCCATTTACGATGGCTTGAGAGCCGTGTATTGAGAACGGGATGTGAATTCCAGCAGGACACCCCGGGGACTGGGAACCATGACCGACTTTCTTCTGATCTTGATCTCCACCATTCTCGTCAACAATTTTGTCCTGGCCAAGTTTCTGGGAATCTGCCCCTTCCTGGGCGTTTCCAAGAAGGTGGAAACCGCCATCGGCATGACCTATGCGGTCATCTTCGTCATCACCCTGGCTTCGGTGATCACCTGGATGATCCAATATTTCCTCCTGGTCCCCCTGGGCCTGGACTATCTCCAGACCCTCACCTTCATCCTTGTCATCGCTTCCCTGGTGCAGTTCACCGAGATGGTGATCCGCAAGTCCAGTCCGGTCCTGTACTCCTCCCTGGGCATCTACCTGCCCCTGATCACCACCAATTGCTGTGTCCTCGGGGTGGCCCTGATCAATGTGAAGAACGAATTCACGTTCCTCCAGGCCACCGTCTACGGCTTTGGTGCCTCGGTGGGCTTTGGCCTTGTCCTGATCCTGTTTTCCGGCCTGAGGCAGCGGATCGACCTGTCCGACGTGCCGGAACTGTTCAAGGGCTCCCCCATTTCCCTGGTCAGCGCCGGGCTGATGTCCCTGGCCTTCATGGGGTTTGCCGGTCTGGTGAAATAAGCGGACAATCCGGGGGTAGACAAGCCCTGGGCGGATGGAGAAGACACACATGATCGAAGCGGTGTTGAGCATGGGAGGACTGGCCCTGGCGGCCGGTCTGGGATTGGGCTTCGCCTCCAAGAAGTTTCATGTGGAAGGCGACCCGATGGCGGAAAAGCTGGAAGCGGCCTTGCCCGCCACCAACTGCGGCAACTGTGGCTTCCCCGGCTGCCGTCCCTACGCCGACGCCCTGGTCGGCGGCGCGCCGATCAACCTCTGCCTGCCCGGCGGCAACGCCACCATGGAAGCCATCGCCCAAATTTTGGGCGTGGACCCCAAACCCGTGGTCAGCGACGGACCCAAGACGGCGATGATCCGGGAAAACGACTGCATCGGCTGCACCGCCTGCATCAAGGTCTGTCCCGTGGACGCCATCATCGGCGCCAACAAGCAGTCCCACACCGTGATCACCAGCGAATGCACCGGTTGCGTGGCCTGTGTCGAACCCTGCCCCGTCGACTGCATCGACATGATACCGGTGCAGGAGACCCTCTACGACTGGCGGTGGCAGAAGCCGGCCGGTCCCATCGCGGCTTCCGGCTCCCTCGCGCTCAACTGAAGTCCGGTCGCTCCGGCGGGCACAGTCACAGACATATGATATTCCCATTCCTGTCGAGGAAACACCCATGGGCATAGTGGCCAACGTGTTGCGGAAATTCCACGGTGGTGTCCATCCCCCGGAACACAAGAACCTCTCCGAACACTGCGCCATCGAGGCGCTGCCGATGCCGAAGCGGCTCTACGTCCCCCTGCATCAGAGTCTGGGACGACCCTGCGAGCCCTGCGTCAAGCCCGGAGACAAGGTTCTCAAAGGCCAGACCATCGGCACCCCCCAGGGCTTCGTCTCGGCCCCGGTCCATGCTCCCACCTCCGGCACCATCGCGGACATCGGCGAACATCCCGTGGGCCACCCCTCGGGCCTGACCATGCTCTGTGCCGAACTGGTGCCCGATGGCGAGGACCAGTGGGTGGCAGGACTCGAAGGACTGCCCAACCCCCTGGAAGCCGACCCCAAGGCCATCCGGTCGAAAATCCTGGCCGCCGGCATCGTCGGCATGGGCGGAGCCACCTTCCCCAGCCATGTCAAAATGTCCCCGCCCAAGGGCAAGACCGTCGAGCTGCTAATCATCAACGGTGTAGAATGCGAACCGTACCTCACCTGCGACGCCCGATTGATGGAAGAACGTCCCCGGGAAGTCCTGGAAGGCATCCAGATCATGCTGCGGGCCCTGGAAACCCGGGATTGCGTGATCGGCATCGAGAACAACAAACCCGGCGCCATCAAGGCGATGCAGGAGGCGGTCGCCGGCCAGTCCTCGGTGCAGGTCAAGGTGCTGCCGGTGATGTATCCCCAGGGCTCCGAAAAGCAGCTCATCGAGGTGATCACCGGCCGGCAGGTCCCCTCCGGCGGTCTGCCGGTGGACGTGGGCGTGGTGGTCCACAACGTGGCCACGGCCCTGGCCATCCGGGATGCGGTGCGGTTCGGCAAACCCCTGATCAGCCGTGTGGTCACCGTCAGCGGCCAGGGCATCGCCAGGCCGGCCAACCTGGAGGTGCTGATCGGCACCCCCCTGACCGACCTGATCGGGCACTGCCAGGGTCTCAAACCGGGGGTGAAGAAAATCCTCTCCGGCGGTCCGATGATGGGCGTGGCCCTCAAGACCACCGATATCCCCGTGGTCAAGGGCACCTCCGGGGTACTGGCTCTGCTGGACGGGGAGATCGCCACCGAGCCGGAGCGACCCTGCATCCGCTGCGGCACCTGTCTTACGGTCTGCCCCATCGGCCTGATGCCCACCCAGATGGCCTGGCTGTCCCGCAACGAACAGTGGGACGCCATCAAGGACTACAACCTGTTCGACTGCATCGAGTGCGGCTCCTGCTCCTACGCCTGCCCATCCCACCTGCCCCTGGTGCATTATTTCCGCTTCGCCAAAATGGCCATCGGCGCCAAGGATCGGGAGAAGCAGAAAGGGGACCGCTCCAAGGCGCGCACCAAGGCCAAGGAGGCCCGGGTCGAGCGGGAAAAAGCGGAGAAGGAGCGCAAGAAGGCTGAAATGAAGGCCCAGATGGCGGCGAAAAAAGGCCCCGCCGCCACGACGACCCCGAAACCCGCCGCCAAGACCGAGGGCGATGGAGACGACAAGGCCGCCCGGGCCGCCAAGGCGTCCGCGGCAGCCAAAGCCGCCAAGGCGGC
>PEAP01000009.1 GCA_002753665.1 Magnetococcales bacterium DC0425bin3
GCAAGCCGTTTCCCGGCTTCCACGGTCACTTCAATGGATGGGGGAGGCCTCCCTCCACCCTCCACCGATGCAAGCCGTTTCCCGGCTTCCACGGTAACCACATCTTCAGCAACCCGCACCAGGCCGAGTACGCCCATGTCCCCCGATCCGGATTTCACCGCCCAGGCCCAGGCGTTCCATGCCCAGGGCCGACTGCAGGAGGCCCTGGAGGCCGCGGCCCGGGGGTTGGCCCTGGATGGCGGCAACCCCACCCTGCTCAACCTGGCGGCGGTGTGCAGCGCCGGCCTGGGGCTGTTGGACCAGGCCGAGGCCTGCTGGCGGCAGGCCCTGGAGCGACAACCCGACAACCTGGAATGCCGCTTCAATCTGGCGGTGCTGCTGACCCTGCGCCAGCGTCCCGCCGAGGCCGAGGCCGCCTGCCGGGCCGTGCTGGCGCGCCAGCCGGATCATGCCGAGGCCCTGGACCAGTTGGGCACCCTGCTCCGGAATCGGGGCTGCATCGCCGAGGCCGAGACCGCCTACGAGGCCGCCCTGGCCGCGCATCCGGACTTCGCCAACGCCCGCTACAACCTCGGTGTGCTGTTGATGGCCACCGGCCGCCCAGTGGCGGCCGAGGCCGCCTTCCGGACGGCACTGGCCAGCCGGCCGGATCTGGTGGAGGCCCGTTGCCATCTGGGGCACCTGCTGCAGGAGCAGGGACAATTCGAGGCCGCCGAGGCCGCCTTCCGGGAAGTGCTGGCCCGACAACCCGATCACGCCGAGGCCCATTTCGGCCTGGGCCTGCTGCTGGCGCGGCAGGGACGGGCCGCCGGGGCCGCGGCCGCCTTTCGCGCCGTGCTGGCCCTGCGGCCCAGCCATCCCGAGGCCAACAACAACCTTGGCATTCTCCTGGCCAACGACGGACGGCGGGCAGAAGCCGAAAACGCCTTCCGCACCGCCCTGGCCGGCGCCCCGGATTCCTTCACCGCCCTGCTCAACCTGGGTCTGCTGCTGACCGGAACGGACCGTCTGGAGGAAGCCGAAGCTCTTCTCCATCGGGCGCTGCGGATACAGCCGGATCATGCCGAGGCCCACAACGCCCTGGCCGCCGTGCTGCTGGCCCGGGACCGTCCGACGGCAGCCGCGGCGGTTCTGAATCGCGCCCTGGAGTTGGATCCCGGGCATCCGGGGAGCCACAACACCCTGGGCAACCTGCGGCACCGGCAGGGCGACCCGGACGGCGCCGCGGCGGCCTATCGCCAAGCCCTGGCCCTCAAACCCGACTACCACGAGGCCCACAGCAATCTGGGGGTGCTGTGGACCGATCTCCATGACCCGGCCGCGGCCGAGGCAGCCTTCCGCACTGCCCTGGCGCTGCGGCCGGATTATGTGGAGGCGCGCTTCAACCTGGGTCTGCTGCTGCTGCGCCGGGGCCGAATGACCGAGGGCTGGCCGCTGCATGAAGACCGCTATCATCCCGGGCGCCGTCATCCCACTGCGGCCCCGCCCCGGCTGTCCTGTCCGCAATGGCGAGGCGGTTCTCTGGCCGGAAAAACCCTGCTGGTCCTGGGAGAACAGGGCCTGGGAGACGAAATCCAGTTCTGCCGCTACCTGAAGCCGTTGCGGGATCGAAATCCAGACAGCACGTTGATCTTCCTGTGCAAACCCACACTGGCCCCGCTGCTGCGGGGGCTGGCCGGGGTGGACCGCCTGGTGACGCGCCTGACCGAGGCGCCGCCCGCCGATGGCTGGTGCTTCCTGATGAGCCTGCCCCTGCTGCTGGAGACCCGGCTGGAGACCATTCCCGCCACCCTGCCCTACCTGGCCGCCGACCCCCAGCGCCTGAGCCGCTGGCGGCCCCTGATTCCCACCGCAGGCCTGCGGATTGGCCTGGTCTGGAAAGGCGCTGCCCACTATGCCAACGATGCCTGGCGCTCGCTGCCGGGTTTGAAGACCCTGGCGCCGTTATGGTCGGCGCTGCCCCGGGGAATGGTGACGTTCGTCAGCCTGCAGAAGGGCGCCGGCCAGGAAGAGGCCGCCGCCCCGCCTCCGGACCAGCCCCTGCTGGATCTGGGGACAGCACTCACGGACTGGGCCGACACCGCCGCCATCGTCGCCCAACTGGATCTGGTGATCTGCGTGGATACCGCCCTGGCCCACCTGTGCGGCGCCCTGGCCCGTCCCTGTTGGGTGTTGCTGCCCCGCAACGGCCGGGACTGGCGCTGGCTGGACGACCGCACGGACTCCCCCTGGTATCCCGGGGTGCTGCGTCTGTTCGGCCAGGGCCGGAACGAAGAGTGGGGAATGGTGGTGGAACGGATGGCCGGGGCGCTGACAGATCTGGGTCGCCAGTTGCCACCCCTCTGTTGAGAGCCTGCCCGCAGAATGCGACTTCTGCGGCGCAAGGCTGCGCCGCAGGAATGGAGGGGGGGAAGGAGGGTCCTCCCCCCCCTCCCAGCCAGTCGATCGCGCCAGCGCCCGCGGGCCGGCTCAGGGCGACCAGGGATGCCACCCCTCCGGGGCCACCGCCTTGTCCGGCAGCAGGCGGAAGAAGCGGATGCCCAGCAGATAGAGGATGCCGGCCAGGGCCACGCCCCCGAACCCCAGCATGTATTCCACGGCGGCGGGAGAATAGCTGGCGCTCTGGCCGTCCAGGAACGGGCTGGAGATGTTGTAGCCGGGGAACAGATCCAGCGGGTAGGATTGGCCGGCGATCAGCACATGGGCGACGAAGGCCACCTCCCCCAGCACGGCGCAGAGCGCCGCCGTGGTGATGCCACCCCGGGTATTGCTCCAGCCGGGATTAAAGAGAATGACCAGTGGCAACAGGATCCCCAGGGTGACCACCCCGCCCCAGTAGAGCAGGGCGTAGGGACCGGTCATGATCCAGGCCTCCACCTCGTAGAAGGCGGGGGAATAGCTCTTGGTAAACTTTTCCACCACCATCAGATAGGCCACCGCCAGCAGGAAGAACACCATCATGTTGCGCATGCCGTGGACCAGCTTCTCGTCCATCTCCCGGCCGGTCTGCCGGTAGGTGGCCATCAGCAGCAGCAGGCAGATGGCGGTGCCGGAGCTGAGGGAAACGGCGATGAAGGTGGGAGCGGTGATGGCCGAGTGGAACACCTCCCGGGCCTGGATGACCCCGAAGATGGAGCCGGTGCCGGTGGTGAGGATCAGCCGTCCGGCAAAGGCCGAGCTGCCCGCCACCTTGACCCACTTCTCATGCTCCATCATGGCCCACAGATAGAGGAAACACAGGACCATGAAGCCCGAGTAGAGAAACACGTTCCAGGTGAACATGGAACCGAAGTTCATGTGGATCATGGTGAGCAACAGCCGTTCCGGCCGCCCCAGATCCAGCAGCAGGACGATCAGGCCCCCGGCCAGCAGGGCGATGGCCAGGAAGGCCGAGAAGCGGCGGAACTGTTTGTAGTGGCTGGCGCCGAACACCGTGGCCATGGAGGCCAGGTTCAAGGCGCCCGAGGCCATCACCAGCAGGGCGATGGCGAATACATGGGGCGCGCCCCACACCACCTGGTTGTTCATGTTGGTGACGCCGTGGCCCATGATCTCGACATAGAGAAAAGCCCCGGCCCCCAACAGGACGAAAAGCCCCAGAACGCCCATCAGTGCCCAATAGCCGAAGGAACGTCCCTCAATGGTGGTAAAATCGCTGAGTTGCATGGCCACCCCCTACAAGCCCTGGTAGTGGACATGGGGCTTGAGCCCCAGGTCCGCCCGGATGGTTTCGGTCTTGAGGGTGCGAACCCGTTGGGCGATCTCCGATTGGGGATCGTTGAGGTCGCCGAACAGCATGGCCCCCTCGCCGGCCGCCTGGCAGGCCTCCACGCAGGCGGGCTGCTGGCCGTCGTCCACCCGATGCACGCAGAAGGTGCATTTTTCCACCACCCCCTTGCCCCGCACCGGCACCCGGGGATTGCTGGCCTTGTCCACGTCCACCTGGAAATAGACCAGGGAACGGGCCTTGTAGGGGCAGGCGATCATGCAGTAGCGGCAGCCAATGCAGCGGTGCTTGTCCACCAGCACGATGCCGTCCTTGCGGATGAAGGAGGCCTCGGTGGGGCAGACATGCACGCAGGGCGGATGTTCGCAGTGATTGCAGAGGACCGGCAGGCTCAAGGGCGGCCGACGGCCTTCCTCATCCTGGACCTCCACCTTGCGGATCCAATGGATGTCCCGCTTGGGGTCCCCGAACAGGGGCACGTTGTTTTCGGTGCGGCAGGCGTCGGTGCAGGCGGTGCAGGCGGCGGTGCAGTGGTTGACATCGATCAACATGGCCCAGCGTTGGGCGCCGGAGGCCTCGGTCTTGTTGGGGGCCGCGATGAGCCGCACCCCCGGGGCGAGCAGGATGGCCCCGGCGGCCACCGCTCCTCCCAGGCCGAGAACCGTTCTTCTGTCCATGGTCATGGCTCGGTTCCTGTGGTAGCCGGTCATTTGGGGTAGATGTGGCAATCGAAACAGTCGGGATGAACCCCAACGTACTGGTGACACCGATCACAGAACGCCTGCCGGCTGGTGTGACAGGTCTGGCATTGCAGCAGGCTTTCGTCCCGGATCCGCACCCCTTCGCGCACGGTGACTTCGCGGCGCTGTTTCAGGAATTCCATATGGTTCTTGCGCATCCAGTCGGTGGGTTGGATGCACTTGTCCCCCTTGAGGCCGGGCCAGCCCCCGGCGGGCCGTACCGCGTCGCTCCCCTGGGCCTGGATACTCCCGCTCAGGAGAAGCACCAGGATCATCACCACCAGTCTTGACCAAAGCACTGCAAGCCCTCCTGCTGGAGACCGTCGTCGAAAGGCTTCGGGCCGCGGCCCGCGGGCCGCTGACCCGGTCCCCGGACCCGTGGATCCGGGGCCGGGCGATCCCGGGTCCGTCGCCTCAAAGCCAGGCATGGGTCGTGTGTTGCTCCACCAGATCCACGAAGCCGGCGTAGTCGGTCACCTCGACCCCCTGGATCACATCGGTCAGGGCGCGGGCCTTCAGATCGGCGCTCAAGGCATAGACCTTGTTGGACTTCAGGGCCCCTTCCACCAGGCTGGACATGGCGGTTCCCGCCTGGGCGGCGAACACCCCATCCTCCAGGAGCAGAATCACATCACCCTTGCGCACGAAGCGCAGACAGCTCTCCAGGGTGGACTTCTGGAAGGGGGACTGGTTCACGGTATGCAGCATGACGAATGTTCCTCCCGTGTCTTTTCGGCTGGGGTCAGAAGCAGAGGATGTTGTGCTGTTCGGCCATCATGGCAGCGATTTCGTCGGCATCCACCACCTTGGGCCGAATTTCCTCCTCGGTCTCCTCGTCCTCGCCGATCACCACCAGATCGTCCTGGGTCAGGCCCCGGTCTTCCAGGGATTTCTTGTCCACGAAGACCTTGCTGATTTCGTAATCCACCAGCACCCCGTAGGTGGCTTCAAACCCCTTGATGCCCAGTTCCTTGGTGTTCTGGCCGGCCTTGAGGGCGTAGACGCCGTCGTCGATGAAGACCACGGAGATGTCCGCGTCGTAGGCGGCCATGATCAGTTTGACCTCCAGGCCTTCGTAGACGTAGATGGTTCCGTGGGGGCCCTTGCGGACCGTGAACATGATTTTCTTGATATCTTCGGCCATCTTCTTCCCGTCCCTTTCCGATCAGTCCCCGAAGATCACCATGCGTTCGGCTTCGATGGCCATCATGGTGAGTTGCCCCAAACCGGAGATGCGCACGTTGGGCACCAGGACGCTGTCCACGATGCCGCGCCGCTTGGCGGCGGCGATGCACACCACGATATCGATCCCCTTGGCGCCCAACTCGGACCAACGATTGGCGATGTGGCGATCGTCCTGGGGGGGCTCCATCAGCTTGGTGACGTTGTAGACGCCGTCGTGATAGAAGAAGATCCCTCGGATCTCATGGCCCTTGGCCAAGGCCGCGACGATGAAGTTGTAGGCGCTGTCGGAGGCCTCGTGATTGTAGGGCCCCTCGTAGATGGTTACCGCTATTTTCATTCCTTGCAGCCTCCCTCCGGTTCGGGGATTGGGATGAGCCGTCCGCCGGCCGGGTGGACCCGGATCGTTCGCTTCGGGACGGACGCGACGCGCAGCAGGATAGCGCTGTTCAGTTAAATATCATGAATCGGTGATATTGGAACAGGACCAAAAATAATTTACTTCGAGCGATGGGGGAAGCCTCCCTCCACCCTCCCCCCTGGAAGCCGCCGCACTCCGTACCCTCAGGTCCCGCCGGCGCGTTGGCGCCAGAAGCGCGCCAGGAAGGGCGCCCAGCCGGGGCTGCCGGCGGCGTGGATATGGGCATAGGAGGCCAGGATGTTGTGGTGCAGCAGCCCGTCGTGGAGGCCGTCCAGCCCCGTGCCGCGGCGCACCCGGTAGGCGAAACGCGCGCCCGGTCCCAGGCGGGTGACATGGCTGTAGTGGAATTCGTGGCAGGCCACCCGCTCGCCCTTGCCGGGCCAGGCGGTCTCGCCCGTGCCCTCGATTTCCATGTAGCCGTAGCCCTGGGGGCGCGCCTCCATGGTGACATCAATGGGCAGCGCCCCGGCCATGCGGGCCGAGCCCGCGCCCCAGCGCAGACGTTCGGCCAGCACCATCAGTCCGCCGCATTCGGCATAGATGGGCAGGCCGGCCTCCGCCGCCCGGCGGATGGATTCCAGCATGTCCCGGTTGTTCTCCAGAGTCTCCATGAACATCTCCGGAAAACCCCCGCCGATGAACAGCCCGTCCACCGCCGGCAGCTGTCGATCGGCCAGCAGGTTGAAGGGGATCAGCTCCACCCCCTGGTCGGCCAGGGCCTGGAGATTGTCCGGATAGTAGAAATGGAACGCCTGATCGGCCGCATAGCCCACCCGCACCCGGGGACGTTCGCCCAGCAAGGGCGACGGCGGATCGGGATCCTCCGCGCCCCAGGTGATGGCCGGCGCCCGCCGGGCCAGCTCCAGCACCCGATCCAGGTCCACATGGGCCGCCACCTGGCGGCCGATGGCCGCCACCCGGCTGTCCAGCCCGGCCCGTTCTTCCACCGGGGCCAGGCCCAGGTGGCGTTCGTCGATCACCACATCGCTGGTGCGGGGCAGCAGGCCCAGGATGGGGACCGCGCAGTAGCGTTCCACCACCTCCCGCAGGCGTTTCTCCTGGCGGGGCGAGGCGACATTGTTGAGGATAAGCCCCCCCACCACCCCGCCGCCGGGAAAGTTGAGATGGCCCCAGATCAGCGGGGCGACGCTGCGGGCCAGCCCTTTGCAATCCACCACCAGCAGCACCGGGGCCTCCAGCCAAGCGGCCAGGGCCGCGGAGCAGTCGTCGCCTTCCAGGTCCTGGCCGTCGAACAGGCCATGGTTGCCCTCGATGAGCGCCAGCTCCCCGCCCGCCGCCCCCTGCCGAAAGCGGTGTCGCACCCGCTCGCGCCCCATGATGAAGAAATCCAGATTGCGGCAGGGATGCCCGGCGGCCATGGCCAACCATTTGGGATCGATGAAATCCGGCCCCTTCTTGAACGGCCGCACCGAAAGCCCCCGCCGGGCAAAGGCCGCGGCCAGACCGATGGTCAGGGTGGTCTTGCCGGAACTCTTGCGGGTCGCGGAGACCATCAGGCGGGGAATGGTGACGGCCATCGGCACACTCCTCGGGACCACGGTTCATTCCATCGACCGAGCAAACGGATCCAAAATCCGCAACCCGGTGATTGTATTGAAATCTGACACATTTCATGAGGGCTTCTCGTCATCGCCCCAGTCCTCATGGCGGCGCTGCCCAATCATCGCCTCGACTTCCTCGAAAGACCTACTGCCCCAGGCGCCGCAGGTCTTTCGCATGATCCGTTCGATTGCGTCATCCTCGATCGGAGTCCGGGGATGACCGATTGCTCCCTGTTCCTTTCCCGTAGAGGAATTGGCGGCCAGTGATTCCCCGATGTCGGCGGATCCACGGACCAGGGTGACGATCACCCGCACCCGGACAGGATCGGGGGCCTCGTCGATCCAGATCAACCGGCCATGGTCGTAGATGGCTTCATAGCTGGATAACATGGTGTTTTCTCCGTGGTTGACGAACGCCTCCGCTTTCAATGAAAGTCGAGCCTGTTGGTCGAGGGCTGCCCCCATCTTCTCACAGAATCCGCATGGAAAGGGCCTGAAAATCTTCATAACAGGCCCTGACCGCCTCCACATGGGAGCCAATGGCTCCGTCGGCTGGTCGCAGATAAAACATTGGCTTGCGCGCATCCATGGCCAGCGGCATCAGGCTTCGATAATGCTTCAACAGGGCCAACTGGTCCGGATCGTTCGCAGGGGGCTGCCAATCCTGAACGGGCATTCCCAGGATCGCTTCACGATAGACTGCGGGAATTCTCTCCAGCCACCTCTGATAGGCCTTGACCGGACGGCTGCCCCGGATGCCATGCTGCATGACGACATAGCCCACTGGATGCATCGTTCCCGCCGGTGCCGAAATGCCCGTACTGGGGGAAAGTTCTTCAAGACGTTTTTCCCACCCTTTCCGCCATTCTCTCAGGGTAGGCCCAAGATTCTTCAAACCTTGAAGAGAAAACAGGTCGGGCGCCAGGGGCAGCACCACCTCCTCCGCGGCGATCAGGGCCGAACGGTTGATGGCCCCCAGGTTCGGACCCACATCGATGAGGACCACCTGGGCGGCGACCTGGGTGGCGGCATCCATCAGAATGCGGTGAAAGGCCGTGATCACCCGAAAGGCCGCTTCCTGGCCGTCCAGGCATTTCGGCCAGTTCTCGGACAACAGATCTTCAAAGCGCGACAGGGCCAGATGCCCGGAGAGCAAACCGACGCCTTCGCTCACCCGTTCCACATGGGGGGAGAGAATGTCCCCGGTGCGGTTCATCAACGGCTGCAGGCTGTCATAAATCGTTTGCCCTCCGCGAATCCCTTTTGTGCCTCCAGCATCGCCCCACAGTTCGGCGAGGCGATCCTCGTCGAGGAACATGGCACTCAAGTTGGACTGCGGGTCCAGATCGGCGGCCAGGACCGCGATTCCCCGCTCCGCGAACATCCAGGCCAGATGATAGATCAGCGAGGTCTTGCCGACTCCGCCCTTGTTGTTGAAAAAGGCAATGGTCTTCATGAGTTCCGACCCCTCAGCGTGACGCAGAATGTCCAGTCGTCGATCTCGAACTCCAGAGGGGGATTGCCGTTGTCCTTCATCAGGGCCTCGGCCCGTTGGATGCCATAGCCGAACCGGTTGACATACCCCATCGTTTTCAAGGCCTCGGCCAGCACCGGGTTGCGGTAGCTGTTGCGGCGGGTCAAAGTCTCCCGGGTCACCATGCCGAACAGGCCCCCCGGGCTTTGAATCTCGATGCGATCCCTGAACCAGTAAAAACGGATCGGACTGGTGGACGCATAATCCCGATGGGTCACGGCATTGTGGAACAACTCCCGCAAGGCCCATTCCGGATAATCGGGCTGCGGTCCATCGCTGAAGCCGGCACCCGGTCGGAGCCCGACGCGGTTGTAGACAGCCATCTTGCCCCTGGCCATCTCCAGAATGGATCGCAGATCACCGGAGATCTCCATCTGATCGTCTGGACGTTCGGTCAGGGTCTCGTTCGGAAATTTCAGGAATTGCACATAGGCCCCTGGCAGAAAAAAGCGGGGATTCTTCCCAAAGAGCAACAGGCCAGCCACGGTGGGGACTCGTGACCTGAGGTCGAAACAGCGCAGGGCCGCCAAACGTTCCTCGGGGGTACGATGGTTCGCCGCCATGGTATCCGGATCCAACGCAAAGGAACGGTATTCATCGAACAGTCGCCAAGCCAGATCGGTCAGTCCTGCCTCCTGAACCGGTTGGACATCGAACGTACTGATCAGGGTTGATCGACGTTCCGAAAGGATGCGCTCCTCCTGCTCGTTGGCCACCGCGCGCCGCGGCCCCACCCGAATGAAAACCCGACCCTTGTAGCGCACGGGGGGAAGGATCGAGGGCTGGACCTCGACAACAGCCACCTCGCCGCCCTCCAGACCGAACTTTTCAACCACCAGCGCGGGCGGGGGCAGAACGTTGCCATCGGAGCGGATGCCCGCCAAATTGCGCAGCAGCTCATCCGAAATCGTCATCCCGGCAATGGTGCCGTCATCCCGCGCCCCGATAATCAGATAACCCGGTTGCCGGTGATTGGGATAATCATTGGCAAACGCGCAAACAGCCTCGGCGAATTTATCGGTATCCCGGATCGACACCGTGCGTTCGACCCGGTCCGACTCGAGATCGGCCAACAGGGCCTGCAGGCTTTCCTGGGTCAGCATGACAGTTCCGGGGCCGCCGTCACTTCTTCCCCCGCACCCCCAGGGGATCCGGCGGCGGTTTGGGCAGTTCGGTGCCGGTGCGTTTACGGGCGCGGGCGATCTGTTCCTGGGTCATGGAGGGTTCCAGCTGCCGCAGGGCGTCCTGGGCACGGTGGTTGCCGCCGCTGGCGGCCATGGTGAACCAGAAGTGGGCGGTTTCCAGGTCCTTGTCCACGCCGTCCCCTTCGGCGTAGCGGAAGCCCATCATGGCCTGGGCGGCCGGTTCGCCGTTCTCCGCGGCCCGACGGCACCAGCCCAGGGCCTGCTGCCGGTCGGCGGGAATGGTCTTGGCGCCCTGATCCAGGATGGTGCAGAGATAGGTCTGGGCCAGGGGCTGATCGCCCTTTTCCGCCGCGTCCAGGAACCACTTGAAGGCCTCCTTGTGATCCTCCGGCACCCCCTGGCCGCTCCAGTACAGAAACCCCAGGCGAGCCTTGGCCTCGGCGATGCCATGCTCCGCCGCCTTGCGGTACCAGGCCACCGCCTCCAGCATCTTGCGCGGCACCCCCTCCCCCCCCTCCAGCATCCGGCCCACCAGATACTGGGCCTGGGGGTGGTTGTCATTGGCCGCCTGCAGGAACATTTCGTAGGCGCTGGCGCTGAACCCCCGCTTCAAGGCCACGAAGCCCTCGCTGATGCGGGCATCGGTGGGCGATTCCGCCGCTCCCAGAGGCGCACCGTACCCTGCCAGACACAGCAAGGTCACGATTTTGACGAACCGGACGCCACCTGCCATAAGCCGGTTGGACAGCCATTGCTTTTTCAAAGGAATTCCCTTTGGTCGAAAATGGAATGGAACCTGCATTGCACGGCTCATCACCCACCCGCCTCGGCACAGAAAGAACGGAAAGATGGACTTTCAGATCATAGGCAAAAAGAACGACTTCCGTATTTACGATCTTGACGACCGGCAATACGTGGTGGTGGGTTTGAAGACCCTCGAAGACGCCCAACGGGTCCACCAAAAGCTGATCAAGCTCAGGGATGCGGTGGCCCAAGTGCCCACCGCCACCCGCCGTGCGGCCCCGGCGCGTCTGAAACACGCCTGAGTCGGCCGTCTCCCGGATGCCACGGTCACTCTTCAGAATCCACTCTCCAGAACCTGTCGCAGAATGGCCATCCATGGCCATTCTGCTTGTCGGGAGGCGAAAATGGTTTTTCGCCTCCCTCACGGAATCAATCGGTTGCACCGATTGGTTCCGGTGGCGCATCCCTGTCCACTCTCCAGAACCTGTCGCAGAATGGCCATCCATGGCCATTCTGCTCGTCGGGAGGCGAAAACGGGTTTTTGCCTCCCTCACGGAATCAATCGGTTGCACCGATTGATTCCGGTGGCACATCCTTGCGCCACGGAGCCTGCCGCATTCTGCGGCGGGCTCTCCAGGGCAGCCCAATGGCGGCTGCCCTGTTGCCGAAGCACCTCCGATCCATGGTAGCCTGCCGGGGTCGAATTATCCAGTCCTGCCTCCTGCACGACGAATTGGATCAAGCCACCGCCCATTCCCGCCGATGAATCCCCCAGCAGCCACCGCGAGTGGCGGGTGGAGGAAGGGGAATCCAACATCTTCAGAGGAGGCGGGCGATGGAACTGGACAACAGCGAACTCATCAAGATGACCGCGGACGACGCCTGCGGCACCCTGCAATCCCTGGTGCAGGACCTGGAAGCCCTGTTCGACAAGGTGGGCCGACAGTTTCTGGATCATGCCCCGGAACCGCCGCGGGAATTCTATTCCTGACTCCCTCCCCTGCCCCCCGTGTTCGGTGCGCTCCCGTCCGCTGACCGACGGGTCGCGCCGACGCCGGGGTTTCGACGGGCCACCGCCTGCCATGAACCGCAAACCACGCCGAACCCAACGGACCGGCGTTTCCTCTTCCCCCTCCGGATCGTCGGCCGAGCTGTCCCGCCGCGCCGAGGCGGCCATCGCCGCCGGCGATCCGGCCCGGGCCGAGGCCCTCTACCGGGAACTGCTGCGTCAGCGACCCGACGACGGCAATGCCTTGAACAATCTCGGTTTCCTGGTCCGCAACCGCGGCGGCCATGCCGAGGCGATCCCTTTGTTCGGCCGCGCCCTGGCCGCCGGCGCCAGCCAGCCGGCCGTCACCCGCAACAATCTGGGCATATCCCTGGCCGCCCTGGGCCGCCGGGTCGAGGCGGAGCAGCAGTTCCGCCAGGCCATCGCCCTGCGCCCTGGGTATCCGGCGCCCCACAACAATCTGGGCAACCTGCTCCGGGACGCCCACCGCACGGAGGAAGCCCTGGCGGCCTTCGATCGCGTCCTGGCCCTGGATCCGACCTTCACCGCCGCCCACAACAACCGCGGCGAGGCGCTGCGGGAATTGCAGCGCCATCCGGACGCCCTGGCCGCCTTCGACCGCGCCCTGGCCCTGGACCCCCACAACGCCGCCATCCACAGCAACCGCGGCCGCCTGCTCCAGGAGATGGGTCGTCTGGACCTGGCCCTGGCCGCCCAGGACCGGGCCCTGGCCCTGGACCCCACCCTGGCCACCGCCCACAACAACCGCGGCCTGGTGCTGGACCGCCTGGGGCATCCGGCCGCCGCCCTGGCGGCCTTCGACCGGGCCGTGGCCCTGGATCCCACCCTGGCCACCGCCCACAACAACCGCGGCGAGGTGCTGCGCAAGGCCGGACGCATCCCGGAAGCCCTGGCGGCCTATCGCCAGGCCCTGGCCGTCCGCCCCGACTATGCCGAGGCCCTCAACAACATGGGCGTGGCCCACCAAAAAGGCGGCGACCTGACCACCGCCGCCACCCTGCTGGAACAGGCCGTGGGCCTGAATCCCGACGCGGCCGACGTGGTGAGCAACCTGGGCAACGTGTTGATGGATCTCGACCGCCCCGGGGAGGCCCTGGCCGCCCACCTCCGGGCGGTGGCCCTGGATCCCGATCGGGCCACCGTGTTCAGCAACCTGGGCAAGACGTTCCACGATCTGGGCCAGTTCGACCAGGCCCTGCACCAGTATGATCAGGCCATCGCCCTGGACCCCCAGGCGGCCCGGGCCCATCTCAACCGCGCCCACCTCCTGCTGCTGCTGGGGCGCTTCGCCGACGGCTGGACCGAACACGAATGGCGCTGGCAGGAAGACCAGTCCCACCCCTTCCGCCGCGGCTTCTCCCAACCCCAATGGGACGGCGGCCCCTTGGCCGGACGCTCCATCCTGCTCCACGCCGAACAAGGCCTGGGCGATACCCTGCAGATGGTCCGCTTCCTTCCCTGGGTGGCCAGCCGGGGCGGACGGGTGATCCTGGAATGTCAGCCACTCCTGAAATCCCTGTTAGAGAGATTGCATAACATGAAATCTCTTATCGTCAAGGGCGACCCCCTGCCGCCCTTCGATACCCACATGCCCCTGCTGGGGTTGCCCCGGGTCTATGGTCTGACGGCGGACAACATCCCCCTGGCCGCGGGCTATCTGCCCCCACCTCCGCCGCCCGGCCCGCTGGAGGAGCCGCTGCCCCCAGCCACCGGACCACGGGTGGGGCTGGTGTGGCGAGGCAACCCGGACCATCTCAACGACCGCAACCGCAGCATCGATCCTGCGCGGTTGGCCCGATTGTGGCAGGAACTGCCCCATATCCAGTGGGTGTCCCTCCAGGTGGGGCCGGGGGCGGACGGGCTGGACCGGGTGTCGGGCGGCGAGCGGGTGCGGAGAGTGGCCCTGCCCGGGTTCACCGCCACCGCCCGCTGGCTCATGGCCCTGGACCTGGTCATCAGCGTGGACACCTCGGTGGCCCATCTGGCCGGGGCCCTGGGACGCCCGGTCTGGACCCTGATCACCCGGGTGCCCGACTGGCGCTGGGGCCTGACCGGGGAGACCACCCCCTGGTACCGTTCCATGCGCCTGCTGCGTCAAACCGAACGGGGCGACTGGGACGGCGTTCTGGAGCGGGTGACGGCGGAGTTGGCTCGACTCTTCCCTGCCCCGCGGGAGAAAACCGATGAATGCGCATGAAATCGAATCGCCGCTGACCACCGGGGTGGCGGCGGCCCAGTCCGGCGACTGGTCCCAGGCCCTGGAGGCCTTTCAGGCGGCGGTGACCGCCGAACCCCTGGACGGGGCCGCCATCGGCCGAATGGCCGCCATCCTGGCGGAATCGCCCCACCCCCAGCTGGCCACCCCCTTCCGGCGTTTGGCGGAGCTGGCCCCGGATCTGTCCGCGTTGCCCGGACATCTGGCATCCCGCATGACGATTGCCGACCCCGGGCGACCGGTGCCGTTCACCGCCCTGGCCTTTCCCAAGTGCGGAACCCACCTGCTGTCGGACCTGCTGCAACATGTCAGCGGCCTGACCGGCCACTGGACCCCGGAGGTCTCGGCCAACCGGGTGCCCGGCGGAATTCTGCAGCGGATTCCCCGCAGCCATTTTCCCGTGGGGCATTGGTTTCCCAACCCGGATCTGCTGACGGATCTGGAGACCCATGGCCACCGTCTGGTGATCCTGTACCGGGATCCCCGGGATCAGGTGGTATCGTTCTATTTTTATTATACCGGACCGGCGGTCAACCCGGACAATCCCATTCGCAAGCTGCTGCTGGAGGTCCCCCGGGAAGAGGCCCTGGGGCGCTTGATCCAGGGGTTCCGGGCCGGTCCCCGGCGCCTGCCGGGCCAGCCCCGCAACCTGATCAATTGGGTCCACGAATGGCTCCACGGCGGCCTGCCGGTCTTTTTCGTCCGCTACGAGGAACTGTGGAACAATCCCTGGGAGATCCTGCCACCCCTGGCGCGTTTCCTGGGCCGCCCCCTGGCCCCGGAGCGGGTGGAGGCCATCGTCCGGGCCATTGCCTTCGACGAGCCCTCCCCCACCATGCAGCGGCTGGGGGTACCCGCCCAACTGAAGCATCAGGGGGTTCCCGGTCAATGGCACGACCAGTTCAGCGCCCGGAACCGCAGCCAGTATCGGGCGGTCACCGGCCATGTTCCGGCGATGATGGGGTATGCCATCGATGCCGATCGTGGCACGACGTTCACCGGTCATTCCCTTCCAGAATGACCATGGCCAGGGCAAAGCCTTCTTCGTCACTGAGGCTCAGGTGGGCGCGGGTCACGCCCAAACGGGACATCTGGCGGGCCGCGTTACCGCTAACGATCAGCGCCGGGCGTTCCAGCGCGTCGTGCTCCACCCCGATCTCCCGGAACCAGATGCCATCCCGGAAGCCGGTGCCCAACGCCTTGGCAAAGGCCTCCTTGGCGGCGAACCGTTTGGCCAGGCAAGGGGGCCGGTTCCGGCAGTGGGCGATTTCCGCGGCCGTGAAGATGCGGATGGTGAACCGTTCCCCGAAACGCTCCAGGGCCGACGCCAGTCGTTCGATGCGCACCAGGTCGGTGCCGATCCCCAGGATCATCCGGCTGTTCCCGACCGGGCAGCGCGCATCCGCTGCACCATCTCCGCCACCGCCTGCACCATGCCCACCTCCAGGGCCCGGGCGACGATGGCATGACCGATGTTGAGTTCCTGCATCCCGGCGATGGCGGCGATGGGCGCCACGTTGCGATAATGCAGCCCATGGCCGGCGTTGACGGTCACCCCCAGGGATCGGGCATGGTCGGCGGCCCGGGTGATCTTGAGAAGCTCGTCCGTCCGGGCCGCCGGATGGTCGGCGCTGGCGTAGCGACCGGTGTGCAGCTCCACCACCGGGGCGCCGACCGCGGCGGCGACCTCGATCTGGGGAAGCTCCGGATCGATGAACAAGCTGACCTGGATGCCGGCGGCGGTCAGGCGTGGCACCACCTCGGCCAGGCGTTCCCGCAGGCCGACGGCGTCCAGCCCGCCCTCGGTGGTCAGCTCGGCGCGCTTTTCCGGCACCAGACAACAGTCGGCGGGACGCTGGGCAATGGCGAAGTCCACCATGGCCGGGGTGACGGCCATTTCCAGGTTGACCTTGGTGGTCACCGTTTCCAGCAGCACCCGCACGTCCCGCTCCTGGATATGCCGGCGGTCCTCCCGCAGGTGGACGGTTATCCCGTCGGCTCCCCCCTGTTCCGCCAGGACCGCCAGCACCACCGGGTCCGGATAGCGACTGCCCCGGGCCTGCCGCACGGTGGCCACGTGATCCACGTTGACGCCCAGTTTGATCATGGTCCTCGCTTCCTCCCTCGCAAAGTCGGTTGCCACGCACCACAGGATTCAGGATACACGCTGTCCGGGGCGGTGGTCATGGGCAGGCCACAGTCTACCATCCGTAAAACACGAGGGGGGGCACATCCTTGGGCGTCAGACGCCTGGGACAGGGCGGATGGAGTTCAAAGAGACTGCCATCGGCGGAGCGCACCACCTCTTGCAGGCCGAGGGGCCCGCGCAGCCGGTCCGGAACGGCCATATTGATCCGCAGATTGCGGTTGAACCAAATCAGGTGGAGACTCTCCCCGGCACAGACCCGGGCGATCATGTGGGCCACCTGGGCATCCCGGGCCTGGTCCTGTTTGCGGGGACTGAGCAGGGCCGACCGACCGACCAGGGCATAGAGGACATCGGGCACGTTGGAATAGAGGACTCCCGGCGGCGGCTGCCGCCGCAGATGATCGATCAGGGCGCTGTCGCGCCATTCCTGGCGTGAGAAGAAGTACGGCGAAGAACCGATGCCCCGTTGCCGTTCGAGCCCATCGACTGCGAGGGTCCATTGGGCCGGAACCACCGCCGACCAGACCAGCAACCCCACCCCGACCCCCCGTCGCCAAAGGCCATTCCGGGGCAACAGACCATCCCCCGCTTTCAGGGCCAGCAGCAACAGGGGAGCATACAAGGGCATGAGAAAACGATCACCGATGGGATCGGTGCCGAAGATGCTGGCCGCCGCGATCACCCCGCCCAGATAGAGGGGCGGAAAGACCGCCAGGGGCAATACGGCGGCTTCCTGAAGCCGGAGCAGGCCGTTCTCTTGTGAGCGCTTCATGCCCCACACCAGGATCATCCCTGTTGCAACCGTAAGCAGTAACATGCCGATGCCATGGGACACCCAATGGGGCACCAACCAGTTGGACAGGGTGATGGTGACCTCCCGCAGCCGTTCCATCAGGGCCACGGGCAGTTGTTCGTTATAGCCCCGGGTTTGCAGGTAACGTCCATGGACCATTTTGTTATGGATCGCCCAGAGCAGGAAGGGCGTGGCCCCGGTCGCCAGAAACAGCAGGCCATGGCCCCAACGGCGGCGCCAGGGGATGGCCCCGCCGGCCAGCAGCAGAATCGCCGGCCCCACCAGCAGCAGAACGAGGCCGATCAGGCGGGTCATGTTGGCCCCGGCGGCGCCGACTCCGGCCAGCAGCAGGGGCCAGACGGCAATGACGGAGGCGCCGGGATTGCGGCAGGCGTGCAGCCAGCCGCCCATGCCGAGCAGGAACAGCCAGAGAAACAGGTGGAACACGCTCTCGCTCAACACATACTTGGCGGCGTCGAAGGACGGAAAGGCCAACCCCAGCAACAGCAGTCCCACCAACACCAGCCAACGGTCGGTCACCTGCCGCAGCAGCCAGCGACCGACCAGGAACAGCACGGTGCCGTAGAGCAGAACATTCATGAAAAGAGCCGCGTCCACAGGGTCGGCGCCCAGAGCCTGGGTGGTCAACGCCAGCACCACCGGGTAGAGGGGCGGCCAGGAGTAGAGGGGGCGACCCTGGAAGTCCTGGATGCCCTGTCCGGCGCGAACGCCATCCGCTCCGGCCAGGTAATAGGCGGAATCCGGGGTCAATCCCGGGCCGTGGGGCTGGGTGACCCATAGCAGATGCAGCGCCCCGGCCAGGGCCAGTATCAGGGCCGGCCAGAGCGCATGGGTGCGGGAACCCCGAGCCTGTCGCAGAATGCGGCAGACTCCGCGGCGCAGGAATGCGCCGCCGGAATCGATCGGTGCAACAGATTGATTCCGCGAGGCGGGCGATCGATTCCGCAAGGCAGGCGCAATCCCGTTTTCGCCTGCCGACGCGCAGAATGGCCGGCCATTCTGCGCCAGGCTCCTCTGTGACAACACATGAGGTTTCATTGGGACCTGCCGAACAGCACCATCCCGATTCGTCCGTGCCGCAACAGATGAACCCTGAGCCGCAGGGCGATCAGCAGACCCCGCAGGAGCTTGATGGCTTCATACCCATCGAGGTACCTGAACTGCCGCCAGAGCCAGGAAAACCGGAAGTAGAAGCGGGCATAGAGGCGGTCCATCTGGTGTTCGAGGTCCTTGCGCTCCAGGCCGTGGGGCACGAAGGGAATCCGGGCGGATGTGGTATGGATCGCATCGGTATTGTCGCGCTGGAAGGCGCCGTACTGTTCGGCATTATCCCAGACGGGGGTCCCGGGCAGGGGGGAAAAGTAGGTGATGCCGATATGGGTCACCGGCAGGGACAGGGCCAGATCGATGGTCTGCTGCAAGGTCTCCCGGGTTTCCCCGGGCACGCCCAGCATGAAGGAAGGGCGCACCTGGATGCGCAGTTGGTCGGCCATGTGACAGATGCGGCGCACCTCATCCATGGATTGATGTTTGCCCAACAGGTCCAGCACCGCCTCCGAACCGCTTTCGATGCCCGGCATGATCAGCCAGCAGCCGGCCTGTTTCATCTTCAGCAGCACATCCTGGTCGATCACCCGGTTGATTTTGACGAAGCAGCCCCAGGTCAGGTCGAATTTGTCCCGGATCATGGCATCGCAGATGGTCAGCAGCCGACGCCGGTTGAGGGTGAAGACATCGTCGAAGAACAGCAAATCGCGGATGCCGTACTCCGACATCAGCAGACGGATATGCTTGAGAACATAGTCCGGGGAATTGGACCGCACCATGCGGCGGTAGAGGGAGCCCTGGCAGTAGATGCACTTGGAGGGACAGCCCCGGGAGGTGATGATGGCGGCGTTGGGCAACCGTTTGTAATTGTTGACCGCCGGACGGTACCACTGCAGTGGCTTGGGGTAGAGGTGATAGGCCGGCAGGGGCAGGGCATCCAGGTCCTCGACCACCGACAGTCCGTTGGCCACCGCCCGACCCGCCGCCGTGTTGCGATAGACCAACCCCGGGATGTCGGCGCAGGCCTCCTCCCGGAAGCCGCCGGCGATCAACCGGGAGAGGGTGTGGTCCCCCTCCCCGACCACCAGGAAATCAAACCAGGGGTTGGCATCCAGCAGGGCATCGGACCGATTGTGGAAATGGGGACCGCCCAGGATGATGCGGGTGGCGGGCAGATGCTCCCGAACGGCCTTGCCGAGCCGCACCGCACCGGAAAAATCCATGGAGACCACCGACAGACCGAGGATGTCCGGCTGTTCGGCGCGCAGGAACTCCAGCATGGCGCCGAAGCCGATGCCTTCGGCCTGGGGGTCGCGGATGATGACCCGGTGCCCCTCGCCCAGCAGGACGGCGGCGATGATCCCCAGGCCGATGTTGGGCAAGGCGAAGTGGTCGGTCCCCAGAAAGCCGTCGTGGCTCTTGAAACTGGGACGCATCAGGATGATCTTCACGGCCGCCTCGGGGAATGGACCGACCTGCGGGGTTGCAGACTCTGTGGATCCAGTCTACCGACCCGGGAATTTTCTGGCAACCGTCACGTCAAACGCCCCCAATCCGCGGCTTTCATCGGGAGAGAGTGGAGGGAGTTTCTTGCCATATGATATCGTCCTTGATATAATTTTGGCCATGACCAAGCACGAAAAGATGCTCGCCCGCATGCTGAACAACCCACAGGGCTGGACAATCGAAAATCTGAAAGCCATTGCCTCCCGTCATGGGATTGAGTGGCGCCAGAAGAACACCAGCCATGTAACCTTCCGCCGACCCGATGGCAAAATCATCCCGATTCCTGTTCATGGCGAGATCAAACCAATCTACATCAAGGGGTTCTTGAACTTTCTGGAGGATTGAACGATGGCCGACTTGCGCGACTACCCCTTCGAGATTCGCCCTCTTTCCCAGGAGGATGGCGGGGGATTCCTGATCTCCTTCCCCCACTTCGACAAGTGCATTGCGGATGGTGAAACGGAGGAAGAGGCCATCGCCAATGGCAGGAAAGCGCTCCATGCCGTCATCGAGACCATGAAGGAGTTTGGTGATCCCATCCCGGAGCCCGGGGAATGCGCCTACTCCGGCCGTTTCGTCACCCGCGTACCGAAGAACATCCACGCCCGCCTTGCGCTGCGGGCCAAAAAAGAAGGCGTGAGCATGAATGCCATGGTTGCCTCCATTCTGGCCGAAAGCCTGGGCCGTTCTACCCGGGAGCATGTTTGAAAAAGGCATCCATGACGACGCACACCTGCCTCAAGTCCCTCCTCGCGACCCGCAAACCGATTTCATCCTCTACTCATTGCATCACCCGCCCCAACTCCTCCACCACCCGTTCCACATCGGCATTCTCCATGGCGGGAAACAGCGGCAGGCTCAGCACCTGGCGGTAGTAGGCCCAGGCCCCGGGCAGGTCCAGTTCCCCGTAGCGCTGGCGATAATAAGGCTGGCGATGGAGCGGCAGGTAATGGACCTGGGTGCCGATGCCCCGATCCCGCAAGGCCTGCATCACCGCCCCGCGGTGGCGGCCCAGGGTGGCGAAATCGATGCGCACCACATACAGATGCCATACCGGCACGTTGCCCGGCTGGCGGGGAATCGGCCGGACCAGGGGCGCCAGGGGCGCCAGCAGGCGGTCGTAGAGCGCCGCCAGCTCCCGGCGGCGGGCGGCCAGGCGCGGCAGTTTGTGCAGTTGGCTGCACCCCAGGGCGCAGTGCAGGTCGCTGGCCCGGTAGTTGTACCCCACCTCGGCCATCTCGTAGTACCAGGGATTGGGCTGACCATCGGGATCCAACGCCCATTGGGGATGCCGGAATTCCATCGGATTCTGGTGCATGCCGTGACTGCGCAGCAGGCGCAGGCGCTGGGCCAGCCGGTCGTCGTTGGTGGTGATCGCTCCCCCCTCCCCCATGGCGACGGTCTTGACCGGATGAAAGCTGAACACCCCCAGGGTGGAATGGTGACAGCCCCCGGCGGCCCGCGCCACGCCGTCCGGGCCGGCATAGGTGGTGCCCAGGGCGTGGCAGGCATCTTCCACCAACGGCACGCCCCGGGCCCGGGCCTGGTCCCACAGCTCCGGCAGGGCCACGCACTGGCCGTTGAGATGCACCGGGAACACCGCCTTCACCGCCCCCGGCCCGTCGCGCTGCCAGGCCTCCTCCAGATGCCGAGACTCCATGAGGCCGGTGTCCGGATCCACATCGGCAAAACGCACCTCCGCTCCCACGAAGCGGGCGGCGTTGGCGGTGGCGAGAAAGGTCACCGCCGGGACGATCACCGCATCCCCCGGCCCCAACCCCAGGGCCAGGGCCGTCAGGTGCAGGGCGGCGGTTCCGTTAGCGCAAACAACTGCGTGGCGACAGGAAACGGTTCTGGCCAGGGCGGTTTCGAAAGCGGTCACGGCCGGACCGGTGGTCAGCCAACCGCTCTGCAGCGCGGCGGCCACGGCGGCCACGTCGTCCGCCTCAATCAACTGGCGACCGTAGGGCAGAAAAGGCAGGTCGGATCCGGTCATGGCCGAGGTCTCAATCCGGCTCCAGGGCCTCGATGATCCGCGTCAGGTCCTTCGCGCCCAGCCAATGGGGATTGGTATCGCTGGCGTAGCGAAAATCCTCCGGCACGGAAGGCAGGCTCCGGTAGATCTCGCCGGACCACCAGTAGAATGGCGGCTGGATGACATAGCGGTCGGTCATTTCCAGGGTGTTGCGGGCGTCGTCCTCGGGCACCATCACCTCGTGGAGCTTCTCCCCCGGGCGGATGCCGATGATCTTCTGGGGCAGGTGGGGCGCGATGGCCCGGGCCAGATCCACCACCCGCATGCTGGGAATCTTCGGCACGAAGATCTCCCCGCCCTGCATCAGATCAAGACAGGAGAGGACAAAATCCACTCCCTGCTGCAGGGTGATCCAGAAACGGGTCATGCGGGGATCGGTGATGGGCAGGGCGTCGGCCCCCTGGGCCAGCAGCTTGCGGAAATAGGGAATCACGCTGCCCCGGCTGCCCATGACGTTGCCGTAACGCACCACCGAAAAGCGCGCTCCGTCGGTGCCGCTGAGATGGTTGGCGGCCACGAAGATCTTGTCCGACGCCAACTTGCTGGCTCCGTAAAGATTGACCGGATTGGCGGCCTTGTCGGTGGAGAGGGCCAGAACCTTCTTCACCCCGGTGCGCAGGGCGGCCTGCACCACGTTTTCCGCCCCCAGCACGTTGGTGTGGATGCATTCGAAGGGGTTGTATTCGGCGGTGGGCACCTGCTTGAGGGCGGCGGCGTGGATGACGTAATCCACCTCGCGAAAGGCCCGCTCCAGCCGGTCCCGGTCCCGCACGTCGCCGATGAAGAAGCGCATGCAGCCCTGCCCCTCGAAGGCGGGATGGTACTGCATTTCGAACTGCTTCATCTCATCCCGGGAAAAGATGATCAGCTTGCGCGGCTTGAACCGCTCCAGCACGGTCCTCGCGAAGTGTTTGCCGAAGGAACCGCTGCCGCCGGTGACCAGAATGTTGCGGCCATTCAGATCGACGGATCCGGAGTTGTTCACCATGACGGTACCGTTGGGAAGTGAGTCGGGAAAAAGGGTTGCTTCTACTCCCAACCACCCGAAAATTCAAGGGGGCATTCCCCCCGACCGGGGGATCAGAGCGAAAAATCCACTTCCAGCCGTTCCAGCTCGCGGATCATCACCACATGGGCCTTGTTGACGATGGTGGTCAGGCTGGGTTTGGCCTTGTCCACCACCACGATGAACGCCTCCGGCCGGTTCATGAAATCCAGCAGGCGCTCGTCCAGGTCCAGATAGAGAGTGCCCTTCTGCAGTTTCTGGCTGGCCAGCATCACCTCCACCAGAATCTGATGCTTGGGAACCACCCGGTGGGAACGGTCGCTCATGACACCTTGCCCGCGAGGGTTATTGGCTCATAATTTGCTTGCGCACTCATGATGGTACAGGATTTCCGGTTGGAGTCACAGAGTGAATGACATCCCCTCCCCGGCGTCGGACGATCCGGCGCGCCAGACCCTCCAGTTGCCAGCCGTCATCCTGACCGATCGGCGGCTCAACCTCAACGATCTGCGGGTATTGATGGCGCTCTATCTGTTCGCCGACCCGACCGGGCGCAGCAGTCCCACCCGGGACACCCTGGCCTCTCTCACCGGTCTGCCCGCCAGCCGGATCAGCACCACCACCTCACGGCTGGCGGGGATGGGCTGGCTGGAAAAGACCTCCGGCTCGGGCAAGTCCACCACCCAATACCAACTGCCGACCCCCGGCCAACGCCCCCCGGGGCTGCCGTCCCGTGATGCCGCCGACCCCGACGAACTGCGCAGCCGGATCCAGGACATCGTCAAGGAGGAGCTGACCCGCCTCAACGGCGCCGGCCACTTGGCGGGCCGGGACATCTCCCCGGAACAGCGCCTGAACCTGAAGCGTTTCCGCAAACCGTCTTCGACCTGATCGGCGCCTGCCCCCATGCCGCGACAGCCTTCACCGGGTCAAGGTTCCGGTCGTCTGACCGGTTCGGGCGTCGGCGTTGCCCGGCGTCGGGATGGGTCGCCCCGGCCCAGCTCCAGCAGGCGTCCCGGCAGGTCGATGAGATCGCGCACGATGCCCGGCGCCAGGCTGTCCATGGGCTTGAGCCGCACCTTGGGTTCATCCCAGGTTCCGCTGACCCGGAACAGGGTTTCCACCAGGGTTTCCCGGCTGCCGGACACCAGCTTGCCCAGCAGGGGCACCTTGTTGACCAGGCGGTCCAGGCTTTCCAGGGGCTGGAGGCCCACCAGCAGATCCAACCGCTCCCGGGCCAGATCGGTCTCGCCGCTCACCAGCAGCTTCATCGACGGACCGCTCAGTGCCAAAGCCCGGGTCCAGAGCCGGCCATCGCGCAGGGTGAAGCGACCGGCCAGTGTTTCATAATAGAAACCTTTCCCGGCCAGATCTGGCCGGTCCCCCACCAGCAGGTTGGGCAGGTCGCTGACCGAGAGCAGACCCAACAGGGTGCTGAGAATGTGAAACCGGTGGATCAGCCCGGCGTGGGCCTGGATCCGACCGAAGCCCGACAGATTGGGCAGCAGGTCTTCCCCCCGGGGCTGATGCCCTTCCAGCCGCAGATCCAGCACCCCCGCTCCGCCCCGCATGCCGCCATGCCGGTCCAGCCCATTGAGCAGACGGCCCAGATCACCGGTGGTCCCATGGAAACGGCCGGCATAGGGCCCCCAGCGTCGCCGGTCCTTCCAGTGCATCCGTCCCTCGTCCAGACGATGGACGATGCCGGGATCCTGGCTGTATTCCAGATGCCGGAAGGTCAGGCCATTGGGACGCAGTTCCAGCAGCAGATCCCCGCCCCGGCCCCGCTCGCCGTTGGCCAGCACCAGTTGATCGGCCCCCACCTGCAGGTCCAGCCAGGGCCAGGGTCGGGGGACCTTGGGGTCGGAAACGGAGGCCGCCGGCCGATCCAGCTCCCGCAACAGGGGACGCAGATCCAACTGCTCGGCCATGAGGTCCACCCGCCAACGCCCGGTGCCGCTGGCCGGCAGGGTGCCATCCAGATCCAGCATTCCCCGGCTCTGGCCCAGGCCGAGGCGCTTCAAGCCCAGGCGCAACCGCTCCCCGTTCCCCGGCCCACCCAACTCCAGGACGCCGGATCCGGCCAGGGACAGGTTGCCCAGCCGGGCATCCAGCGTCTCGAACACCAGAGCGCGGCGTTCCGGATCCAGATGGCCGGCGATCTGCACCGGACCCGGATCCCGGGCGGTTTTTTTCCATCCCCAGCGGGCCGGAAAATCCCAGGCGCCGGCGTCCAGTTGTCCCTGGAACAGAAAGCGCGGCGACCCCGGGTCGCGCTCCAAGGTGAGGGTCACGGGGGTGGCAAGGGGAGCGGCCACGCCTGGGGGCAGCAGGGGCGCCAGCCAGCGGGACAGGGTATTGGAGTCCACCAGGTTCTGCAGGCGCAGCTTGAACCTGGCCTGCTGCGGAGAACCATAGTCGGAGGCTTCCAATGATCCGGATTGGAGGGTCAATCCCGGGTCCGGCGCCATTCCCCGGTTCAAGGCAACCGTCAGCAGGCGTTCGTTCAACTCCAGACGGCCCTCCAGATCCGTGAACCGGGGAGAAGCGAAGGGCAGTTGCAGATCGGCTTGCTGGAAGTCGATCCCGGCGGCATAGGTGGACTTCCTCACCTGCCAGATGGGCAGGTTCAGGCGCAGGGTTCCGGAGCCGCTGCCGCTGATCCGGGTCCCCTCCAGGCCCACCGCGGCATCCCAGCCGAGGGTGGGATGGGCGATCAGCTCCCGCCACAGGGCGGCCAGATCGGTGCCTCCGGCGGTGGCCTCCACGACCACGGTGGGATTGACCAGCAGGTTGGGAATCCGCACCTGCCCCCGCACCTCCCGGACGCTGTCGCCCAGCTGGCCCCGCTGCACCGTGGCCGACATGGCCAGACGGTCGAACAGCACCCGGGTGCGCATATTGGACACCGGCGCCAGGCCGGGATAATACTGGATATCGATGCCCTCCACGTCGCCGTCGATGCGGAAGGTCCAGCCGTTGCGGATCGCAGTGGGAGAATTGTCGAAGGGAATCAGGTGGGCCGGTCCCCGGATGGTGGCGGTGGCCTCCCGCACCCGGCCGTTCTTCAGGCTGTTGTCCAACCATTCGACCAGTTCCGGCGGCATGATGGTCACCGGATAATAGTGATTGGCCATGGCCGTGGAGACGTTGCGGGCCTTGGCGGTCAGGTCCAGGTGGGGGGTGGCGCCGGCTTCCAGGCCGGTCAGGGTCAGACGGCCCTCGGCGGTGCCCTTGCCGGTGTCCAGCCCGAAACGCTCCACCCCCAGCTGCCACTGCCCCCCGGCGCTGCGCAGCACCCGGCCCGCGGCCTGGGCGGAGACCAGTTGGAACGGCCAGCGGAACAGCGCCGGCCAGGCCAACTCGCCCCGGCCGGCGGCGAGGGTCCAATCGATGGACAACGCGCCACCAGGGGCGCTGCGGCCCCGGGCGGCCAGGGCCAGGGGTGTGGTGAGCCCGTCCAGGGGCGGAACGTCCCCCAATTGTTTGCGGAAATGCTGCAATTGCAGATCGTCCACCCGGGCCTCGAAGCCCCAGAGACCGTTGCGGGTGTAGCGGCCCTGGCCCGTGACCGGGATGCGGCCCTGGGGATGGCGGATCTCCGCGGCCAGCTTGCCGGTCAGACGGCCGGGCCCCAGGCGGCTTTCCAGGGTCAGGAAGGTGCGGAGGCCCAGCCCGGTCCAGGGCCCCAGGGCCGGCACGAACGCCGCCAACTGGTCCGGGGACAGGTCGCGTCCAGCCAGGTCCAGGAGGGTTTCCTGGGCGTCGCCGCGCCGCAGGCGCCCCTCCAACACGCCCTCGACTCCGGCTGCCGCCAGCCGGATCCGAAGATTGCCGGCGCCGTCGGCGAAGCGGATCAGGAACACCTCCTCCAGGGTGACCGTCTCCCCCGCCCCCCCCGCGGGACGCAGGGTCACCTGGGAATCGGTGAGAACCAGGCTTTTGAAGGGCAGCGGCAGCAGCGGACCGTCGGGGGCGGAGCCGCGACCGGCGGCCCAGCGGGCCAGGTCCCAGGGGCCCAGGCGCAGTTCGCCGCCAGGGCTGCGGTCCAGGGTAAGGCGCAGACCGTCGATGGTGAGGTCTTCGAAAAAATAGCCGTCATAGAGGCCGGCCAGGGGGGTGAAGCGGGCCACGAACTGCCGGTTGGCGAGGAACTCCTCCCCCGAGCCGCGCCGCAACAGCACGTCCTGCCCGGACAGCATCAGCCGGTGGCCGTCCAGGAACAGGTACAGATGCTCGGCGTGCAGGCCGAGGCCGGTGAGGCGGGACAGCCAGCTCTCCAGCCCCCAGCCCCGGGCGCCCAGATCCACGAGGAAGAAACTCAACCACAACATGGTCCCCAGGCCCAGGGTCAACAGCCCATAGAGCAGCACCCGGACCACCATCCGCAGCCCCACCACGCCACTCCAGAACAGATGGCGCACCGGGGCGGGGTCGGCGGCGGTCGATGATTGGGGGGCGGATTGATTCATGGTCGACCGTGGTGTCATCCCCTGACGTTGCCCGCATTATATGTCACACTGTGGATCCAGACCATGGACCGTCCGAGGTGATACCCACATTCGCCCAACTTTGATTTTCAGCGCCACGGCGCAGCGTACCCTGGCCGCCCTGGCCGGGGCGACCGCCGAGCCCCAGGCCGCGGCGGACCGCCTGACCGATTGGCTGACCGCCCACCAGGACCGGCCCGACCGGTTGGCGTTGCTGGAACGGGCACTGGCCGACCCCCTCTGGTCCCGACGCCTGACCCTGGCCTGGGGCAACAGCCCGTTCCTGGCCAACATCCTGCTGCGCTGGCCGGAATTTCTGGGCGAATGGCTGGCGGATCCGGCCATCCCGGCCGCTGCCGACCTGACCGCCCGGATCACCGGGGCGGTCCTCGCCGAACCGTCCCTGGACGGGGCGGAACGGGTGCTGCGGGAATGGAAGCATCGGCTGTTTCTGCGCATCGGCCTGTTCGACCTGAGCGGCGAGATGGCGCTGATGGAGGTGACCGGCGCCCTGTCGGCGGTGGCGGACGCCTGTCTGGAGGCGGGCCTGCGCTGGCTGGACCGGGACCTGTCCGCCCAGGTGGGCCGACCCCTGGTCACCGGCCGCCAGGGCACCGAGGCACCCCGTCCGGCCCGTTTCACCATCCTGGGCATGGGCAAGCTGGGAGCCGGGGAACTGAATTTCAGTTCCGATGTGGATCTGATCTATCTCTACGACGAGGACGAGGGCCGCACCGACGGTCCCCGGCCCATCCCCATCAAGACCTATTACACCCGCCTGGGGCGGGCGTTGATCGCCCTGTTATCCAAATCCACCGGCGACGGACGGGTGTTCCGCATCGATCTGCGCCTGCGGCCCGAGGGCGAAAACGGCGATCTGTGCCTGTCCACCCGTTCGGCGGAGATCTATTACGAATCCTGGGGCCGTACCTGGGAGCGGGCCGCCATGATCAAGGCCCGGCCGGTGGCGGGAGATCTGGCGCTGGGGTGGCGCTTCCTGGAGACCCTGCGGCCGTTCGTCTTTCGGCGCTACCTGGATTTCGAGTCCCTGGAGGCGATCCGGGAAATGAAGCACAAGATCGACCGCAAGATCCGTCTGGCGGCCGACTATCATACCAATCTCAAGCTGGGCCGGGGCGGCATCCGGGAGATAGAATTCCTTGTTCAGACCCACCAGCTCATCCGCGGCGGCAAGGAACCCCGGTTGCGGGGCCGGGGCACCCTGGAAACCCTGGAGGTCCTCAAATCCCTGGGGCTGCTGGACGGGCGCACTGCGGATTCATTGGCCCAGAGCTACCTCTTTCTGCGCACCGTGGAACACCGGCTGCAGATCGAGCGGGAGCAGCAGACCCACAGCCTGCCGGAGGATGGAGCGGCGTTCGCGGCCCTGGCCCGTCGCCTGGGCCTGAGCGATCCGCGGCAGTTGCGGGAGCGCCTGGCCCAAGTCACCGAAGGCGTCCATGCCGCCTATCGGGGATTGTTCATGGAGGGCACCCAGGCCCGGGAGGAACGGATGGAGCCGGCCATCGAGGCGCTGCTGGCCCTGGATCCGGACTCCGACCGCTGTCTGGAGGCGCTGCGCCAGGCCGGTTTCACCGATCCCCAGGCGGCGGTGCCCCTGTTGCGCCGCTTCCAGATTGGTCCGCCCCGCACCCCCAAGCCGGAGCTGGCCCTGCGCTGGTATCAGCGCCTGGCGCCGCTGCTGCTGGCGGAAATCCGCCAGGCCCCGGACCAGGGGATGGCCCTGGAGCATACCGAGCAGTTCCTGGTCTGGATCGGCCGGCGCATCAACTATCTGGCCCTGATGGCCGAACATCCTCGGGTGCTGACCCTGCTGATTCCGCTGTTCGGCAGTTCGCCGTTCCTCAGCCGCTTCCTGAACCACCATCCCGAGTTGATGGACAGCCTGATCAGCCGGGATTTTCTGGAGAAGGCCCCCAGTCGCGACGACCTGACCCGCCGTCTGGCCCGGCAGATGGCCGATGCCCAGGATGAGCAGGACCGCATCCGGGTACTCCACGATTTCAAGAACACCGAGGTCCTCGGCATCGGCCTGCGGGATCTGGCCGGACTGGCCGAGTTGCCCGAAGTGATGAACGACCTTTCCACCCTGGCGGACGTGGTCCTCACCCAGGTGATGCGCGACAGCCTGAAGGAGATGACCGACCGGTTCGGTCAGCCCGGCTGGGCCGGCCCAGCCGGGCGTCAGCCGGCGGAGTTCGCCATCGTCGCCCTGGGCAAGCTGGGGGGGCGGGAACTGAACTACGCCTCGGACCTGGACCTGATCTTCGTTTACGATTCCAGCGGGGATCAGCAGCAGACCGACGGCGCCCGTTCCATCGGCAACGGTCCGTTCTTCACCCGGCTGGGGCAACGCATCATCAACACCGTCACCGCCATCACCCAGTCCGGCCGGCTCTATGAACTGGACATGCGCCTGCGACCATCGGGCAATTCGGGCCCCCTGGTGACCAGCCTGGAGAGTTTTCGCACCTATCAGCACCGCGACGCCTGGACCTGGGAGCATCAGGCACTGACCCGGGCGCGGGTGGTGGCGGGCTCTCCCGGGCTGTCCCAGGCCCTCAAGAAGGCGATCCGGACGGTGATCTCCCTCACCCGGGACCCGGCGGCGGTGGCCGCCGAGGTGGTGGAGATGCGCCTGCGCATGCAGCGGGACAAGGGCCCCCGCCCGGGCAGCAGCCCGGACATCAAGCTGTGCCGGGGCGGCATCGTGGACATCGAGTTCCTGGTCCAGCATTTCATCCTGGCCCATGCCGCCCGCCATCCCTGCATCCTGCAACGCAACACCCAGACCGCCCTGCTGGCCCTGGGGGACGTGGGCCTGATGGATCGGGCGGATGTGGAGCGGCTGGCGACCAGCTATGGATTTCTGCGTCTGGTGGAGAACCGCCTGCGGCTGCTCCACGACTCTTCCGACAACCGCATCAGCCCCGAGGAACTGGCCCGCAACCGCCTGGCCCGCCTCTGCCGGCTGGCCGAGGGGGAGAGCATCGTGGCTGTCCTGGAGGAGCATTTCCAGGGGGTGCGGGCGGTGTGGGATCGTTATCTGGGAGAGACCGAACGGCGGCTGGCGGGCTGACGCTCCACGATCGGGAGCCTGGCGCGGAATGGCCATCCATGGCCATTGCCAGGCTGTCAATTCCCGTTCAACTCCCACAGATAGGGCAGATCCGCCGCGATGGGCGCGCCCGGGGGCAGGTCGGGGCGGTGGCGACGCAGGAAGGGCTCCAGGGGGCCGAAATCCTCGGCGAACCAGTCGAAGATCCGCGACACCCGCACCTGTCCGTTCTCCATCCGCAGGCCCTTGGCCGGATTGGCCAGGAAGCGGCGCATCTGGTCCTCCAACTGCTCCTCCAGCCGGGCGGCGGTGAAGGGTTCGGCCCGCAGGTCGGGGCAGCTCAGGGAGGCGCAGACAATGGCCGCGTGGATGCGGGGCTCGCCCAGGCGGCGCAGGATGTCATGTTCCACCTCGTGCAGGGTCACCTCCCGGCCGCCCAGCCTCCCGGCCGGGCGCTTCCAGACCGGGCGCAGCCAGTTGCCCAGATCCTTGAGGCTCCGCAAGGGATGGTTGTCCACCACCAGCCCCATGGCCAGCACGTTGTAGCCATTGATGTGGAAGGCCAGCTGTTCCCGGCGGTCCGCCAATTGCGCCACTGGAAAGTCCGCCAGCCGCTGCCCCAGCGCCTTGAAGCCGGGATCCCCCCCCAGGCCGGCGTAATCCACCCAGGCCAGCTCGATGCCCTGGACGGTGTTGCGGGTCAGATGCCGCTGCAACAGCCCGGCATAGCCGCTCCAATCCGGTTCCTCCGCCAGACCGACGGCCGGCACGATCAACCCGGCCAGCAGCAGGAGCCCCCAGCACAGCCCACCGCGACCCCGCCCCCCCTGCCGACCGGTTGCCGGACATCCGCGCCATCGCATCATGCGTCGCCTCCTTCGGGAGTGCCCCTTACCACGCCTGACCACGGCCGGGGGAATGCGCTTCATCATCCGACTGGACGGCCAGGTTGGCAAGGCTGCCCGGAATGGCTCTCCCACACCGATCTCCGACTGGTCTCCTGGAGATCCCATGGCGCCGACGGCAAGCCGCGCCACCTTGTTCCCGAGGGGTAAATGGATTACCTTCGCCCGGGTCAGGGGAGGATGGTCACGGATCGCGAAACGAACTTTTCACCCTCCACCGATGCAAGCCGCTTCCCGGCTTCCACGGTCAATAACAGGGATTTCAACATGAAAGAGCTGTCCATCGCCGATCCGACCGGTCCCTTCCCCGCCATGGCCGACAGCGAACGACCGCGGGAGACCAAGCCGGGCGCCGGCGAGGTGGTGGCGGTTCCTCAATACCTTTCCGAAACCTACTGGTGGGCCTATCTCCACCCCGCCGGGGTGCATTTCTTCGAACGCCAGTGGCTGGTCAATCTGATCCTGTGGGGCAACTTCGCCGTGCTGCGGGATGCCGCCCTGGCGGAAATGGGCGATCCCATCATCGGCCTCAACCTCCAGGTGGCTTGCGTCTACGGCGATTTCACCCCGCGACTGGCCGCCCGCCTGACCCCGGACGCCCGGCTGGACGTGGTGGACGTGGCCCCGGTGCAACTGGACAACCTGGCCCGCAAGCTGGGCCCCCATCCCCAGGTGCGCATCGATCATCAGGATTCCACCCGCCTGCCCTACCCGGATGGCTCCTACGACCATGTGATCGTCTTTTTCCTGCTCCACGAACAGCCCGAAGAAGCCCGCTCCCGCACCGTGCGGGAGGCCTTGCGGGTCACCCGACCCGGGGGTAAGGTGATCTTTGTGGATTATCATGGACCCAGCGTATTCAATCCGTTCCGTTACATCATGGTGCCCATCCTCAGCACCCTGGAACCCTTCGCCCTGGATGTCTGGCGGCGGGAAATCACCGCCTGGATTCCCGGCGAGATCAGCGTCCAGAATATCGTGAAGGAAACCTTCTTCGGCGGACTCTATCAAAAGGTCGTGATCACCCGCTGAGACTTCCCTGTCACCTCCGGATCCGGACCATGCCCATGAGTTCCAAAGTCTGTGTGTATGTCGGTGAAAACCTGGGCCGCTACGGCTTCGGGGATGGCCATCCCTTCGGACCCCAGCGCATGGATGCCTTCTGGCAGGAGTCCCTGCGTCAGGGCATCCCCAATCGGGTGGCGGTGATGGAGCCGGTCATGGCCGACCGTGCAACCGTGGAGCTGTTCCACAAAAGCCACTATGTGGATCAGGTGGCCCGCCAGTCGGTCACCGGCGAGGGCTATCTGGACTACGGCGACACCCCGGCCTTCAAGGGTGTCTACGAAGCCTCCCTGTATGTGGTGGGCTCCACCCTGGCAGCGGTGGACGGCATCATGTCCGGGACGTTCCGGCGCGGTTTCATTCCCATCGCCGGGCTGCACCATGCCCGCCCCGACCGGGCCGGGGGCTTCTGCGTGTTCAACGACGCCGGGGTGGCCATCCAGGCCCTGCTGACCAACCACGGCCTGAAGAAGGTCGCCTATGTGGACATCGATGCCCACCATGGCGACGGCGTGTTCTATCCCTTCGAGTCGGACCCGCGGGTCATCGATGCCGATATCCACGAGGACGGCCGTTTCCTCTACCCCGGCACCGGCCATGCCCATGAAACCGGCAAGGGTGAGGCCGAAGGCCTGAAGCTCAACCTGCCCATGGCCCCCTTCTCCGACGATAAGGCCTTTTTCGAGGTTTGGCCCCAGGTGGAGGAGCTGATCCGCCACACGGAACCGGAGTTCATCATCCTCCAGTGCGGCGCCGACTGCATCGCCGGGGATCCCATCACCCACATGCAGTTTTCCCTGGCCCCCCATGCCCATGCCGCCGCCAGCCTGTGCCGACTGGCCGACGAACTGGGCCATGGCCGGGTGATCGGCATCGGCGGCGGCGGCTACAACCTGCGCAACATCGGCGGCGGCTGGAATGCGGTGGTCAACGCCTTCGTGGCCGCCGAAGCGGCCCGCGGCTGACGCCCATGCTCCCCTCTCGGCCAGCGAACGATCAGCGATGACCAGGACCGACTCCCCAGAAGACATCCTCCCCCCCGGCAGCGTGGCGCTGGTGGGGGCCGGACCCGGCGATCCCGACCTCCTGACCCTGGGGGCCGTCAAGGTCCTGGGAGCGGCGGACGTAGTCGTCTACGACGCCCTGGTGTCGGACGCGGTGCTGGATCACCTGACCCCCGACTGCGAGCGGATCTTCGTCGGCAAGCGCGGCGGGCATCCGTCGGTCCATCAGACCGAAATCTCCGAGAAGCTGATCACCCTGGCCAAGGCCGGCCGCCGGGTGGCGCGCCTCAAGGGCGGGGATCCGTTCATCTTCGGTCGCGGCGGCGAGGAGGCCTGCTGCCTGGCCCGGGAGAAGATTCCTTTCCGCATCGTGCCCGGGGTCACCGCCGGCATTGCCGGTCCGGCCTACGCCGGCATTCCCCTCACCCACCGGGGCATCAATTCCAACGTCGGTTTCTTCACCGGCCACGAATCCGCCGAGACGTCCAGCCTGGGCGGCGAGGAATCGCCGTTCAGCCAAGACTGGGCCGCCATCGGCCGCACCTTTCCGGTGTTGGTCCTCTACATGGCCATGAAGCATCTGCCCGAGATCACCCAGGGCATCATGGCCGGCGGACGCCGGGCGGACACCCCGGTGGCGGTCATCCGCTGGGCCACCACGCCCGACCAGATCACCCTGGTGACCACCCTGGGCCGGGTGGTGGCCGACGTGGCCACCCATGGCCTCAAGCCCCCGGCCATCGTCGTCATCGGCGAGGTGGTGGGCTTTCGGGACACCCTGCGCTGGCGCCAGGACCGGGATCCGACCCGGGACGATCCGCCGGGCCGGTTCTGACGTCGCCCGTTTTCCTCCGTTGGATGGGAGAAGCCTCCCTCCACCCTCCTCCGAGATATGCCGTTCTCCGGTTGCCCATGGTATCCTTGTCCATTGGGAAATCCTGTCAAGCGGGAGTGAATCCATGCCACATGTCCTGACCCTGGATGATATCTGGGAACTGTTTCACGAGACCAACAGACTGTTTCAGGAGTCGAAACAGAAATGGGATCAGCAATTTCAGGAATCGAATCAGCAATTTCAGGAGTCGAAACAGAAATGGGATCAGCAATGGGATCAGTCGCAACGGGAATGGGATCGCCGTCGCCTTGAGACGGAGCGCGATATCGAGGAAACCCGACGCACGCTGCGGGAAAGCCGCGCGGAAACCGAGCGTCAGCTGCGGGAAAGCCGCGCGGAAACCGAGCGTCAGCTGCGGGAAAGCCGCGCGGAAACCGAGCGTCAGCTACGAGAAAGCCGCGCCAAGGCGGAACGCGACATCGAGGAAACCCGACGCATGCTGCGGGAAAGCAATGCCAAGGCAGACCGCGAGATCGCGGAAAGCTGGCGCGTGCTGCGCGAGACCAAGCAGGTGGTCAAAGATGTTTCCAGGCAGATCGGCCAGCTGGGCAGCCGTTGGGGGGAATTCGTGGAGGGGCTGGTGGCCCCGGCCTGCGCGACCCTGTTCGCCGAACGCGGCGTGCCGGTCCACAAGGTGAGTCGCCGGGTGGAGGCCCGGCTGCCCGGCAATCGCCACATGGAGATCGATCTGCTGGTGGTCAATACCATCGCGGTGGTGCTGGTGGAGGTCAAGAGCAAGCTGCGGGGAGATGATATCAAGGAGCATCTGGCCCGGCTGGCCGAGTTCAAGGACTTCTTCCCGGAATATGCCGACAAGCGGATCTTGGGAGCGGTGGCAGGGATCGTCGTCGAGGAGAACGTGGACCGCTACGCCATGAACGAAGGCCTGTTCGTCATCGTCCAGTCCGGTGACGGCGTCCGCCTGGCCAACGAAGCGGACTTCGTGCCGCGCAGTTGGTGATTACCGTGAAAGTCGCTCCGCGACTTTCACGGTAGAGGGTGGATAGAGGGCTTGACAGTGCGTTCTCATACAGCTAACATAAACCCATGCTCGAAGTCTCATACAGCAAACAATCTCTGCGCACCCTGCGCCGCATACCCGCCGATCAGGCCACCCTGATTCGGCATAAAATCACGACGTATGCCGCGGATCCCGGTTCCCTGGCGGGGCAGGTGAAGAAACTCCAGGGCAGAGACGGCTACCGATTGCGGGTTGGAAACTGGCGGGTATTGTTCGATCAGCATGGTCATGTCCTTGACATTCTGAAGATCGGCCCCCGGGGCGGAATCTACCAATAGGTGAGAACCCTCATGAGTCAGACCCTGCACATCACCATCGAAGGGGTGGAATACATCGCCATTCCCCAGCCGATCCATCGCCCCGCCGACGACATCGGGGCGGACGCCCGGGATGTCGCCCACTACGACCGCATCCGTGAACTGCTGGCCTCCGGCGAGGAGGAATTGATGCCCGCCGCTTTCGCCGACCGCATCCTGGACGGAGAATCCCCCTTGCGGGTCTGGCGGGAATTCCGCGGTCTGACCCTGCAGACCCTGGCCGACCGGGTCGGTGTTTCCAAGGGCTACCTCTCGGAAATCGAAAACGGCCTCAAGGACGGCTCGGTCCGCGTCATGAAGCGGGTCGCCGAAGCGCTGGGGGTGACGTTGGATGACATCGTTTGATGGCTGGCTGGTTGGAGGGGATGTCTGGATCCGATTGAGGGTTGTACTACCCCCCAAACCCCAACACCGTCAGGTCATCCCGCCGGGGCTGGGCGCCCCGGTGGGTGTGGAAGGCTTCTTCCACCGCCTGGCCCGCGGCCGGCAGGGGGGTTCGGATCAGGCTTTCCAGCAGACGCATGAAGCGTTTCTTGCCGAAGCCCAGGCCCTTCGGTCCGCCCACTTGGTCGATGAGGCCGTCGGAGGTCATGAAGAACCGCAGGCCGGGGGTCAGGGGCAGGGGGTGGTTGGTGAAACCGACGTCCGCCGGTTGACCCCGGTAGCCGATGGGACGGGGATCACCGCGGATTTCAGTGACCGGGCCGTCGGGCTCCTGGCGGAACAGGGACAGCCGGGCGCCGGCGAATACGAGCTGGTCCATCTCCGCCGGCAGGAAGCACACCCCCAGCTCCAGGCCGTCGTCGGTGTCCCCCTCGGGGCTGTCCTGACCCAGGGTGATCTGGATGGTGCGGTGCATGTGGCCGATCAGGGCGGCGGGATCGCCGGGGGGAACGGCGGCCAGGGCGGCGGCCAGGGCGCCGTTGGCGATCAGCGTCATGAAGGCCCCGGGCACCCCGTGGCCAGTGCAATCGCCCAGAATCACCAGATGACCGGCCCCCCAGGGCTTGCACCAGACCACATCGCCGCCCACCACGTCCCGCGGCTGCCAAAGCAGGCAATGGCCGCCGGAAAACACCCGCTCCAGCATCCCGGGCGGCGGCAGGATGGAATCCTGGATGCGCCGGGCGTACTGAATGCTGGTCATGGTCTGATGATGGGCCGCTTCGAGGCGGGCCTGCTGGTCCTCCAGGACGCGGTGGGCCTCCCGCAGGGTCAGTTGGGTGCGCACCCGGGCCAACAGCACCGGCGGGCTGATGGGCTTGGTGATGTAGTCCACCGCCCCCAGCTCCAACCCCCGGGACTCGTCCTCGTCGGTGGCCATGGCGGTCAGAAAGATCACCGGAATCCCCCGGCTGGCCGGATCGGCCTTCAATCGCCGGCACACCTCCAGACCATCCATGCCGGGCATCATGATGTCCAGCAGGATCAAATCCGTCTCGCCCCGCCCGACGATCTTCAACGCCACCGCCCCGCTGACCGCCGCCTGGATCCGATAGGCGTCGCCCAGCACCGCCCGGACCACATCGATGTTGGCGGGCGTGTCGTCCACCACCAGAATGATCGGTTTCCGCATCTGCCTGTCCGTCACGTCCCGCTCCCTTCTCCGCCCTCCCGATCCAGCAGCCGCCGCAGATCCCGGCCGGCGGACTCGAAATCGTAGTTGGCCAGCCAGCATCCCACCCGCCGCAGGCCGTCCCGGAGCGCGGCATCATGAACCCTGCCCAGCAAGTCCTCGACCATGTCCCCGGCGTTGGCGTCGTAGCCCTCGATCCGCCCGGCCAGCTCGGCCAGGACCGGCCGCCAATCCCGCGCCGGCCGGACAGCGGCCACCTCCGCCGGCGCCACGGCCCGCTCCTGCAGAACCCGGCCCAGGGTGGCCAGGGTGCGCTCCGCGGAAACGGTCAACCCGGACAGCAGCGTCTCGACGGCGGCAACGGCGCCTTCTTGAATCCCCCGCAGGTCGGCTTCCAAAGCCGCCGCGGCCTGCTGGAGTTCCACCGCCCCCACGTTGCCGGCCACCCCCTTGAGGGTGTGGGCCTCCCGCAGCGCCGTCGGACGATCCCCGGCGGCCAGGGCGGCACGGATCCGCCCGGCGCTGTCGCCCACGGCCTCCGGCACCCGACCCAGCACCTTGAACCAGACCTGGGGATTGCCCCCGACCCGGGCCACGGCCCCGGCCACGTCGAAGCCGGGCATGTCCGGCAGCTCCGACCGCGGCCCCTCCTGGGCAGGGATGGCCGGCGGCGGCGCCGGGCTGGGACCCCGACCCGCCGGAATCCAGCGCGCCAGCATGGCGAACAGCCTGGCGGGATCGATGGGTTTACCCAGATGATCGTTCATCCCCGCCGCCAGGCAACGCTCCCGATCCCCGGCCATGACGTTGGCGGTCATGGCGATGATGGGCAGATCCCGAAAACGCTCCTCCCGCCGAATGAGCCGGGTGGCCTCCAAACCGTCCATCACCGGCATTTGCAGGTCCATCAGCACGGCATCGAACGCGCCATTCCGCACCGCGTCCACCCCCTGCCGGCCGTCACCCGCCACCACCACCTCCAGCTGGGCCCCCTCCAGCAGCTCCCGGGCCACCTGCTGGTTGATGTCGTTGTCCTCCACCAACAGAATGCGCGCACCCGGCAGCGGGGAAACGGCCTCCCGGCCCGACCCGGCGAAGAATTCCGACTGCTCCGTCACCACCCGGCACACCCCGGACAGACCGCACAGCAGGGCGTCCCGCAGCCGGGACAGGGTGACCGGTTTGACCAGCAGGCCGGCCAGGTTCAGTGCCCCGACCTCGGGCGGCAGGATTTCCAGGCTCTGGGCCGTGACCAGGAACATCGACGGAATCGGTTGCAGATCCGGATGACCCTGAATGCGCCGGATGGCCTTGATGCCGTCCAGATCCGGCATGTGCCAATCCATCAGCACCAGATCGAAGGGATGGCCGGATGCCATCGACTTGGCGAGTTCTTCCAATCCCCCGATGGCAGACCCCACCGCGGTCACCCGCAGACCCAACTCCGCCAGCATCTGCCCGAGGATGGCGCGGCTGTCGGGGCTGTCGTCCACCACCAGCACCCGCAGGCCGTTCAACGCCGGCGGCGCCAGGTCGCGCCGGGGCACCTCCTCCCGACAGGCCTGAAACCGCGCGGTGAAGCGAAAAGTGCTGCCCTGCCCCTGTGCGCTCTCCACCCGCACCGTGCCGCCCATCAGTTCCACCAGCCGCCGGCTGATGGTCAGGCCCAGGCCAGTGCCGCCGAACTGGCGGGTGGTGGAACTGTCCGCCTGGTTGAAGGCCTGGAACAGCCGGCCGATCTGCGCGCCGGTCATGCCAATGCCGGTATCCCGCACCGTGAATTCCAGCACCACAGCTTCCGCCACGGGATCGTCCACCGGCGCCACCCGCACCAGCACCTCGCCCCAGTCGGTGAACTTGACGGCATTGTTGGTCAGGTTGATCAACACCTGCCCCAGCCGCAACGGATCCCCCACCAGGGTCGCCGGCACCCGGGGATCCACCGCCAGCAGGAATTCCAGCCCCTTCTCCCGGGACTTGACGGTGATCAGGTCCGTGAGATGGTCCAGCACCTCCTCCAGACGGAAGGGCACCGCCTCCATCTCCAGCCGGCCGGCCTCGATCTTGGAAAAATCCAGAATGTCGTTGAGGATGCCCAGCAACAGGTTGGCGGCGGTCAGGGTCTTGGTGACATAGTCCCGCTGCCGCTGGTCCAGGGCGGTCTTCAACACCAGATGGCTCATGCCGATGATGGCGTTCATCGGCGTGCGAATTTCGTGGCTCATGTTGGCCAGAAAGGCGCTCTTGGCCCGAGTGGCCGCCTCGGCCTGTTCCCGGGCCCGGCGCAGCTCCTGCTCCCGACGCAGACTGAGGATGCCGTGGGCCACGTTGTCGGCCAGGCGCTCCAGGCTTTGCCTGTTGTCCGGATGGAACCCGTCCGGATGGGTATCGTAAATCAGAATACATCCAAAGGAACGCTCCGACGCCCGCAGGGGCAGCGCGAGAACCGACCGATAACCCCGCTCCCGGGCCGCCTCGCGCCAGGGGGCGAAGGTGGCATCGGTTTCGGTATCCCGTACCAGGATGGGGCGACCCTCGCGGATGGAGCGGCCGGCCGGACCCTGGCCCGAGACAACGTCCGGATTCCAGGAAAAGGCCCCCTGGGTCAGATAGCCCTCCTCGAACCCGGCATGGGCGACGATCGTCAGGCTCCGGGCGGCATCCTCCACCGCCAAGCCGGCCCAGACCATGGCCTTGCCGTTGTGGCCGACGATGATCCGACACACCCGGTCCAGCAGTTCCCCCTCCGAGTTGGCCTGCAGGACCGCCTCGTTGCAGCGGCTCAGGGTGCTGAGATCCCGGTGGGAGCGGGCCACTTCCTGTTCCGTCTCCTTGCGCCGGGTGATGTCGAGGATCGTGCCCGCCATCCGGGCCACCATCCCGTCGGGGCCCCACTCCACCGCCGCCCCCCGGGAAACCAGCCAAATGACCTGCCCGGTGCGGGTGACGGTGCGGTATTCCACCTCGTAGTCCCTGCGCAACCGCCGCCGGTATTCCAGTCCCACCCGGGCCACGCGCTCCCGATCATCGGGGTGGACGGCATCCAGCCAATCACCCCGATCCACGGGCGCCGGATCATCCGGGCCGTACCCCAGAATCTCCCGATACTGTTGATTGACCACCGTCTTGCCGGTGGTCAAATCCACATCCCAGAATCCCAGGTTGCCGCCCTTGAGGGCGAGCTCCAGCCGCTCCCGGCTCTCCCGCAACTCCTCCTCCACCGCCTTGCGCTGGGTGATGTCCCGCACGATGCGTTGGGCCACCTGCTCCTCCAGCTCGTCCCGGGAACGACCCAGGACCTGGGCGGAGCGATCGCCCAACCCCAGCAGGGTGGCGGCCAGGGACAGCAGCAGGGTGGCGGCCACCAGGCGGTGGTTGGTGGACAGGGTGGAGGAAACCAGAACGACCACCAGAACGACCATGCAGCCCATCACGCCCAGGGCGGCGATGCGGAGGGGCAACACACCGAACAGCCGTCGCTTGCTCATTTCAGGGATACCAATCGATCATGACCTCACCGGCCGCGGCAGAACCGTGACTGCAGAGCCTGTCCAGCCACCCCTGTTTCGGGAAATCCAGCCTTGGAACATCATGGCATTCTGGCAGAATATCGTATACTGTTCCTGGGTTACATCCCGGAAGAGGTGGCCTATTGGCTGGGAACGGTCAATCATATCGTTACCGACATCATGCAGTCCGGAAAGATCCTGCATGAACAGGCGTAACCACGATTATTGTCGGGAATGGTTCAGGAAGGCCGACCATGACTTGATTACGGCGCGCAGCATTTGGATGTGCAGCGACCGACCGGCGAACCATCCCTGGTCCGCCAGTGACCGGTCAATGGGGGGAAATCAGGCCTGATAGGAGCTGATCACGAAGTTCCGCGTCCCGCGGAACAGGGCATCGGCCAGTTGGTTCTGGTACTGGGACCGGCGCATCATCTCTTCCTCCAGGGGGTTGCTGAGGAAGGCCATTTCCACCAGCACCGAGGGGATGTCCGGCGCCTTGAGGACGGCGAAGCCGGCCTGTTTGACGCTGCGGTAGTGGAGCCGGAGATCCGGCACGCCCTTGAGGTTGCCCAACAGGTGCTGGGCCATCTGCATGGCGCGGTTGATGCTGTCCCGCTGGCTGAGATCCATCAGCATCTCGGCCACTTCCGGGGCAAAATCCTGGCCCAGATTGACCCCACCGATCAGGTCGGCGCTGTTCTCCCGTTTCACCAGGGCGCGGATGGCCCGGTCCGGGGTGGGCTTGCCGCGCTCCGACAGACAATACACCGACGCCCCCCGGGCGCTGGTCATGTGGAAGGCATCGGCGTGCAGGCTCATGAACAGGTCGGCCCGACGCTGGCGAGCGATGGCCACCCGTTTGGACAGGGACACATAGTAGTCGCCATCCCGGGTCAGACAGGCCTGCATGCCGGGAGCGCTATTGACCTTGTCGGCCAACAAACGGGCCACGCTCAGGGTCAGGTCCTTTTCCAGCGTGCCCTGCATCCCGATCGCCCCGGGATCCTCCCCGCCATGGCCCGGGTCGATCACCAGGATCCGCTCCCGGCTGGACCGGCGTCTGACCACCCGCTCTTCCCGGGGCGACGGGGTCTTCCGGGATTTCTCCTGAACCTTGGCCTCCCGGATCGATCCGCGCTGTTCGGTGACTTCCCGATCCTCCTCCCGGGGAACGATCTGGCGCATGACATCGCGTTCCGGGGTCTCCTGGGCTTCGTCATGCTCCCTGGTCGCCCGACCGTTCGAACGTCCCTGGGGCTCCCGAACCTCGTTGCGCACCTTGGCCTGCCGCACCTGGGGCTGCTTCTCCCGAGGCTGGTTCCGGGCCACATCTTCCTTCCGATACAGATCCACCACCAACCGCGGCCCCTTCTTCCCGGAAGCACCCAGGAAGAAGCTCTTGGGCATGGCCTCCCGTTTCAGTTCGATCACCGCCTGGGTCACCCCATTGCGGGTCGAGGTGGTGCGCACTTCCCGCACCATCACATCGCCCAGCGCCATCCGTGACGGGTCAACGCCCAATTGCAGTCCCGGCACCTCCAGCACCACCCGTTCGGGGTTCTGCATGTGGAACATGGTGTGCTGCACGGGCTCGGTGAGATCGAAGACGATGCGGGTGTGATCCGGTGCGGTCCAAAGACGAATGTCCCGGATGCGACTGGGTTTGGCGGCGTTCAACAAACCGCCCGGCACCAGCATCCCACCCGCCGAAAGGATCATCGCCTTGAGCAGCTGCCGACGTTCCATGCTCATTTTCAACTCCCTGCACGCAGTTCCCGTATCCCTTTTCAGGGCCGATCGTGCTATTCTTGACGCTGTTGCCCTCGGAAGGAGGGCCAGGTCCGTCAAACAACCGGAAATCCCGGTCACGAGGCTTGGACTTCTCCAACCCGAACGCAACTCGCGTGCCGATCGGAATCTGTTGCACCATCATCCAGACAGGAGGGTCCGTTCCCATGGGCGGGGTCGATCCCAAGGAAATCGAGAAGTTCGAACAAATGGCCCATGAATGGTGGGATCCCGACGGCCGCTTCAAACCCCTGCACCGCATCAACCCCCTGCGCACCGACTATATCTGCGCCCGACTGGCCGGGGGACGGGATCGGGAACTGACCGGCCTGCGTCTGCTGGACATCGGCTGCGGCGGCGGAATCCTCGCCGAATCCCTGGCGGAACTCGGGGCCGAGGTGGTGGGCATCGACCGCTCGGACAAGATCATCGGCGTGGCCCGGGCCCATCAGCAGACCAGCGGCTCCCGGGTCGCTTACCGGGTGCAGTCCGCCGCCGAACTGGGCGCCGCCGAGCCGGCCTCCTTCGACGGCGTGCTGGCCATGGAAGTGTTGGAGCATGTCCCCCATGTGCCTGGGTTCCTGAAGGACTGCGCCGCCCTGCTCAAACCCGGCGGTCACTTCTTCTTCGCCACCCTCAATCGCACGCCCAAGGCCTGGGCGCTGGCCATCATCGGCGCGGAATACCTCCTGCGTTGGCTGCCCCGGGGCACCCACCAGTACGACCGCTTCGTGCGTCCCGGCGAGCTGACCCGCTGGGCCCGGGAGGTGGGCCTCACGGTCAAGGATGTGACGGGCATGAGCTACTCCCCCCTGCGGGACGCCTGGTCCCTGGGCCGGGATGCCAGCGTCAACTATCTCGGTTACGGCCTGCGGGACGCCGGCGGCTGAACCGCCAGCTCCACCCGGCCGCGTGGGGCGCCGTCCTGGCCCAGGATGTGGATCTCCTGACCGCCGTCGGGGCGCTCCACCAGCAGGGCCAGACCTCCACCGGGCAGGGCCAGACCCTCACCGGGCCAGGTCGCGATGGCGGCAACCCGGCCCGGCAGGATCACCGTCCCCGTCCAGGGCGCGGCCGCCGCGGAAACCTCGGCCTTGGCGACCGCCGCCGGCCTGCCGGGGATGGCCCGCTGGGCGATCAGGTACAGCAATCCCGCCGAGCCCACCAACAGGATCACGCCCCCGGCGATGACGAACAGCTTGACGAACCGCATGATCGAACTCCCCTCCTCCCCCGTCCACTGCCTGGAACTGACCATCCCCCCGGCCCTGGCCGGTCTGCGACTGGATGCCGCCCTGGCCAGCCTGGACCATACGGTGAGCCGCACCGGCATTCAACGGCTCATCGAATCCGGCGCGGTGACCCGGTCCGGAACGGTGGTGCTGTCGATCCGGGAGCGGGCCCAGGCCGGCCAGTGCTACCGGATCGTGCCGCCCCCGCCCCGGCCGGCCCAGGCCGTGGCCCAGGCGATCCCCCTGGTGGTGCTGTACGAGGATGACCATGTCATCGTCATCGACAAGCCCGCCGGACTGGTGGTCCATCCCGGGGCCGGCGCCCCCGACGGAACCCTGGTCAACGCCCTGCTGCACCATTGCCGCAACCAGCTATCGGGCATCGGCGGGGTGGAGCGTCCGGGCATCGTCCATCGGCTGGACAAGGAAACCAGCGGCGTGCTGGTGGCGGCCAAGAGCGATCAGGCCCATCAGGCCCTGGCGGCCCAGTTCCAGGCCCATACCATCACCCGCCGCTACCAGGCCATCGTCAAGGGCTGCCCCGCCGCCGGCGGCACCATCGATGCCCCCATCGGTCGGGATCCCCACCACCGGACCCGCATGGCCGTCACCACCCGGGGCGGACGCCAGGCCGTGACCCACTGGCGGCTGCTGGAGCGCTTCACCGGCTTCGCCCACATCCAATGCCGCCTGGAAACCGGCCGCACCCATCAGATTCGTGTCCACATGGCCCACATCCGCCATCCCCTGCTGGGCGATCCCCTGTATGCCAGGCCCTTCATCCCGCCGAGCCACTGGCCCCGGAACCTCATCGACCGCCTCCGGGCCCTGGACCGCCAGGCCCTGCATGCCGAACTGCTGGAATTCGACCATCCGAGGACCGGAGAACGGTTGCGCTTCCAGTCCCCCCCGCCCGCGGACTTCGCCCAACTGCTGGAGAACCTCCATGGCCTGCCCTGAAGGGGGCGCGGCATGAGCCGCCGAACTGGCCGGCATGAACCGAAGGGATTTCATCCGCGCCCTGGCACGGGAAGGGGTAGAGGTGTTCACTCTGCAGGAAAACATACAACAGGAGGTTACAATGGCCATCCTTCCCGAAATGATTCCCGTGTCCGACCTGCGCCAGGACGCCGCAGCCACTCTCAAGCGGCTGGAGCATTCCCGCGACCCCATCGTCATCACCCAGCGGGGACGGGCCGCCGCTGTCCTGATGAGCATCGACACCTACGAACGCGGTGAAGAAGAACGCCTTCTTCTCCGACGTCTGGCCAAGGGCTATCAGGAGATCCAGAGCGGACAGGGGCACGCCCTGGAGGACGTGTTGGGCGCAGCCGAGGCTCTCTTGTAGTTGGTTGGCAAATGAAACAAGACGACTGCGCAGCCGCCATTGCACCAGGTTCCGCGCCGTTACGGAATCTTCAAGAACAGCGTTTCCCCCACCTCCCCGCTGCCGAACAGGGGTTTATCCAGGGTCGGATCCTCCGGCCGGCCGGCGATTTCGTAAATCGAAATCCCGAACTGATTCCGGGTGCCCCTCTGGAACTGCAGGTCGTCGGTGTTGCCGGTATAGAACGCCCGTCCGAATTCGATGCACCAGCGACCGTTTTCCCAATGCCCCTTGGCCTTGACGTCCGCCCGGCTGCCATCCGGGGTCTGGAAGCGGAATTTCGGCACTTCATCCCCCTGATAACTCTCCACCAGATTGGGGGCATAGGCCGGGGTGCCAGCGTCTCCCGGTCTGACGAGATAATAGACATACCCCTCTTTCGACAGAACTTTCTGATGATCGGGCAGCGGATCGAGGCTGTAGATGTCCATCTTGTCGTCGGCATGGCCGGCATGATCGGTCCGAAAGGCCTTCCAGTACCAGATATCGGCCCGATAGGGCCGTTCCGCCGACAGGCTGAGGTCGATGGGGTTGGACTCCATGCTCCATTTGATGACGAAGGAATCCTCCCGCTTCGGCCCGGTCTGGTAGCGCTTCTGCTTGTCATCCCAGATCATGGTCTTGTGTTGGCGATCCTCGGTGGGATCGTCGAACACGGCCATGATGAAGAGCTGATTCCCGGTATGGATGGCCCTGAGCCGAATGTCGGTTCCCGTCACCTGGTCCCTGGTGACGATCTCCGGGGCCTTCTCCCAAACCGGGTCGGGATGGCCATCGATGGCCGGTGCCTGGGCCACCGTGTGGGCTGTCAGCTCCTGCTCCGCCCATCCCCTCCCGGGGGCCAGGAACAGCAGCATCGCCAGCGTGGACCAGCAGCATCGATTCATTGTCATCGCCTTTCTCTCCGCGATCGTTGGGCGGACCGTTGGCACCCCTCGATCAGGATGGGCACCGTCCGTTCAGCCGGTCGGCCAGATGGGCCAGATGTCGATTTTTTTCATTCAACTCCTGCTCCAACCGGCGCCGTCCGATGATGCTGGTCAGGGTCTTCGCCAGGGTGGTCAGGAACGCCAGCTCATCACTGTCGGGGCTGTGACCAGGCTTCACCGGGATGTTGAGTACCCCCACCAGCAGTTCCTGGTCGGTGAGCGGGAGGCAAATGTGGCCGTGGGGCTGGTCCGGCGGCGTGGCGCCCTGCCGACACTCCTCCTCACCGGCAAACACCATCTGTCGGGTCTGGCCCGCCTGGCCGCAGAGACAATCCCCGAGAATCAGATCGGCGCACCGCTGCTGCGCTTCCGGAGGCATGCCCTTGGAGGCCTGCAGTTTCAGATGTCCGGTGGCCGGATCCAGCAGAAACAGGGAGCCTCGGTACAAGGACGGCAGCCAGGATACCGAAAGGATGATCTCCAGGGCCACCTCGAGTTGCCGATCCAGACTCATGGGCTCCATGCTGGTTTCCAGCAGGGCATTGATGGCCATGCGCGAGGAGAGGCGCCTCTGGCTGCGCAATTCCATTTCCCGCTGCCGGGAGATGTCGCGGAATACCACCACGCAGCCGAGGGTCTCCTTCTCCTGCCGGATCAGGGACGCGGTATATTCCACGGGAAAGGCAATGCCGTGCCGGTTGCGGAACATCCCTTCCCCCCGCTGGATGGGCGAGCCCCCATCGAGTCGATGGCACAGGCTGCATGGCTCCGACTCGATGGGCGTGCCGTCAATGCGACAGTGATGGGTCACCTCCTGTTGTCGCTTGCCCAACAGCTCCGCTTCCGTGGTGGCCAACAGACGGGCGGCCGAGGGGTTGGCCATGATGACCCGGCATTGGCGATCGAAACCGATGATGCCCTCCCCCGTCGCTTCGAGGATCATCCGGTTCCGCAGGCAGATGGCCGCAACGTCCTGCTCCTGCAGAGCCGTGGTCAACGAATCCAGCAATGGTTGGATGTGCCGTGGGTCGGCGGCAGTGGATTCCCCGGCGTTCCGCCCCGGCGGGGAGGATTTGCTTGCAGAGGGGTCGGAACGGTCGCCGAACAAGGGACGCAAGGCGGCCCCCACCTCGTCCAGATTCCGATCGAACTCGGTCAACAGCTCGGGAATCTCCTGCAGGCTCTTCTCCCGGAAGGCGTGTTCCAGATCCCGGGTCGATTCGTACAGCTTCACCGCGGAAACATTGCCGGCGCTGCTCTTGATCGTGTGCAGCAGGGCGGCCATGGTTTCGGGAGTGGCGCCCTCGACCCAGGTGCGCCGGATATCCACGGAGCGGGAGGCGCTGCAATATTTATCGAAGAACATGCGCAACAGTTCGAGCAACAACTCCTGATCCCCGTCCAGGCGGTCCAGGGCATCGGGCAGATCGATCCCGGGCAGTGTCGGCGGCAGGGACATCGGTCGCCGGGTGGGGCCGGCGTCCGGGTCCTGGGCTGTGCCACCGGCAGACGCAATCGCGGGTTCGCCTGCCGACGGGCCGTGCCGCTGGTCCGCCGCGGTGGTCCGCTCCGGAACCACCCGGGTTCCCTCCCGAGGCTGCGCCCACCGCAACAGGCATTGGAACAGCTCTTCGGTATTGATCGGTTTGCCCACATGATCGTTCATCCCGGCGGCCAGGCATTTCTCCCGATCTCCGGAAAGATTGTGGGCGGTCATGGCGATGATGGGCAATTGGGCCCAGGCGGGATCCGCGCGCAACCGGCGGGTCGCCTCGAAACCGTCCATCAACGGCATTTGCAGATCCATCAACACGACGGCATAGGACTTTTCCCGCACCTTGCGCAGCACCGCCCGGCCATCGGCGGCGATATCCACCACAATGCCGGCACGCTCCAGAATCTCCCGGGCCACCACCTGATTGATCTCATTGTCTTCCGCCAGCAGCACGCGGATACCGAACAGCACTTTCCAGACCTGCTGTTCCGACTCCTTCCGCGTCCGGTTGCGATAGAAGAGACCCACATCCAGGCCAAAAACGGTCATGATCGCGTCGAAGAGTCCCGAACGGCAGATGGGCTTTTCCACATACCCCTTCACACCGAGAAGATCGGCTTTTTCCTGCAGGGCCTCGTTGCCGAACGCGCTCATAAAAATTATCCTGGGAATGGTCACCGGCGCCCCCAGGGCACCCCATGGCTGGGAGAAGCGCTTTTCCTCGATGATGCGGGCCGCGGTCTCGATGCCATCCATGCCGGGCATCAGCCAGTCGAGCAGAATCAGGCCGAACGGGGTGCCGTCGGCCACCGCCCGATCCAAGGCCCGCAGCGCGGCCTCCCCCGAAGGGACCGCCATCGGGCTGAAATGAAAATCCCGCAGCATCGCGTCCAATATGTCCCGGGCGGCGGCGCAGTCGTCGACGATCAATACCCGCAGGCCTTCCAGGTCGGTGGCGGGGGGCAGACAGGGGGACGCCTCCTGGGCAGGCCGTTTGAAATCCAGGGTGAAATGAAAGCGCGAGCCCTGGCCGAACCGGCTTTCCACCCCCAACTCCCCCCCCATCATGGCGACCAGGCGCCGGCTGATGGCCAACCCCAGTCCCGTGCCCCCGAAACGCCGAGCCGGATCGTCCTGGACTTGAGAAAAGGCATCGAACACCTTGTCCAGATTGGCTCGATCGATGCCGATGCCGGTATCCTGGACGGCAAAGGCCGCACGCACCCCATCGGCGGTCTTCTCCACCAGGACCGCTTCGAGCACCACCTCGCCCTGGTGGGTGAATTTGATGGCGTTGCCCACCAGATTGACCAGCACCTGCCGCAATCTGAGGGAGTCGCCCACCAGATCGATCATGAGCGGCGAGGCCAGCGAAAGCACCAGTTCGATGTTTTTTTCCGCCACCTGCTGCCGAAACAGGTCACCCACCTCCTCGAACAGCTCGAACAGGCGGAACGGTTTGGGCACCAGGTCGAGCCGGCCCGCCTCGATCTTGGAAAAATCGAGGATGTCGTTGATGATGCGCAGCAACGCCTTGGCGGAGATGAGAACCTTGGTCAAATGGCTCCGCACCCGGGGATGCAGCTCCTTCTTCAGGCTCAGCTCGGTCAACCCGATGATGGCGTTCATCGGCGTCCGGATCTCATGGCTCATGTTGGCCAGAAACTGGGATTTGGCCTGACCGGCTTCGATCAGCTTCGCGTGCTGCCGGCCCAGGGCTTCGGCCATCAGGTTGATGTTGTGCGCGAGCTGGCCGAGTTCGTCCCGGTTGCCGTTGACGATGCGGAATTCCAGATCGCCCTCCCGCAACCGTTCTGTGCCACGATGCAGTCTTTGGATGCGGACCGTCAGGATGCGCCAGACGAGAGCGGCAAAGCCGAGAAACAGCATCCCCCCCGCCAGGGAGACGTAATACATGACCTGTTGGTGACGGCTGGCGTCCAGGATGATGCGGGCCTGCGCTGCACCCGTTTCTTCCGTGATCGAGCGGTCGATCGCGTTGAGTACCATGTCGATCCTGCGGTACGAATCGATGATTTCATGCTCCAACAGGGTCAGGATGCCCTCATAATCCTGCTGCTCCAATTCCTCGGTTTCATACAGCCTGAGATGTCCCTTGTACCGTTCCAGCCACTGACGGAGTTCCATCACCGATTGTTTGTCTTCGGCAAGGAAGGCCGGCGTCAAGGCGGTCTCAATCCCTTCCAGGGCCTGTTCCATCCGCAAGGACAGGGAATGAAGGTGCTTGAAGGTGGTCACATCGCGATCGAGATAGCGCTGGATCTCGTTTCTGGCCGTGGCCAGCAGGGTGCGGGATCCCAGGACCTGTCGCACCAGAACCGCATCGTCCTGATGAGCGGCGATCGTTTCCGCCAATCCCGTGTTGATCAGCTCGACCAGGTCAGCCAGGTCGATTTGGATCTGGCTGCGCAGGAAGGAACTGGTATCGTTGGCCGGATCGTTCGCTTCCTCGATGATCTGATGCTGGAAAGCGACCTCGATTTTTCCACTCAACCCCTGCAGGCCCTGGTGGCTGATTCGCGCAGGCCGCCACCCCACCTCCAGCAGGCGGTTCTCCAATTTTCCCAGCGAAATCCGCAAGGCTTGCAATGAGACCAGGACGCCCTGGGCGGAGATCCTGTCGCGCGCCAGATACTTGCGAAAGGTCTCCTTCGAGGTGTTGAGCAGGCGGGTGAACAGCTTGAGCCTTTCCTGGACCGGAATGTGTTCCTGAACGACCATCCGCATTTTCGCCGTGGCGTCGTTCAGAAAGTGGTCGCCATGGCGGGCGACGATCAGCAGGAGAACAAACATCACCCCCAGCCCGGCGATCAGCACGAAGCGGAACGAGACGTTCTTCACCGGACTGCTCCTGCCAAATCGCGCCCGCGCGATCGATCGGGCTCAGGCAAAGGCTTTGATGACCAGCGCCGTGATGGCCGCGACCAGATAGCCCACGGCCCATGGGATGACTGTGATGGATGGGGGAAGCCTCCCTCCACCCTCCCGAGACGGAGGTCGCGTTGCGGCATCCTCGGCAACCATCAGGCGGGATTGCCCAGCGGAGATGTCGGCATCATGTCAGGCGATTGCTTCGGCTGCAGCGGAACCTTCCGAAATCATGGTCGTCATTCGAGCATGGCCTCCTGGCTCGGCAAACTACTCTATCCCCCCATGCTCCGCAAGTTCCAGATTGCCGAGCGGGATACTCACGACCACCAGCGCCGGTAGCCCGGGCTGTAGCAGACCGGTTGCCGTTTCAGCAACGCCAGGGCGATGTCCCGGGCCACCCGGGAGGGGCTGGTCGCGCCCTGGCCGACCGCGCCCCGCAGCGGGCTGGCGGTGCGGGCCGGTTTGACGGTCATGACCTGCACCCCGGCCGGCGCCAGCCGGCGCCGGGTGCCTTCCAGAAAGACATCCACCGCCACCTTGCTGGCGGCATGGACATAATCATCCCCCGCGCCCCGTTCGCCGGCCGGCGCGCCCAGCACCACGATGGTACCGCCGCCGCCCCGGGATTCGAAGCGCCGCGCCAGGGCATTGACCAGGCTGAACACGCTCAGGGTATTGACCTCCAGCGCCTGGCGCATGAGTTCCGGATCCTCCAGGCAGCGGCGTGGATCGGGATAGAACCCCTGGGCCACCAGGGCCAGGTCCAGGCCCTTGAAGGCCTGCCAGGCCTCCTCCACCAGGGGGGCATGGCCGCCCAGGTCGGTGGCGTCCTGGATCCGGGTCTCGATCCGGGCCGCGCCCCGGGTCTTGAGATCGTCGGCCACCTGCTGGAGCTTGCGGCCGTCCCGGGCCACCAGGAACAGCGGATCCCCCGCCGCCGCCCAGAGGCGGGCGGTGGCCTGGGCGATGGCCGATGTGGCCCCATAGACCATGACCTTGCTGCTCATGATATTCCCCCGGCAACCCGGCGCCAGAAGGCCGAGGCGAAGGCCGGGTCCCGATACGGTTGCATGGCGTCCCATTGGGGAAAGAAAGCGGCGAAGGCCGCCGGATCCAGACGCCGGTCCCGGCCCGGTTCCACCGTCCCGCCGGCCGCCACCACCACCCGGTCCAGCTCCCCGAGCAGGTCCAGGGTGGCCCGGCCGCGGTTGGGCAGATCCACCGCCAGACCGAACCCGGGGCGGGCGAAGGACAGCAATCCGCCGGTCCGGTTCGGCCCGAAACGTCGCAGGCGTCCCGGGGCCGCCGCCAACCCGGAAGCGGCCAGGCGGTCCAGAATCTCCCCCAATCCTGCCACCGCCTGGTCCTCGGGCACCAAGCCATGATAATGCAGCAACCCGTCGGGGCCGTAGAGCCGGGTCCAGTTCTCCCAGCAATCGGCGGCAAAGAAGAACGCCCGATAATGCACGCTGCCGGCGGGTTGGGGACGATGGTGCAACCGGTGATACAGTCGGCCGACCCAGGGGCGCATCAGGTTGACCTGGGGGGTGATGGTCACCTGCCGCTGTGTCTCCCAGGGCGGCGGAGGATGGCGTCCCGGGCCGGCATGCTGGCCCCGGCTCACCAGGCCCCGCCCCAAACGACGCCCCCGGACGGTGACATCCACATGGGCCTGGAGGTACTCCCAACGCTCCCCGCCCGCCCGGATCAGGCGCAGAGCGTCCGCCAGATCGGAACAGGCCACCGTCTCCCGGGTCAGAAAAGGACCGCGGACGGCTTTCAGCTCCAGTTCCACCCACACAATCACCCCGGTCAGACCCAGCCCACCCACCGTGGCCCGGAACAGGTCGGGATTTTCGAAGGCGGAGCAGAACCAGCGCCGCCCATCGCCGCGGAGCAGTTCCAAGTGGCGCACCCAGGCGCCGAAACCGCCGGCGGTGGGATGGTTGGCGCCGTGGACATCCCCGGCCACCGCCCCCCCCACGGTGACCCGGCGGCTGCCCGGCAGCACCGGCAGCATCCAGCCCCGGGGCACCAGAAAATCCAGCAGATCCCCCAGCCGGGTGCCGGCCTCGCAGGCGACCCGACCCCGCACCGGGTCAAAGTGCCGCAGGCGATCCAGACCCCGGGTGTCCAGCCGGGTCCCGCCCCCGGGCGCCACGCAGCAATCCCCGCCGCTGCGGCCGTTGCCATAGGGGATCAGGGGCCGGGCCGCGTCGTCCTCCGGCAGCAGCGCCCGGTCGCTCCACCAGAGGGTGTGGACCCGCTCACTCACCGCCAGTCCCCGGCGGTTTGTTGGCCAGACAGCGGATCTGCTCGCATTCCATGAAGACGTTGCTCTTGCACAACCGGCACTGGGCATGGTCCACATGCCGCATGGCGATGTCGTGAATCGCCTCGAAGGCGGAGGTGAAGACCGCCTTGCGTCCGATGGTGTCCACGAACCCGCTGCGTTCCAGGACCTCGCGCACCGACTCGTGGAGATCGAACAGGAACAGCCGGCCGCCATGGCCCCGGCGGCGCAGGGCTTCCTGGGCCAGGGTCTGGGCGCCGTCCACGTCGAGAAAATTGATGGCGGTGCCCATCAGCAACAGGTTCTTGGAGCGGCTCTCCCGGGTGGCCAGGCAATCGAACCCCGAGGACACATGGCCCACCGAGCCGAAAAACAGCGAGCCATCGACCCGGAGAATGGTCAACTGGGGACATTCCGGATGCTCGTAGGTCGGGATCAGATGGCGCACATCGCCGTCGTTGGACGGCACCATGCGGGTCATCTGGGGAGTGGCCCGGCCCTTGAGATAGTAGAACAGGGAGGAGATCACCCCCAGATAGATGGCGAATTCCAGTTTCACCAGCAGGGTGGCCAGGAAGGTCGCTCCCATCACCAGGCTTTCCGCCCGGCTGGTGCGCAGGATGAGCCGAATGGATTTGGTGTCGATCAGGCCATAGGCCACCAGCAGGATCACCCCGGACATGGAGGCCAGGGGCAGGTAGGCCGCCAGGGGGGCAACGGCGAGGACGATGACTATGAGCAACAGGGAAGCGAAAATCGCCGCCAGGGGGGTCTGGGCGCCGACCCGGTAATTGATTCCGGAGCGGGTGAAGGAACCGGAGGAGGCATAGGCGGAAAAGAAACTGCCCACGATGTTGGACAGCCCCTGGCCGATGAACTCCTGGTTGCTGTTGAGCCGCTGTTTGCTCTGCAAGGCCACCGAGCGGGCGATGGAGACCGCCTGGATCAGACTGAGCAGCGCCACCGCGAAGGCCGCCGTGGCCAACTCCCGCCACAGCGTCATGTCCCAGAGGGGAGCGGACAACGGCGGCAGGGAGGCCGGGAAGGCCCCCACCCGGGGAATGTCCCCATGACCCAGATGGCGCAGCAGCCAGGCCAGCGTTCCCCCCAACACCAGGGCGAGGAGCATGCCCGGCAGGCGGGGAACGGTGGCCTGGAACAATACCGCCACCGCCAGGGTGGCCACGCCCACCGTCAGGACCAGCGGATTGGTATTCGGCAGCCCTTCGAGAATGGCCTCCAGCAGGGCCGAAAAGCTGGAGCCATCCGGGAACTGAATCCCCAGAAAGGATCCCATCTGGCTGCCGGCGATGAGAATGGCCGCCCCGGCACTGAATCCCACCACCACCGAGTTGGAGACGAAGTTGACCAGCGCCCCCATGCGGGCCAGCCCCATGGTCAATTGCAACAGGCCCGCCAGGAAGGTGATGGTCAGGCAGAGACTGACATACCGTTCGCTGCCCGGCGGCGCCAAATGGGCCAGGGATGCGAACAGCACGATGGAAATCGGTGTGGTGGGGCCGGACACCAGATGCAGCGAGGAGCCGAACAGCGCGGCGATGATGGCCGGAATCATGGCGCTGTACAGGCCATACTGGGGCGGCAGCCCGGCGATGGTGGCAAAGGCCACCCCCTGGGGCAGCACCACCGCCGCGCCGGTGAGACCGGCCAGCAGATCGGCCCGCAGGGTCCGGCGATCGACCAGGGGCAGCCAGCGGCGAAACGGCAGCAGTTCCGCCCAGGCCATTCGACAGAATTCGGTTTCCTTGTTCATTGCAGGCTGAAAATCCCATCCTCCGCAGGCTGTGGTGGTTACGATGAAAGTCGCGAGGCGACTTTCATCGGTGGAGGGTGGAGGGAGGCCTCCCCCATCCAAATCAGGCGGTTACGATGAAAGTCGCGAGGCGACTTTCATCGGTGGAGGGTGGAGGGAGGCCTCCCCCATCCAATCAGGTGGTTGGCCATGATATGTTCAATCGGCCAGTCCCGCCAGGATGATGGAATCAGGCTGGAAGGGGATTGAAAATCAGCAGAAAAGGGGGTACAACGTCCAGGGCTGGATGGTTCCTGGTTCCATGCGGTGGCCTCACCCGAGGGGGGGGAAGCATGGCCGCAACTGATGCAATCGGAGGGGGTCATGCACGACAACTTCATGGATGAGATCGATCAGCGTTCCAAGCTGGCCTTTTCCAACCAGATGGAGATGCTGACCTTCTTCCTGACCGACAATCAACAGTACGGCATCAATGTCTTCAAGATCATCGAGGTGATCGAAACCCCGAAGCACATCACGGTCATGCCCCAAAGCCATCCGGCCATCATCGGGGCGATCAACTTCCGGGAAAACCTGGTCACGGTGATCGACCTGGCTTCCGCCCTCGGCATGATGCCGGTGGACTGGAAAAACGACATCAGCTACGTCATCGTCTGCGAATACTCTGGCACCACCCAGGGCTTCCTCGTCTCCAGTCCCAACAAGTTGCTCAACCGCAGCTGGAAAAACATCCAATCCCCCGGCAATACCAGCCAAGGTTCGGGATACCTCACCGCCCTCACCTACGAGGACGATGGCAAGACCTCCATCCAGATCCTGGATATCGAAAAGATCCTGGGCGAAATTGTCGGGATCGAGGAGCATATCGACCAATCCCTCATCGAAGAGGGCCGGCGCCATCAGGTCGACAACTACCATGTCCTGGCGGTGGACGATTCCCGCGCTGCCCGGGCCTTGCTGGAAAACGCCCTGGATCAACTCCATGTTCACCATCACATCTTCGACAACGCCGAAAAGGCTCTGGCCGCCCTCAAGGCGTCCGCCCAGCCCGGAGCCAAATTCCGCTACTGCCTGATCATCTCGGACATCGAAATGCCCGGCATGGACGGCTTCACCTTCACCCGCATGGTGAAGGAGGATCCCCAATTGGCCTCCATCCACCTGGTCCTGCACAGCTCCATGAGCAACCAGGCCAACCGGGTCAAGGCCGAATCCGTAGGCGCCAACGACTTCATTCCCAAATTCCAGCCCGATCAGATCGCCCGGGTGGTGCTGGATCAGATCGCCAAGGCCAAGGCGGACGGGTCCTGCCGCGACTGAGACTGGACGCGCCCCTGCAGGCCGTCGCCGAGTTCCATCAAGGCCAAGGCGGACAGCACCTGTCGCAACTGAGACTCCCCTGAATCGATGCCCTCCTCCGTCGCGAGCGATGAGACTGGCGATGCCGCTTTGAACTCAGCCGTCGAGATCCCGGGGATGCTTGATGAGGCGTAGCCGGGCACAGCCCTTCCCCAGGCTGCGCCAGTCCGTTGCCATGTCCAGCAGAATCGCGGTGGCTGTCTTGACCACCCCGTCCGTCATGGCCGCCAGATGGCCCAACAGCAGCTCCAAACCCGGATTGTGCCCCACCAGCAGCACCCGGTGGGCCTGGGGGGGCGCATCGGCCAGCACCTGGAGTAGATCGGACACCTCGGCTGCATAAATGCGGGAATCCCAACGGATAGCATCGACCGGAACCCCCAGCTCCCGGCCGATCAGCAGCGCGGTCTGGCGCGCCCGCTGGGCTGGAGAACTGACGAAATGATCCGGCTTCAGCCCCTCCCGGGCCAGCCAGCGGCCCATGCGGGGGGCATCCCGCAGGCCGCGTTCGGCCAGGGGACGGTCGAAGTCCGACCCAGCCTCGGTCTTCCAGTCCGACTTGCCATGGCGCAGGAGAATCAGTTCACGAGACATGCCCGGGGTCCGGATCGGTCAATGCGGAAAGAGGATCTTGAGCAGCAGCGCGATGATGCCGCCCACCGTGACGGCCACACCCCACTTGAGCGGAGCGATTTCGGCAGTCAAGCGCAACTCCAACTCCTTGAGATCCCGCTTGGTGACTTCTTCCAGCTTCCTGATGTCACCCTTGGTGGCCAACTCTGTCAGATTCTTGTTGAAGGCCTCCCCTTGCACTTCCGCCATGACCTCGGCCTGCCGATCCGGGACTCCGGCGGATTTCAGCCGATTGGCGTACTTGAGCGTATCGAAGGTGAGAGTGGTCATGGATCTGATACCTCCTTCTGCATGGCATCATACCATGCTCACCTTGCTTTGCCAAATGTGCTGCGGAGCGTGGACAGTCGCGGAGGAAAAAAATGGCGTCCCCAAGGGGAGTCGAACCCCTGTTACCGGCGTGAGAGGCCAGCGTCCTAGGCCACTAGACGATGGGGACGTGAGGGCTATTTTTGTACCCCAGTCGCCGGGGCAATGCAAGGATCCATTTTCCGACTCAGAACCCGGCCTGGATGCCCACGGTCAACAGGCCATAGCGCCGGTCGAAGCGACCCGCGGTATAGCGGTTGTAGGAAAAGGGAATTTCTCCCACCAATTGATTGCTCATGAACTGGGTCCGGGCAAAAAAACCGACATGCTGGAAAGGTTTGTAACCCAATTCCGCCGACAGGATCAGGTTGCTGTCGTAAACGGAAATCCCCGCATCCTTGATGGTGGAATCGATGGTCCGGTCGAGTTTCTGGAAGCGGAAACCGACCTTGGTGCGCCAATTGTCATTGAACCACAGATACATGCCCCCGAAATGCCGGTATTCGGCCCGGTAGGCCATCTGCAGCCCCTCGCCAGGATACTTGGGATCCCGATCATTGAGATCGAAACTCAAAATCTCGCAGACAACCGGGTCTCCCCGGGTCAAATAACCTGAAATATTGTATGGAGACGCCGAATTGATGGAATACTCACAGCCGCTCTTCAGTTCGACGAAAAATTCGTCGAACGATACCTTGCTTTCCCCGCCGCCCAGAAAAAACGAGAAATGCTCATGTTTGCCCAATCCCCAGGTGGCGATCAGGTCGGCCTGGGTCTGGGCGTCCCGGGGATAGGCCACCCGCACATTGTCGAAGGTGATGCCCTGGAAGGTGGTCGAAGAGGTCTTGTTGACCTCCCTTGAATAGTTGCCCCACTGACTGACCCGCAGCCCCAACGCCGGCAGCACTCCCAGATTCACCGTCACCTGGTATTGCAGGGCCCGATGCCAGCCGATGGCGTCGATGGGGTCCACCGTGGTGGCCAAGTTGCGGGTCGCAAGACCGCCATCCAGCCACAGACGCCGGGTAAGGGCCAAGCCACCGCGCAGGTGATAGCCTTCGTAGTCGCCTACCTGAGTCCCGGCGAAATCCACGTCACGGTCCCTGATGCGCAGATAATCGACGTTGCTGTTCATCACGTCGTAGCCGAGTTCGAGTTCCCCATGGAGGGGCGGATAGCCCGGCTGGGCGGTGAGGAATTCATCCAGGGGAGCCCCATGCCCTGAAACGGCCCAGATCATCAGGAAGAACAGCAGACACGCGGCGCTCCCCACGCGCCGCCTGGCAGATGGCGAGGGGCCGTCTCCACGGAAAAAGAGCCTCCTTCCATCCATGAAAGTCAAAAAACGCTCCTCACGCTTGGGCGGCCTCGGAAGGACCGTCAAGAAAAGCCGCTCCCTGTCGGGGAGA
>PEAP01000110.1 GCA_002753665.1 Magnetococcales bacterium DC0425bin3
GGTCTGTCCGGCCTCATCACCCCCACCCGTGCAGCCGCCCCGGGGGGAGGTGGCCGGGCCTTCCTGGTGGCTGGTGATTCCGGTGGTGGCCCTGGTGATGGCGTTGTTGCTGTTGCGGCCCTGGTGGCGGGTTCCGGAGCCGCCGGAGGTCCGGTGGTATCGGCGTTTTTGTCGTTCCATGGCCCGGCGGGGGACATCCCGGGGGCCGGCCGAGGGGCCGGTGGATTTTGCCCACCGGGCGGCGCGGGATCATCCGTCCCTGGGGGATGCCATCGCCGAGATCACCCGGCTCTATGTGGCTCTCCGTTACGGCGCGGTGCCTCCGGCTGGCGGCGTGGGAGAGTTGGCGGCCCGGGTGCGGCGTATTTCCATGAGGAGGTGAGGGTGAGTGACGTGGTGGCATTGACCGGATCCCAGAGAAAATACCTGCGGGGTCTGGCCCATGGGTTGAAGCCCGTGGTGCTGGTGGGGCGGGGTGGGGTTTCCGCGGCTTTGTTGGAGGAACTGGACCAGGCCCTGGAGAGCCATGAGCTGATCAAGGTCCGCTTCAACGGATTCAAGGAAGAGAAGAAAGACCTGATCGGGGAGATGGCCCGGGTGACCGGGGCGGTGGCCGTGGGCCTGATCGGCCATATCGCCATCCTGTTTCGCCCTCGCCGGGATCCCGACAAAAGGATGCTCCAGGTCCCAAAGAATCCCTGACCCCAAAGAAGAAACGAACGGGGTCAAGGGGCCGACGGCCCCTTGCGGGTCCAGGGCGGAGCCCTGGTCGGGTGTGGGCCGAAGGCCCACGGTTTCCAGGGGTGGGTGGGCCGCCTTCGAAAAGGCGGATTGCGCAGCAATCCGCCCTGGCGGCCTGGCCCATGTTCGGATCTGGCGACTCACAGATCCTCCTCCTGATCCGGGGCCAGGCGCTGGATGACCAGCTCCAGGGGCTGGCCAGTGCGGCGGGCGTAGTCTTCCACCTGATCCCGGTCGAGGCGGCCGACGCCGAAGTAGCGGGCCTGCGGGTGGGAAAAGTAGTAGCCGCACACCGCGGCGGCGGGATCCATGGCGTAGGATTCGGTGAGCTGGATGCCGGTGTGGCGGGTGGCTTCCAGCAGCTCGAACAGGGCCGTTTTGGCGGCGTGATCCGGGCAGGCGGGGTAGCCGGGGGCGGGGCGGATGCCCTGGTAGCGTTCCTGGATCAGGGCGGCGTTGTCGAGGTCTTCCCGGGGGGCGTAGCCCCAGATTTCCTGCCGGACCCGTTGGTGGAGGCGTTCGGCGAAGGCCTCGGCGAGGCGGTCGGCCAGGGCCTTGACCATGATGGCGCCGTAATCGTCGCCGGCCTTTTCCAGCTCCGCGGTCCAGGCGGCGGCCCCCAGGCCGGTGGTGACGGCGAAGAAGCCCAGGTAATCGGCCACGCCGCTGTCCGCCGGGGCGATCCAGTCCGCCAGGGCCAGGTGGGGCCGGTCGGTGGGCAGCTCCTTCTGTTGCCGCAGGGTATGGACGGTCAGGCGCACATGGGTGCGTTTTTCGTCGGTGAAGATGGCGATGTCGTCTTCCGCCACCCGGTTGGCGGGGAAGATCCCCACCACCCCGTTGGCGGTGAGACGCCGTTCGGCGATCAGGCGATCCAGCCAGTCCTGGGCGTCCTTGAACAGGCGGGTGGCCCGGGGTTCTTCCAGGATGTCGGGATAACGTCCCTTCATCTCCCAGGTGTGGAAAAAGGGCGTCCAGTCGATGGAGAGGCGCAGCTCTTCCAGGGGATAATCCTTGAGGACGGAGATGCCCGGCAGCCGGGGGCGGGGTGGGACATGGTGGCTCCAGTCCACGGCGGCCCGGTTGCGGCGGGCTTCGGCCAGGGGCACCAGCCGTTCCCGGTGACGCAGGGCATCCCGGTTGACGCGAATGGTTTCCTGGGCATGACGCAGTTCGGCGCCGAAACGTTCCCGTCGGCGGGGATCCAGTAGTTCGGCGACCACGCCCACGGCCCGGGAGGCGTCCTTGACCCGGACGGTGATGCCCTGGTAGCGGGGGGCGATGCGGATGGCGGTGTGAACCCGGGAGGTGGTGGCGCCGCCGATCAGCAGGGGCAGGTCCATTTCCAGACGCTGCATGCCCTCGGCTACCTCGGCCATCCGTTCCAGGGAGGGGGTGATGAGGCCGGACAGACCCACCAGATCGACCTGTCCCTTGCGGGCGGCCTCCAGGATGGTTTCGGTGGGGACCATCACGCCCAGATCCACCACCTCGTAATTGTTGCACTGCAACACCACCTTGACGATGTTCTTGCCGATATCGTGAACGTCGCCCCGGACGGTGGCCAGGAGGATGCGTCCCCGGGCGCTGCCGCGGCCCGGCTGAGCGGTCTGTTCCTTCTGGATGTAGGGCTCCAGGATGGCGACGGCCTTTTTCATCACCCGGGCGCTCTTGACCACCTGGGGCAGGAACATCCGGCCGGCGCCGAACATCTCACCCACGGCGTTCATGCCGTCCATGAGGGGCCCTTCGACCACGGCCAGGGCCTGGCCCAGCTCCTGGCGGGCGGCTTCGGTGTCGGCTTCCACGAATTCGGTGATCCCCTTGATCATGGCATGGCGCAGGCGGTCGGCCACCGGGGCTTGGCGCCAAGCCGGGCTGTCGCCGGCGGGGTTGGGGCCGCTGGCGCTGTCCTTGAGGGCACCAGCCAGTTCCAGGAGCCGGTCGGCGGCGTCGGGACGGCGGTGCAGCAGCACATCCTCGACCCGCTCCAGCAGTTGGGGCTCGATCTCCTGGTAGATGGCCAACTGGCCGGCGTTGACGATGCCCATGTTCAGGCCGGCGGCAATGGCATGATAGAGAAAAGCCGCGTGCATCGCCTCCCGGATCCGATCATTGCCCCGGAACGAGAACGACACGTTGCTGATGCCGCCGCTGACCAGGGCATGGGGCAGATGATGGCGGATCCAGCGGACCGCCTCGATGAAATCCAGGGCGTGGCGGTCATGGGCTTCGATGCCGGTGGCCACGGCGAAGACGTTGGGGTCGAAGATGATGTCCTGGGGCGGGAATCCCGCTTTTTCGGTGAGCAGCCGGTAGCTGCGTTCGCAGATCTTGCGGCGCCGCTCCAGGGTATCGGCCTGGCCCTGCTCGTCGAAGGCCATGACGATCACCGCCGCTCCGAAGCGCCGCACCATGCGGGCCTGTCCCAGGAAAGGTTCCTCGCCCTCCTTGAGGCTGAGGGAGTTGACCACGCCCTTACCTTGCAGATGCTTCAGCCCCGCTTCCAGCACGGTCCAGTCGGAGGAGTCGAGCATTACCGGCACCCGGCTGATGTTGGGGTCGGCGGCGGCCAGGTCCAGGAAGGTTTCCATGGCGGCCCGGGTTTCCAGCATGGGGTCGTCCATGTTGACATCGATGATCTGAGCGCCGTTTTCCACCTGCTGGGCGGCGATTTGGAGGGCGGCTTCGTGGTCGCCGTCCTTGATCAGCCGGGCGAAACGCCGGGAGCCGGCCACGTTGGTGCGTTCCCCCACGTTGACGAACAGGGTCTCGGGTCCCACCGTCAGGGGTTCCAGCCCGCTGAGACGACAGCGGATGGGCACCTCCGGGGGCTCCCGGGGCGGGAGACCATCCACTGCCTCGGCGATGGCGCGGATGTGGTTGGGATTGGTGCCACAGCAGCCCCCCACCAGGTTGACCAGACCGGCCTGGGCGAATTCGCGGATTTTGGCCGCCATGGCCTTGGGGGTTTCGTCGTAGCCGCCCAACTCATTGGGCAGGCCGGCATTGGGGTGGGCGGAAAGGAAAGTGTCGGCCACCCGGGAGAGTTCGGCCAGGAAGGGCCGCATCTGTTCCGCCCCCAGGGCGCAGTTGAGTCCCACCGTCAGGGGGCGGGAATGGGCCACCGAGTTCCAGAACGCCTCCACGGTCTGGCCCGACAGGGTGCGGCCGCTGTTGTCGGTGATGGTGGCGGAGATCATGATGGGGGTCTCGGTCTCCCGTTCGGCGGCCAGCTGCAGGATGGCGTAGATGGCCGCCTTGCAGTTGAGGGTATCGAAGACCGTCTCCACCATCAGCAGGTCGGCCCCGCCATCCAGCAGTCCCCGGGCCGCCTCGCCATAGGTCGCCACCAGCTGGTCGAAGGTGACGTTGCGGTGCCCCGGGTCGTTGACATCGGGGGAGAGGGAGGCGGTCCGGTTGGTGGGACCCAGCACCCCGGCCACATAGCGGGGTTTGTCCGAGGACTGGTCCGCCGCCTCCCGGGCCAGGCGGGCGGCGGTGTGGTTGAGTTCGTAGACCAGGTCGGCCATGCCGTAATCCGCCAGGGAGATGGCGTTGGCATTGAAGGTGTTGGTCTCCAGCAGATCGGCCCCCGCTTCCAGGTAGGCCAGATGGATGTCTCGGATCAGGTCGGGCCGGGTGAGGGTGAGCAGTTCGTTGTTGCCCAGGAGATCGCCCTTGTGCCGGGCGAAACGGCTGCCCCGGAAATCCCGTTCTTCCAGGTTCAGGGTCTGGATCATGGTCCCCATGCCTCCATCCAGGACCAGGATTCTCTCGGAGAGGGATTTCTTGAAGCGGAGCAGGCGGCTGGGCTGGATGGCCATGGGGATTCCTTGGCAGATTCTCTGGTTGGAATGGCTTGGGGTCGGCTTTTTGGGGCGGCCCCTCCGTGGCAACGGTTGGCGTCGAAGGCCAAGCGCGTTAAGATAAGCCCTGGGAGGGTTCCATCCCAGGTTTTTTGGCCTCCCGCCCAACGGCCATGAAAGTCGCCTTCGGACCTTCGTGGTCCGATGATGGAGGGCAGCGTCCCCCATTCATGAAAGCTTGTAAAGATTTGGCATGGACCCCAAAGGAGATCCGGAGGTAAGGATATGAGATTTGCCCTGATTTTGTCATTGATGATGGCTCTGGCGCCCTGGGACGCCGGTGCCCAGGAGGTCTTCCAGAAAGGGCCATTCACGGTGCGGAAGCTGCACGGCATCTGCAAACTCGAAATCGCCATGCAGCTGGATGGTCGCCCCGCCGCGATCCTCGCCCTGTTCCCCGGGGATACGCATTACGACGAGCTGTTCACCGAGAAGGAGCGCATCGGGTTGGCCCGGGACCAGGTGGTGGTCCAGTTCGACCGGGAACCTCCCATCCGGCTGGAGTTCACCCCGGATCTGGCGTCCGGCAATCAGTTCTGGGAATGGCAATACCTGAAGGGGACCGGGGGACTTTTGGATCAGGTGAAGCGCCGTAGCGAGATGGAAATCCGGTTTTCCAACGGGCAGAAGGAGTTCCAGTTCTCGGTATCCCTCAAGGGGAGTTCCAAGGCGGCCCAGGCCCTGCGGAGCTGCAATTCCGGCGGAGGGGAGGGGACCGCCCCGGACAAGGATTAACGGATGCCGTAGCGGAGCCGGTAGTCTCGAATGGCCGCGCAGGTTTCCTTTCGGGCTTCATCCTGCTCCAGCATCCTGATCAGATCCTCCAGCCGGGCGATGGCCACCACGGGAATTTTCCACTGGTTCTCCACTTCCTGGACCGCTCCGGTCGCTCCCGTGCCCCGCTCCTGCCGGTCCAGGGCGATGACCACTCCGGCCGGGCGGGCACCGGCGGCTTCCAGGAGCTGAAACGACTCCCGGATCGAGGTGCCGGCGCTGATCACATCGTCCACCAGCAGGATCCGGCCGGCCGGGGGCGCGCCGATGAGGGCGCCGCCCTCGCCATGATCCTTGGCTTCCTTGCGGTTGAAGGCGAAGGGGACGTTGCGTCCGAACCGTTCGGCCAGGGCCGTGGCAGTGACGGTGGCCAGGGGAATCCCCTTGTAGGCAGGGCCGAACAGCATGTCGAAGTCGAGCCCCGCGGCCTGGATGGTCTCGGCGTAGAAATGGCCCAGACGGGCCAGCGAGCGGCCGTCGTTGAACAGGCCCGCATTGAAGAAATAGGGACTGATGCGTCCCGCCTTGGTGCGGAACTGTCCGAACAGGAGTGCCCTGGTCTCCAGGGCGAATTTCAGGAACCGCTGGCTGATGGTTTCGGACATGGGAGTTCTCCGGCTGGTTTATCCGTGGAAGTCGTGTCGCGACTTTCATCGGTGGAGGGTGGAGGGAGGCTTCCCCCATCCATCGTAACGTGATGGAATGGAGCGCATTGTGCCCCAGCGGCGGGATCGGGGTCACGGCGCGGTGATTGTCGGCGGCCCCTGGCGGGCGGCGCAAGCTTGGCGAAAGATCATTCGGCAGGCTCTCAGGGAGGGGGAGGAACGAGGAACATGGAAGGCGGCGAGACCTCTTCCAAATGGGTCTGGGTGGGTCTGACCCTGCTGGCGGCCAACGGCTGGGCCCAGTATGTTCTCTGGTTCGGGGAGCAGGGCCTGGTCAGGTGGCGGCGCACCGAGAGCCAACTGATGCTGGTGAAACAGGAAATCAACCGGGTGAGCGACCGGATCCACTTGTTGCAGGGTGACATCCTGTTGGTGGAACGGGAACCCACGGTCCTGGAGGAGGTCGCCCGCCGGGATCTGGGGCTGGTTTACCCGGACGAAATCCTCTTCATTTTTCCCCGGACCGGAAAAGAGCGGCGGTCGCCATGAGAGGACGTCGGTTTCCCTTGGCAGGGGCGGAAAAAAAACGTATGATGCCCAATCGTATCCGCAATCGTTTCTGGAGTCTGCTGTATACGGAGTCGGCTTTGCCGGCTTTTTTTATTGTGTTTCCCCCGGCGGTGGCCGGTGCCGTTTCCGGAGACATCCCGTGAGCGGGCCGCTGGAGCGGATCCTCCCCCTGGCGGAGGAGGCGGTCGCGGCTGCGGGCTGCGAGCTGGTCGATGTGGACTATGGCAAGGAGGGCCGCGACCGGATCGTGCGGGTCTTCGTGGACCGGGACGGGGGAGTGGACCTGCAACGCTGCGCCGCCATCAGCAGTCACCTGTCTGGACTGCTGGACGTGGCGAACCCGATCGTCGGGGAGTACCGGCTGGAAGTTTCCTCGCCGGGGGTGACGCGCCCCCTGAAGAAACCCGAGGATTTTCTTCGGTTCGCGGGCCAGCGGGTGGCGGTCCGCACGTTTCGGCCCCTGGAGCCGGAAACCGGAGGCAAAGCACAAAAAACCTTCCAGGGAGTGTTGCGGGGAATGGATGGGAATGACATCCTGGTGGATACCGTCGGTCAGGGAACTCCGGTGCGGATACCCCTGGCCATGGTAGCCAAAGCCAATTTGGACGTTGTGTTTTGACCAAGGAGTGGATGAGCGTTTGCCATGGCTGGGGAAATCATGCAGGTGGTGGAACAGGTCGCCCGGGAAAAAGGGATTGATCGGCGGATCGTCATCGAAGCAATGGAAACGGCGATCCAGACCGCATCCCGCAAGAAGTATGGGGCCCACAAGAACATTCAGGCCCGGTTTGACAACGCCACCGGTGAGTTTCTGCTGAATCAGCTTCGGGAGGTGAAGGGAACGCCGGAGGAAGTGGAGGATCCCGACGTGGGGATCGCCCTGGGAGAAGCCCGGAAGCTCAATCCCGGCGCCCAGGTGGGCGACTTCATCGCCGAGCCCCTGCCCCCCATCGAATTCGGTCGCATCGCCGCCCAGACCGCCAAACAGGTGATCGTGCAGAAGGTGCGGGAGGCGGAGCGGGAGCGGATCTACCAGGAATATGTGGACCGCAAGGGCCAACTGGTCAACGGCTTGGTCAAGCGGGTGGAACGCAACAACATCCATGTGGACCTGGGTCGGACCTCGGCGTTCCTGCCCTACGAGGAGCAGCTCCCCCGGGAACATTACCGGCCCGGGGACCGGATCCGCGCCTACATCCACGAAGTGCGGGATGTGCCCCGGGGGCCCCAGGTGATTCTGTCCCGGACCCATCCGGAAATGGTGACCCGTCTGTTCGAAATGGAGGTTCCGGAGATCTACGATTCCATCGTGGAAATCCGCGCCGTGGCTCGGGATCCCGGCTTTCGCAGCAAGATCGCGGTGCGTTCCAACGACCCCCGCGTGGATCCGGTCGGTGCCTGCGTGGGCATGCGTGGCTCCCGGGTGCAGGGCGTGGTGACGGAACTCCAGGGAGAACGGATCGACATCATCGAATGGAACGCCGATCCGGCGGTGTTCGTCTGCAACGCCCTGGCCCCGGCGGAAGTGGCCAAGGTGGTGGTGGACGAGGAAGAGAAGAGCATCAAGGTGGTGGTCAGCGAGGAACAGCTATCCCTGGCCATCGGCCGTCGGGGTCAGAACGTGCGGTTGGCCTCGGACCTGACCGGCTGGCGCATCGACATCATCACCGACAAGGAAGAGATGGACAGTCGGGCGGAGGAATTCGAGGGGCTGGCCAAGCATTTCATGGCGATCCTGGATATCGACGAGGATGTGGCCTCCGCCCTGATCCACGAGGGGTTCACCACCAGCGAGGAGGTGGCCTATGTCCCTCTGGAGGAGCTGGTGTCCATCGAGGGGTTCGACGAGGATATCGCCAAAGAACTGCGCACCCGGGCCCGGGATCAGCTCTTGCAACAGGCCTTGATGACCGAAGAGCGCAAGGTGGAGCTGCACATCGATCCCCGCATCTCCCAGTTGGACAATCTGCCGGAAGCCCTGGTGGTGCCCCTGGCCGAGAAAGGCATCTCCTCCCTGGACGATTTGGCCGACCTGGCCGCCGACGAGTTCGAGGATCTGGTCGGCAAATCGTTGAGCCGGGAAGAGGTGGAAGCGTTGATCCTGGAGGCCCGCAAACTGGCGGGTTGGTTCGATGGCGAGAAAGAGCCAGAACAGCCGCAGGACCCGGAATGAGGCGGAGGACAAGTCGCCCCGACGCACCTGCTTGGTCAGCCGGCAGGAAGGTCCCCGGGAAGAGCTTTTGCGGCTGGTGGTCGATCCCCAGGGCCGCCTGACCGAGGATCTGGGCGGACGCCTGCCGGGCCGAGGCCTCTGGCTTCACCCCAGCCAGGAGAACCTGCGGGTTCTGGCCAGCCGTCCGGGGCAGTTGGAAAAACTGGCCCGCCATCCGGTCATCCTGCCGGACATGGACACTTGGTCCGAGCGGCTGGGGCAGGGCTTGAGCCGGCGGGCGGTGGAAGGAATCGGTCTGGCTCGGCGGGCGGGGATGGTGCGTACCGGCCTTCTGATGGCCGCTGAACTGTTGGAACAGGGCGCCGATCCTCTCCTGCTGCTGGCGGGAGACACGGCGGACAACACCCGGGAGAAAGTGGACCGGCTGGTTCGGCGCCATGGCTGCCGGCAGCCCCTGGAGTTGCTGGACCGGGACCATCTGGGAGCGGCCTGCGGACGGGGTCCCACGGCCCTGCTGGCGGTCCTGGATGGCGGAGCAGCCCGGCGGGTACGGGCCGACGCTTTGCGATGGCGGGCCTTTTTCATCTCTTGAACCGGAAAAGCCGTAGGGAAGTGGCCGTTGAGTGACGACACGAAAAATAGCGACAAGGACAACAAGTTGCATTTGAAGGCGCCCCGCCGCATCGTTTTGAAGAAAACGGTGGAAGGGGGCTCCATCAAGCAGAATTTTTCCCACGGCCGCAGCAAGAGCGTGGTGGTGGAGGTGCGCCGCAAGCGCACCTTCGTCAAGGCGGGCGAAGGGAAATCCTCCAATGAGACCTTGAGAAAGTCCTCTGCTTCGCCCCAGGACCAGGGTCCGGCCGATGATTCCCGGACCTCTCCCGATGATCCACAGAAAAATTTTCCCCAGGGACACCATATCCTGCCGGCCATGAGCCCGGAGGAACGGAAAGCCTACGAGGAAACCCAGAGGCAGGAACGCCGGGAACGGATAGAGGCGGATTCCAAGGCCAGGGGAGAGGTGGAAGTCGAGACCGGGCCCCAGGACGAAGAGCAGGTCGCGGTCGGGGTAACCCCACCTGTCGGGGAACCTCCTGCCATCGGGGAAATTGCCTCTCTGGAACCCGCCCCCCCACAGCCCCCCCCACGCGAACCCGCGGGA
>PEAP01000010.1 GCA_002753665.1 Magnetococcales bacterium DC0425bin3
GGTGGCAGGGTGGGTGCTGTAGAAAGCCGCTGAGCGGCTTTCTACAGTGGGAGGGTGGAGGGGAGGCCTCCCCCATCCATCAAACAGTGGGAGGGTGGAGGGAGGCCTCCCCCATCCATCAAAGTTCGTGGGAATCCGCGAACCGACGCAACCGCAACGCATTGCTCACCACGGTCACGCTGGACAGGGCCATGGCCCCGGCGGCGAAGGTGGGCGACAGCAGGATGCCGAACCAGGGAAACCAGACCCCCGCCGCCAGGGGAATGAGGATCACGTTGTAGGCGAAGGCCCAGAAGAGGTTCTGGCGGATGTTGGCCATGGTGGCGCGGGACAGGCGGATGGCCCCGGCCACCCCCCGGGGGTCGCCACCCATCAGGGTGATGCCGGCGGCTTCCATGGCCACGTCGGTGCCGCCGCCCATGGCCAGGCCCACGTCGGCCCGGGCCAGGGCCGGGGCGTCATTGATGCCATCCCCCACCATGGCCACCCGGCGGCCGGCGGCCTGGAGCTTGCGGATTTCGGCCTCCTTTTGTTCGGGCAGCACTTGGGCCAGTACCGTCTCGATGCCCAGGGCAGCGGCAATGGCCGCCGCAGGACGCCGGCCGTCCCCGGTCAGCATCGCCACGGCCAGGCCCATGTCTTTCAACTGGGCCACCGCGGCGACGCTTTCCGGCCGCAACGTGTCGGCCACGGCCAGCAAGCCAACCGGGCGCCCGGCCACCGCCACTCCCATCACCGTCTGGCCCTTCTCCTCCCGAATGGCCATGTCTTCTTCCAGGGCGGCTACCGCCACGCCGGCGTCGGCCAGGAACCGGACGGTCCCCACCTGTACCAGGCATTCCGCCACCATTCCCTGCACCCCACCCCCGGGTGTGGCCTGGAAATCGCTGGCGGCGGGCAGCTCCAGACCCCGCTCCGCCGCCCCGTTGACGATGGCCCGGGCCAGGGGATGTTCGGAAAAGGCCTCCACCGCCGCCGCCCGGGCCAGATCGTCCCCGGAGCCGGTCCATTCCACCAGGGCCGGGGCGCCCCGGGTCAGGGTGCCGGTCTTGTCGAACACCACCAGGTCCACCCGGTGGGCGCTCTCCAGGGCGGCGCCGTCGCGGATCAGGATGCCCCGCTCCGCCCCCCGGCCGATGCCCACCATGATCGAGGTCGGGGTGGCCAGGCCCAGGGCGCAGGGACAGGCGATGATCAGCACGGCGATGAAATTGAGCAGGGCATAGGTCAGGGAGGGTTGGGGACCCCACAGCCACCAGACCAGAAAGGTCAGCGCGGCCACCGCCGCCACCACCGGCACGAACACCCCGGCGATGCGGTCCGCCAAGCGGGCGATGGGGGGTTTGCTGCCCTGGGCGGCGCGCACGGTCTCCACGATGCGGGCCAACACCGTGGCCTGCCCCACCCGCTGGGCGGTCAGGGTAAAGGCCCGGGTGGTGTTGAGGGTGCCCCCCACCACCGGATCCCCCGGCCCCCGCTCCACCGGCAGCGACTCGCCGGTGAGCATGGATTCGTCCAGGACCGGATTGCCCTTCACGACGACCCCATCCACCGGCACCTTCTCGCCGGGACGCACCATGACCAGATCGCCCACCACCACCTCGGCCAGGGGCAGCTCCAGCAGCCGTCCATCCCGCTGCACCCGGGCCGTGGCCGGGGCCAGTCCCATCAGCTTGCGGATGGCCGCCGAGGTGTTACCCTTGGCCCGGGATTCGAGGAAGCGTCCCAGCAGGATCAGCACCACGATGTCGCCCGCGGTATCGAAATAAACCGCCGCCGTCAGGCCCGGGGCCTGGAACAGCTCCGGGACCAGCAGCACCAGCAGGGAATAGCCGTAGGCGCTGAAGGTGCCCAGGGTCACCAGGGTATGCATGTTGGCCGCACCGTGGCGGGCGGCGGCCCAGGCGGAGCGGTGAAACCGGCTGCCGGCCCAGAACTGCACCGGGGTGATCAAGACCAGTTGCAGCCAGGGACCGACCCCGGTCCCCAGAGCCAGGATGCCCTCCAGTCCCAGGTCGGACCCGTGGACCACCAGCGCGTTGAGCAGCACCAACACCCCGCCGACCAGCAGCCGGCGGCGCAGGTCGTCATGCTCGGCGCGCCGTTCCCGGTCGGCCCGGGCCAGGGGATCCTCCCCAGCCTCCCGGCGTTGCAGTTTGAATCCCCGACCGGCCACCGCCTCCCGCAGCCGGTCGAAGGAGGCTGGCGGGGCCAGATATTCCACCGTGGCGGTGGTCTCGGCCAAGTTGACCGTCGCCACCAGCACTCCGGGCACCTGGCGCAAGGCGTCCTCGGTGCGCGCCACGCAGGCGGCGCAGGACAGACCCTCCACCCGGAACGTCTCCCGCAGCCGGGGCACCTGAAAACCGGTGGCGGTCACGGCCTCCACCAGCTCGGTCAGGGTCAGGCTTCCGGTCACGGTGGCCTCCCCCACCGCCAGGTTGACCGCAGCCGCCGCCACGCCCTCCAGACTGTTGAGCCGGCGCTCCAGACGGCTGGAACAGGAAGCACAGTTCATGCCCGCCACCGGCAGGGTGACGGTGGTCTGCTCTCGACTCATCCGCGAACTCCTTTTGAGGGACCGGACTCCTAAACCGGAGGTGTCCTATCAGAGCGTTGAAAAAGCCATCCATGACTTTTTCAACGTCGGGAACCGCAAGCTCTGCTTGCGGTTCCCTCACGGAATCAACGGATTGGAAATCCGTTGATTCCGGCGGGGCATCCCTGCCCCGCCAGCAGCCCATTTATCAACGGGCTGCTATAGTGACCTGACAGGCCCTGCCAGCTCGGCCAGGGACCAGCGGGGCCGGGCGTCCAGGGGGGCCGTGGCTTGCTGGCCCAGGGCCAGCCGGCGCAGTCCGGCCAGGGCGATCATGGCGCCGTTGTCGGTGCAGAACTCCAGGGGCGGAAACAGCACCCGGATGCCCGCCGCCTCGGCTTCCGCCTGGAGCTTCTCCCGCAGCCGCCGGTTGGCCCCCACCCCGCCTGCCACCACCAGCCGGGTGGTGTTCGCCAGCCGGCAGGCCTGCAGGGCCTTGATCACCAGGGGGGTCACCAGGGCCTCCTGATAGGAGGCGGCCACATCGGATGGCGTGGGTCCGCCATTCTCCCGCTTCTCCAGCCAAGTGCGCAGGGCGGTCTTGAGACCCGAGAAGGAAAAATCGCAGGCCTGCCGGTTCAGCAACACCCGGGGAAAAGGCACTGCCCGCGGATCGCCCCCCACGGCCAGGGCGCCGATGGCCGGGCCGCCGGGATAGCCCAGGCCCAGCAGCCGGGCGCCCTTGTCGAACGCCTCCCCCACCGAATCGTCCAGGCTCTGGCCCAGCAGGTGATAGTCCCCGAACCCCCGGGCATGGACCAGCAGGGTATGGCCGCCGGACACCAGCAGCGCCACGCAGGGGAAAGCGAAATCCGGTTCCACCAGAAACGGCGACAGCAGATGCCCCTCCATGTGGTGGACCCCGATCAGGGGCAGCCCGCGGGCCATGGCCAACCCCTGGGCCGTGGCCACCCCCACCAGCAGCGCCCCCACCAGGCCCGGCCCGGTGGTCACGGCGATGCCGTCCAGGGCGTCCAGGGTCAGCCCGGCCCGCTCCAGGGCGGTCGCCACCACCGGCAGCACATGGCGGATGTGGGCCCGGCTGGCCAGCTCCGGCACCACGCCCCCATAGGCGGCATGCACCTCCAGTTGGCTCTGCACCACGTTGGCCGCCACGGTGAGCCGTCCCTGGCGTTGGATCACCACCGCCGCGGCGGTGTCATCGCAACTGGTCTCGATTCCCAACACCCGCATGGTCACTTGTCCCCCGCTCCGGACCGCCGTATTGTCAAAGGCCCTGTTCCGCCAGCAGACCTTACCACCGGCACCGGAGAACGCAAACCCGTGATCCATCAGACAGTGCGCATCGGCACCCGGGGCAGCCCCCTGGCCCTCTGGCAGGCCCGCTGGGTCCAGTCCCGGCTGGAGCAGCACCATCCCGGCCTGGAGGTGACGCTGGTGCCCATCAAGACCCAGGGCGACAAGATCCTCGACGTGCCCCTGGCCCGGGTGGGCGGCAAGGGGCTGTTCGTGAAGGAACTGGAAGACGCCCTGCTGGATGGCCGCGCCGATCTGGCGGTGCATTCCATGAAGGACATGCCCACCGGACTGCCCACCGGCCTGACCCTGGGGCCCATTCTGGAACGCCATGATCCCCGGGACGCCTTTCTGTCCCTCCATCACGCCGCCCTGGACCGACTGCCGGAGGGGGCGCGGGTGGGGAGTTCATCCTTGCGCCGCCAGAGCCAGGTGCTGGCGCGGCGTCCCGACCTGGAGGTGATTTCGCTGCGCGGCAACATCGGCACCCGCATCGCCCGTTTGGAGGCGGGGGATTTCGACGCCATCCTCCTGGCCGCCGCCGGGGTGCAGCGCATGGCGCTGACCGCTCATGTCAAGGAATACCTGGAGCCGGAGCGCATGCTGCCGGCCATCGGCCAGGGCGCGGTGGGCATTGAACTGCGCCAGGAGGACCCCCGGGTGGCGGCCCTGGTGGCCCCGCTGGATCATCCCCCGACCCGCCTGCGGGTTCTGGCCGAACGCGCCTTCCTGACCACCCTGGAAGGCGGCTGCCAGGTGCCCATCGCCGGCCATGCCGTGCTGGACGGCGACCGCCTCATTCTGGAAGGTCTGGTGGCCGGGTTGGCGGGCCGGCCCCTGCTGCGGGCGTGCCACAGCGGCCCCCTCGGCGAACCCGAGGCCCTGGGACGCCAGCTGGCCCGACAGCTGCTGGACCGGGGCGCGGATCGCATCCTGGCGGAGTTGTACGCCGCTGCGCCCCCCTCCGCCTCACCGCCCGCTGTGGACCGGACTGCCGGATGACCCCGCCGGCGCCCGCGATTCCCGCGCCCCTGGTCGGCCGCACCCTGCTCATCACCCGCCCCCAACCCGAGGCCGCCGCCACGGCGGCCCTGGTGACCCGCCGCGGCGGGGTGGCCCTGCTGGCCCCGGCCCTGGAGATTCGGCCGCCCCGGGATCCGGCCCCCCTGGCCGCGGCTCTGGCCGCCCTGGAGCGCTATCAGGGTGTGGTGATCACCAGCGCCAACGGCGCCCGCGCCTTCCTGGCCGCCCTGCCGGCCGCCGGTCCCCGGCCGCCGGTGTTCGCGGTGGGGCCCAAGACTGCGCGGGTGCTGGAAAAACACGGCTATCCGACCCTCCAGCCCACCCGCCCGGGCCATGCAGCGGACCTGGGGCGGGACATCCTGGCCCGGCTGCCCCGGGGCAGCCGGCTGCTGTGCCTGCGGGCGGAAGTCGGCCGGTGGGAAGCCATCGCCCTCCTGGAGCAGGAGGGCTGCCCGGTGGACCTGGTGACCGCCTACCGGGCGGAACCGGTCGCCGCCCTGCCCCCGGCGGTGGTGCGGGAGATCGAGACCGGTCGCGTGGATGCCGTGCTGTTCTTCAGCGGCCGCAGCGCCGCGGCCTTTCTGGCCGCCCTGCCCCCGCCGGCCCGCGCCGCCCTGGCCGGCGCCACCATCGCCGCCCTCAGCCCGATCACGGCCGGAGAATTGCGCACCCTGGGCCTGACGGTCCATCTGGTGGCGGAACGCCCCACCGCCGAGGCCTTGCTGGAAGCCGTCGCCGCTTACTGGAGCCGAACCGATCCCTCATGAGTCCACAACCGTTGATTGACTCCGGTGAACGGTGGCATGACTTCGAAAAAATACGACATCACCAACGGAAACCGCCAGTGCCGAAATCAGGGTCCGCCTGTTCAACCCTTGGTCGAAGAGAAATGCCCCGCCTCCGGCGTGGCGGCGGTCACCTTGCGGCCCAGGCCGATGAAGCCCTGTTCCGGCAGCGACGATCTGGCCAACCGGCTTGCCCGGCCAGCGTTGTCAAGGTAGAGTAAGGAAGCAATGATATCCTTACAGAGGAGTCTGCCATGACCGCCATCGCCAAGATCACCAGCAAGGGGCAGACCACGGTACCACGAAAGATCCGCGAGGCGCTGCATGTGGGGCCGGGGGATCGGATTCTCTGGGAGTTGCTTCCGGATGGCAGCGTGCGAGTGCGTCGCTCGCAGCCGATGGATCTGGAGTATCTGCGGGCGTTGGAAGGCACGCTGACGGAATGGGGAAGCGCCGAGGACGAGGAAGCGTTCCGTGACCTGTGAGCGTTTCATCGTCGTGCGGGTGCCGTTCCCTTTTACCGATCGGGAGGCCTCCAAGAACCGGCCGGCGCTGGTGCTGTCACAGGCGGCCTTCAATGGACCGGCGGGCCATTCGGTGATGGCTATGATCACCTCCGCCAGCCATACCCCCTGGCCGCTGGATTGCCCATTGCAGGATCTTGCCTCGGCAGGACTGACGGCGGCTTCCGTGGTGCGTTTCAAACTATTCACGCTGGACCACCGATTGATACGTGGACGCCTGGGATCCCTCTCCACCGCCGACGCCCAAAGGGTCACACTGGGATTGGCCCAGCTTTTTGGGGCGACGGAATAGCGCGCCCTGGCCTGTTCAACCCTCGGTCAAAGAGAAATGCACCGCCTCCGACGTGGCGGCGGTCACCTTGCGGCCCAGGCCGATGAAGCCCTGTTCGGGCAAAGAGCGACTGTCCCGGTGCAACAGCAGGGGCTCGGCGTCGGGACCATGCAGCCAAGTGCCGTTGGTACTCTGATCTTCGAGGAGAAAACGCTCTTTCTGCAGGGAAATGCGGGCGTGGATCCGCGAGGCCTGAGAGTCGGGCACCACCAGGTGGTTCTGGCCGCCGCGCCCCATGGTCACCTCGGGCAGGTCGGCCCCCACCCGGACCACATGGCTTCCGCAACGCACTTCCAGTATCCGGGCCGGAGCGGCGGCGGACTGCCGGGGTGCGACGCCGGGCCGGGTGATCTCATCCACCTCGCCCCAGGTCAGCTCGCAGAGTTCCATGGGGCGGTAGAGGCCCTCCAGCCGGGCCTCTCCGACCAGCAGACGCACCCGGCCCAACAGAATCGGATCGGCCACCCGCTGCAGGGTTTCTCCGGTGGTGAGAATCTGGTCCGGTTTGGCCTGTCGCACCATGGCGGTGGCGATGTGGACCCCCTCCCCGAACAGATCGCTGCTTTCGGCGATCACTGGACCATGATGGAACCCCACCCGGATCCGCAGGGGCACGCCGGGGGCGAACTCGGGTCGGTCGCTGCGCTCCTGCATGGCCAGGGCGGCCCTGGCGCCGGTCTCGGCCTGGGGAAAGGTACTCATCAGCTCATCGCCGATGGTCTTCACCACCTGTCCGCCCTGGGCCCGGGTGATCCCGGCCAAAGCCTCCAGCCAGTGGCTGGTCAGCTCCCGCGCCCGCTGATCCCCCAGGGATTCATACAGGCGCGTGCTGCCGACGATGTCGGCGAAGAGGACGGTCAGGGTGATGTTCTGTTTCACGGTCGATCCAGAGCCATGGCCGGTCCCTACCACACAGCCCGGTGGCAGCGGGGGATGGTTCACCCTCCCTGGGAAACCGAGTAGGCCACCGCCGTGGGATGATCGGGGGTCACCCGCTGGCCGAGCCCGATCACGCCGCTGCCGGTCAGACGCCGTTCGTCCCGGTGGATGAAGGTGGTCTCGCCGGTGGAGGTGGTCACGAAGGTGCCGTTGGTACTCTGATCCACGATCATGAACCGGTCGCGGCGGAATTCGACCCGGGCATGGATGCGGGAGGCCATGTTGTCCGGCACCAGGAGATTGTTCTGCTTGCCGCGTCCCAGAGTGATATTGGTGAGATTCTCATCCACCGTGATCACGTCCTTCTGGTAGCTGATGGTCAGGGTGATGCCGGGGGGCTTCATCATGGCCTGGGGACCGAGGCCGCCCATGACCGTGAGTTCCTCCTGCTCGCCCCAGGTCAGTTCGTAGATGCCGACCGGCTTTTCCTTGCCCTTGACGTTGGTGGTGATCAGCAGCCGGCTGCTGAGCCGCAGCCCCGGGTTCATCAGCTCCAGGGTTTCGCCGGTGGTGATGATCTGGTCGGCCTTGGCCTGGGAGGCCATGCGGGCCGCCAGGTTCACGGCGTCGCCGAACACGTCCCGCCGCTCGGTGGTCTCCTCGATGACATCGCCGAAATGAAAACCGATGCGGATCTTCACGGTGGCTTCGAAGGAGCCGGCCATGCCCAGCAGATCCTCCTGCATGCGGATGGCGGCGTCCCCGGCGTCATCGGCGGTGGGGAAGGTACACATCACCTCGTCGCCGATGGTCTTGACCACCTGCCCCCGATAGGCTTTGGTGGTTTTGGTCAGGAATTCAATACAGCGGGACGTGATATCCCTGGCCTTGGCGTCCCCCAGTTGCTCGTAGAGCCGGGTGCTGCCGGCGATATCGGCAAACATGATGGCCAGTTGCTTGTTCTCTCTCACGACATCTCCCCTAACCTTTGATGGATGGGGGAGGCCTCCCTCCACCCTCCACCGATGAAAGCCGCCTCCCGGCTTCCACGGTAACTCTGGATGGATGGGGACAGCCTCTTCCACCCTCCCCCGCTGCAAGCCGCTTCCCGGCTGCCACGGTCACTGTCCTGGGACCATCAATCGGTAACCAATCCCACAATGACGGTGATGTTGTCCTTGCCGCCCTGTTTCTTCGCCAGTTCGATCAAGTGGCGGCAGACCTGGTCGAGGTTGTCCCGTTGCAGGCCCCGCAACTGCTCCTCGATGAGGTCGTCGCCGATCATGCCCGTCAATCCATCCGTACACAGCAGCACCCGGTCCCCCGGACTCAGCAGGTGGAGCTGAATATCGGGCACCACCTGTTCCACCGGTCCCATGGCCTGGAGAATGACGTTCTGGGCCGGTGGTCGGCCCTGGGAGCCGAAGTCCAGCCACTGTTGATACAGGGTGTGGTCCTGGGTGACCCGCTTCAGGCCTTCGCCGGCCCGCATCAGGTAGAGCCGGCTGTCCCCGACATGGAACACCACCGCCCGGGAAAACCCCGGGGGCATCCAGAGTCCCACCAGGGTGGATCCCATCCCGGAACCGTCGTAGTACCCACGTTCCTGGTTGATCTCGTTGATCTTCTCGTTGGTATGGACGATGGCGTCCCCAACCTGTTTGATGAGCTGCTGACTCAACTGTTTCCAGGACGAGGTGCTGGCCACCGATTCCAGGGTATCGATGTCATCGGTGTTCCAGAGGTCTTCCTCTCCGGCAACGATGGTGGGCGCCTCGGGATCAGCCGCCCTGAGGCCGGGGGCGTTCACGATGGTCACCTCCTCATCGTCCGGCAGGGGGCGGGACAGGTAGTCCATCATCATTTCGATGACATGGGCGCTGGCCACCTCTCCGGCATCGTGGCCGCCCATGCCATCGGCCACGATCAGGACGCCTGCCTCCTGGCTGATGCGGTAATTGTCCTCGTTGAGGGTGCGGACGCTCCCCACATCGGTGCAGCCGGACGCCAGCAAACGGTTCGCGATCAGATGGGTCATGCAGCCTCTCCGGAATGGGCCCGCAGCCTGATACAGTCGAGCAAGCGGTCCGATAGTCCCGATAATCTACTCTTTTTGTCTCTCCGGGGCGACCCCTTTTTCTGCGCGGATGCCCCATCGCCCCCGGCGGGTGCGCTCCCCGCCTTGCCTGACGGGCGTCCATGGCGCATCCTCTGGCCGGCGCAACCTCCAACACGGAAGAGCCCATGATCCAACCCCCACGCCCCCGCCGCCGCCCCCGCCGCCTGCGGAGCAATCCTGCCATCCGCCGCATGGTGCGGGAGACCCAGGTCCGCCCCGAAGACCTGATTCTGCCCCTGTTCGTGGTTCCCGGGGAAGGGGTTCACCATCCGGTGCCATCCATGCCCGGCGTGGCCCAATGCTCCATCGACCTGACCCTGCCCCTGGCCCGTCGCGCCCTGGAACTGGGCCTGGGCGGGGTGATCCTGTTCGGCATTCCCGCCGCCAAGGACCCGCTGGGCAGCGACGCCTGCGACGATCAGGGCATTGTGCAACGGGCCATCCGCGCCCTCAAGACCGCCCTGCCGGAGCTTTATGTCATCTCCGATCTCTGCTTCTGCGAGTACACCGACCACGGCCACTGCGGGGTGATCGCCGGCGGCGATGTGGACAACGACGCCACCCTGGAGCGGCTGGGACTCTCGGCCCTGAGCCACGCCCGGGCCGGCGTGGACATGGTGGCCCCCTCGGGCATGATGGACGGCATGGTGGCCGCCATCCGCGGCGCCCTGGATCGGGGCGGTCACCCGGGAATCCCCATCCTGTCCTATGCGGCCAAATTCGCCTCCGCCTATTACGGCCCGTTCCGGGATGCGGCCCAGTCCGCCCCGCGATTCGGCGACCGCCGGACCTACCAGATGGACCCGGCCAACCGCCGCGAGGCCCTGCGGGAGGTGGCCATCGACCTGGAAGAGGGCGCCGACCTGGTGATGGTCAAACCGGGCCTGGCCTACCTGGATCTGGTGCGAGAGGTTCGGGACCGCTTCGACGTGCCCCTGGCGGTCTACAACGTCAGCGGCGAATACGCCATGCTCAAGGCCGCCGCCGAACGGGGCTGGATCGACGGCGAACGGGTGATGCTGGAAACCCTCACCGCCTTCAAGCGCGCCGGGGCCGATCTGATTCTCACCTACCACGCCCTGGAAGCCGCGGAACTGCTGGCCCGGGCCGACCGATCGCCCGTCCCCTGACGCTCGCATCGACGAATACACCATGACCATAGCGATTCCAGACCACCCTCCCGAGGGCCCCATCCGGGCTTTGGGCCTGCTTTCCGGCGGCCTGGACAGCACCCTGGCCGTGCGCCTGCTCCAGGAGCAGGGCATCCATGTGGAGTGCGTCAATTTCTTCACCGGCTTCTGCGTCCAGTCCCACACCGCGGCCATCCGCAATCCCAAGCCGGGGGCGCCGCCCCCGCGCCACGATGCCCTGCACGCCGCCCAGGCCCTGGGGGTCAAGCTCCACATGGTGGACATCTCCGAACCCTATGTGGAGATCGTCACCAACCCCCGCTACGGCTACGGCAAGAACCTCAACCCCTGCCTGGACTGCAAGATCTTCATGGTCAGAAAGGCCTGGGAGCTGAAGCAGGAGCTGGGCTTCCACTTCCTCTTCTCCGGGGAAGTGGTGGGCCAGCGGCCCATGAGCCAGCGCAAGGATACCATGCCCAAGGTGCCCCGGGAGGCGGGGGCCGAAGGCTGGCTGCTGCGGCCCCTCAGCGCCCGGATCCTGCCTCCCACCGAACCGGAACGACGCGGCTGGGTGGACCGCTCGCGGCTGATGGATTTTTCCGGCCGCAACCGCAAGCCCCAGATGGCCCTGGCCGAACAATTCGGCATCGTCGATTATCCCACTCCGGCCGGCGGCTGCTGCTTCCTCACCGACGAGAACTATAGCCGCCGCCTCCAGGATCTGTGGCAGCACCGGGGGGAGAAACGCTACACCCTGGACGACATCTTTCTCCTCAAGGCCGGTCGCCACCTGCGCCCCGCTCCCCACTTCAAGCTGATCGTGGGCCGGGACGCATCCGAGAACAATTTCCTGGCAGGCTTCCGCCAGGGGCGTACCGCCATCCGCGCCCCGAATCTCCCCGGCCCCCTGGCCCTGCTCGAAGGCAGCGCCGACGACGCCGATCTCGAACTGGCCTGCCGGATCGTGGCCCGCTTCGGCAAGGGCCGCAACCGCTCCGAGGTCGAGATGGACACCGAAACCGCCGGGGCGTCCCGCCGCTTGCGGGTCCGTCCCCTGGCCGCGGAAGACATCCCGCCCGATTGGTACCTCTAGAGCCTGTCGCAGAATGCGGCAGGCTCTGCGGCGCAGGGATGCGCCGCCGGAATCAATCGGTGCAACCGATCGATTCCGTGAGGAAGGCGAAAACGAGTTTTCGCCTTCCGACAAGCAGAATGGCCATGGATGGCCATTCTGCGACAGGCTCTCTAGATCCCACTCAATCGGCCTGGTCCACCGGCAGTTCGGCCAGCCGCCATTCCGGAAAGCCTTCCTCCAGCCGGCGCGCCTTGAACCCTTTCTCCCGCAGCCGCGCCACCGCCTCGAAGGAGAGGACACAGTAGGCGCCCCGACAATAGGCCACCACCTCCCGTTCCGGCGGCAGCTCATGCAGGCGCCGCTCCAGTTCCCGCAACGGGATGTTGAACGCCTTGGGCAGATGCCCCGCCGCGTATTCCTCCGGCGGACGCACGTCCAGCACCGTCACCGTCCCCGCCCGCATCCGTTCCAGCAGCTCCCCCCGGGGCACCGGCTCCAGGCCGTCCCTGGTCAGCAGATAGCCCCGCACCAGCTCCTCCACCTCCCCCAGCCGGCGTTCGGCGATGCCCCGGATCACGCCCAACAGGGTCACCACCGCCGGGTCGGCCAGGGCATAGTGGACATACAACCCCTCCTTGCGCGCCGTCACCAGGCCGGCGTGACGCAACTGCTGCAAATGTTTGGAGGCATTGGCCACCGACAGCCCGGAAATCTGCGCCAGGGCGTCCACCGTCCGCTCTCCCTGGGCCAGATACTCCAGCAGGGCCAGCCGGTGCCCCTGCCCCACCGCCTTGCCGATGCGGGCCAGATGATCGAACAGCTCCTGCTTGAAAGAAATGCTTGACATAGCATTCCACTGTCTGTTTGAATTGCATTAAACCATATGGTTGATTATTGCTGAACATCGCGACGTTCACCTGCTATCCGTGCCGCGCCGCTTCCGGGAGGTGTCCCATGGCCGATGGGGTGATCCATGGTTTCAAAGACGGGCATCCAGAACAAGGGATTGCTCACGTCCCGAGCGGCAGGATGGAGTGCGAGGGTTGCCTGGCGCGGATCATGGAGGAATTTTCCAGCCGTTTCGATCGCAGCGCCAGGCGTTGGGAGCTGGTGGTCTATCCTTCCCTGTGCGCCTTCGTGGTGCTGGCGATCTATGGATTCTTCCTGATCTACAGCCTCACTTCGGACATGCGATCCATGGCCGTTGCCATGGACCCCCGGATGGGACTCAATATGGCGAACCTGAGCGGCAACATGGGTCTCATCGCCGCAGGCATGACACGCATGACGGAGAACATTTCGACCATGTCGGAGGACGTGCGCTCCATGCGGACGGAGATGCAACGGATGACGCCCCATGTCGCCGGGATGGACAAGAAGATGGATGCGGTCTCCCAGCGGATGGAGGTCATGTCCCGGCAGATGAATGCCCTGGGACCGATGATGTCTTCCATGGGAGACATGAACCATTCCATGCGGGTCATGACGGGATCCATGGCGCATATGGGGCAGGACATGAACTCCATGTCCCAGCCGGTGAAATTCATGAATACCTTCATGCCGATGCGTTGAGAGGAGCAAGAGAATGGCACACGAGGCGTTGCTGCGGTTGGGAATCTTCCTGGGCGTGCTGACCGTTCTGGTGGCATGGGAATTCCTCGCGCCGAGGCGGGGGCGGGCCCTGACGCGCAAGGAGCGCTGGGTGCCCAATCTGACCCTGGTGGCCATCGACACCCTGTTGGTGCGCCTGCTCTTCCCGGTGACGGCGGTGGCCCTGGCCGCCCTGGGGCAGGAGCGGGGTTGGGGACTGCTCAACCAGTTCGTCTGGCCCGAATGGGTCGAGATCCTGCTGGCGGTGATGCTGCTGGATTTCGTCATCTATCTTCAGCATGTGGTGGTCCACGCCCTGCCGGTGCTGTGGCGCCTGCACATGGTCCATCACGCCGACCTGGACGTGGACGTGACCACCGGCCTGCGCTTTCACCCGCTGGAGATCGTGCTGTCCATGGGGATCAAGCTGGTGGCGGTGCATGCCAGCGGGGCCTCGCCGCTGGCGGTGATGATCTTCGAAGTGCTGCTCAACGGCATGGCCCTGTTCAATCATGGCAACATCCGCCTGCCGGAAGGGCTCGACCGGGTGCTGCGCCTGGTGTTCGTGACCCCAGACATGCACCGTTCCCACCACTCCCACTTGGCGCCGGAAACCAACATGAACTTCGGCTTCAACCTCTCCTGGTGGGACCGCGTCCTCGGCACCTACTGGCCCAAGCCCGCCGAAGGCCACGAGGCCATGGAGATCGGCCTGGAACATTTACGGGAACCGCGGCAATGCCAGCCCCTGACGGCGCTCCTGCTGTTGCCGTTCCGGTCCAGGCTGGGGGAATACACCATCAACCGGCGCTGGTGAGCAGGCCAGCCGCGCGACAAGGACCGACGACACCATGACGCAAGCAACGGCACACCCATCGCCCATGTCCCGGCGCGTCATCGGCATCGCTCCCGCCCAACCCAAGGCGCGGCCGCAGCGCTGCATGCCGGTGGACCAGCAACGCTCCCTGGCGGGCCGCTATCCCCTGTGGGTCAAGGGGCTGTCGCTGCTCGCCTTCACCTGGGCGTTTCTCGGCTGGCTCAACGACGCTTGGTTCTACCAGTTCGACAATTCCATCCTGCTCAACCGCTACACCGAGTATGGACTCATCGTCGCCTTCGGGATCTGGCGCATCGCCGCGGAGAAGAATCCCTATACCCGCAAGCGGTTGATGCTGCTGGTGGCCAACGTCGCGGTGCTGTGGTGGCTGATCCCCTGGCTGTTTCCGTTCATCGAGCCGTATGTGGGCTACCTGGGCGTGCTGCCGGCCTTTCCCTCGCTGCACACCCCCGGGACGCTGACCTTCTTTCTCGTGCTGGCGGCGGTATTCCTCTTTGGGCGGCGGGTGATCTGCGGCTGGAACTGCCCCTGCGTCGGCATCCGCGAGGTGGTGGGCTTCCCCTTCCGCCAGGCGGATCATGTGCCTCGCGGCAAATGGGCCTGGCGCCTGCGGCATCTCAAGTGGTTGTGGTTCGCCCTGTATCTGGGGGCCATGGCGGCCATGGTCCATCCGGCCAACAATCAGACCGCCGGCTACCTGGGCTTCTTCGCCCTGATCGTGGTGCTGCCCTATTTCGCCACCATGCTGCTTTCGCCCTGGATCGGCAATCGGGGCTATTGCCGGTTCCTCTGCCCTTACGGCGCCACCTTCGGGCTGCTGAACAAGGCGGGCGCGTTCCGCATCGATTATGCTGTCGATACCTGCACCCAGTGCGGCCTGTGCGAAAAAGTCTGCGACATGGGCATTCCTGTGTGGCAGATGGGAGCGGCGACCGGGAAGATCGACACCACCGAGTGCATGGGCTGTGGCCGCTGCGTGACCGAATGCCCCACCAGCAGCCTGGCGTTCCACGATGTGCGCACCCTGCTGCGGCCCGCCCTGCGTCAGGATCGCGCCTGGTTGCGGCGGCTGGCGGATTGGACCCGGCCGGCGCCCCGCTGGCGGGCCGCCGGGTTCGCCCTGGTGCTGGCCCTGGCGCTGATCGGGGCGTGGCACTATTCCGGACTCATCGGCAGCGGCGCGGAACTGATCAGCAACCTGGGGGCCCTATGCGGATTGCCCGTTTCCACCTGGTAGCCCTGCTGCTCGCCTGGCCGCTGCTCGCCTGGGGCGGGCTGCCCGACAACGCCCAGGGCACCGGCGAACACGCACCCCATTGGCAACCCGATCCCATGCATGAATACTGGGATCCGGGCACCTATCATCGCCCGGAAGCCGAGTCGGTGGAGGGGGTATTCAAGGGGGAGGACTGCCTGGAGTGCCACGCCGAGGCCACCCCCGGCATCGTCAAGGATTGGCGGGACAGCCGTCACGCCAGGGCGGAGCCACCGGTACTCTGCCCCGCCTGCCATGGCGAGGATCATCAGAAACTGTCTTTCCCCACCCCCCGGACCTGCGGCACCTGTCATCCCCAGCGGTTGGCCCAGGTGGAGGAGGAAAAGAAATACGGCTTTCCCAGTCACGCCTTGGCCATGGAACGGGCCGTGGACAGCAAGCACTTCGCCGACAAACCCAAAGCGGAAGTCGCCTCCTGTCTGCAATGCCATTCGGTGGCGACCAAGTGCGATTCCTGCCACACCCGCCACCGCTTCGATCCGGCGGAGGCCCGCCGGCCCGAGGCCTGCCTGACCTGCCACAGCGGTCCGCCCCATCCCGATGACCTGGCCTATGCCGCCTCGCCCCACGGCCAACGCTACCAGAAGGAAGGCGCCGGCTGGGATTGGAGCAAACCCCTGCGGAAGGGCAACTATCCGAGTCCCACTTGCGCCTATTGCCACATGCGCAACGGCAATCACCAGGTGGCGGACAAGGCGGTGTGGAAATTCGGCATCCGGGAGATCAACCCACACACCGCCGAAAACGCGATCAAGCGCAAACGCTGGCAGGCGACCTGCGCCGACTGCCATCCGCCAGAGACCGCCGGGAACTTTTTCCGGCAACTGGACGACGAACGGCGCACGGCCTGGGGCAGCCTCCAGGGCGTGGAACGGCTGCTCAAGGCCCTGCGTGGCGATGGCCTGCTGCGCCCCGCGGCCCGGGAGCGCCCGCCCTATCCCATGGATTTCATGGCCCGCCTGTTGCCCCGGGAGCGTATCGGCTTCTATGAAGGACAGGCCTCGGCCTTCTACAATGTGGGCGCCATCGAGCGGGATTATTTCGAGATGTGGTATTTCGACAATCTGGGCGCCTACAAGGGCATGGCCCACGGGGCGCCGGACATGTCCCGCCGCTTCCATGAACGCCTGGACAGCGCCGCCCGAAACATCGCACTACAGGCCAAGCGCCTGACTGCGCTGGATGGGAAAAGTCCATCGGGCAAAAATGTGGATCTGACCCCCCTCTGGATGGAGGGGGAGTACACCCGGTTCAACCGGGATCACAATTGACGCACCCTGGAGGAAACATCATGCGAAAAACCAGAAAAACCATGGGAACCCTGCTGCTCGGTCTGGCCCTCATCGCTGGTCCTGCGGCGGTTTGGGCGGAAGCGCCGTCGCAACCGCTGAACGATGCCGACGCCCTGCAAGGGGTCACCGTGGGCAAGGTGGTTTTCGACATCGGCATGGCCAACCCCCAAACCCTGCCCCTGTATCTCAAGGTGATCGCCCAGACCCACGCCGATCTGGTGCGGCAAAAGGTGGAGCCTCACATCGTCCTGGCCTTCCATGGCGGCGCGGTGAAGCTGATCTCCAGCAACCGGGAAGCATTGCCCATGGACCAGCACGCCTCTCTGGAAGAAATCGCCGCCCTGATCGCCGACCTGCAAAAGCAACCCGGTGTGCGCATGGAAGTCTGCGGTCTGGCCACCCGCCTGATGGGCGTGGACAATGCCACCATCCTGCCGGGGATCAAGGTGGTGGGCAATACCTTCGTCTCCCTGACCGGCTATCACGCCCAGGGCTACGCCGCCATCCCGATTTATTGACGACCGGAGGAATCCTCATGAACACCCCAACCGCCGCACCCTCCGCCACCGGCACGCCGGGGCGCGTTCTGCTGCGCGTGACTGTCCTGGTGGCGCTGGTGGCGGCCATCGCCGTGTCCTATCGATACCGGGAGCTGCTCGACCCCGCCCGCCTGGAACTCTTGGTGCGGGGCTGGGGCACGGCGGGCATGGGACTGTTCGTCCTGCTGTATGCCGCAGCCACCGTGTTCTTTCTGCCGGGATCGGTGCTGACCCTGGCCGGGGGCGCGCTGTTCGGTCCCTGGCTGGGGGGACTGCTGAGCCTGCTGGGGGCCACCCTCGGGGCCGGCATCGCCTTCCTCATCGCCCGCCATCTGGCCGGAGAATGGGTGGCGCGCCGGGCAGGAGGCATGGCGGGCCGCCTGCTGGCGGGGGTGGATGCGGAGGGGTGGCGTTTCGTGGCCTTCGTCCGGCTGGTGCCGATCTTTCCCTTCAACCTGCTCAATTACGCCCTGGGGCTGACCCGCATCGGCCTCACCCCCTATCTCCTGGCCTCCCTGATCTGCATGGCCCCCGGCGGCCTGGCCTACGCCTGGCTGGGCTACGCGGGCAAGGAGGCGGCCAGCGGCAGCGCCGACGCGGTGCGCACTGGCATGTGGGCCTTGGCATTGCTGGCGGTGGCGTTGCTGGTGCCCCGCTGGGTGAAACGGGCGCGGGAGTCCAAACGCCACCTGACCACCACCCGCTTGCAGGAGATGCTGGCCGCCGGAGGCAACCTGGCGGTGCTGGATGTACGGGACGCCGCCGATTTCAGCGGCGAAAACGGCCATGTGCCCGGCTCCCTCAACATCCCCCTGCCCGAGCTGGACAGCCGTCTGGAGGAGGTGCGCAATCTGGGTCGCCCGGTGGCCGTACTCTGCCACACCGATCGCCGCTCCTCGGTGGCGTTCCGCAAACTGGACAGCCTGGGCATCGGCCCGACCTATCTGGTGCTGGGCGGCCTCAAGCAGTGGCGCCAGGACGGTTTTCTGGTGGAGCGGTGAGGACCGGCCCGATGCAACGGCTGCTGGCAACGGTGGTGTTCTGGGCGGTGGTCGGGACGGGCACGGGGGTCGCGGCGGACGACTGCCTCTCCTGCCACCGTCAACGGGACCCGGCCCTGGTCGCGGCCTGGGAACAGAGCCGGCACAACCGGCCGGGGACCGACTGTCATGCCTGCCATGGCCCGGAGCATGATGGCCGGATGGCCGCCCGGGCCCGCCACAACGACGCCTGCATCGGCTGCCACCCCCGGGAAAGCGGCAGCTACACCATATCCAAGCACGGGGTCATCGCCACCCTGGAGGCCGGGCGGACGGATTTCACCCAACCCCTGCGGGACGGCAACATCCGCTCCCCCTCCTGCGCCTACTGCCACATCCATGCCGGCAATCACGCCGTTGGAGTTGCGTCTGCCGATCTGGACAAGGCCGGCCGAGCCGAGGCTCGCGCCGCCCCCTGCCGGGATTGCCATTCCCCCCGCCTGATCGACACTTGGTTCTCCACCGGTGACCGCATGGTGGAGATCGGGCAGATGAAGGCGCGGGAGGCGGCCGCGGTGGTGACGGCGATCACCCGCCGCGACGCCGAGGCGGGCGCGAAGGCCCAGGAAATTGTCCAGCACATGACCGCCGCGCACCTGCGCAACGTGCGTCTGGGGGTGGGACACCAGTCACCGGACGATCAGTGGTGGCACGGCCATCCGGCCCTGGACGGCGACCTGCTGCGCATCAAGTCCATCCTGAGCGATCAGCTGCGACTGTCCGCCGGACCGTGACCGATTTTGGCCGGCTCGATTGCCGCACAGCAGACCTGGTTGCGACCCTGGTGTTTGGCCTGGTAGAGCGACTGGTCGGCCTCCTTCACCAGCGCGTCGGCATTCTCCACCGGCTGAATGGGAAAGATGGCCACACCAATGCTGATGGTCACCTTGAGGCCATCCACCACCATCTCCTCCACCCGCTGCCGCAGCCGTTCCGCCACCATGGTGGCGCCCTCCAGCCCGGTGCTGGGCATCACCACGCAAAACTCCTCCCCGCCGTAGCGGCTGGGATAATCCACGGTGCGGAACAGCCCCTTCATCACCCGGCCGATGGCCTGCAGGACCCGGTCGCCCTGATCATGGCCATGCTGGTCGTTGAAGCGTTTGAAATGGTCCACGTCGAACAGCAGCACAGCCAGTTCCAGACCATACCGCTTGGCCCGCTCGAATTCGTCCACCAGAATCTCGTCCAGCCGGCGCCGGTTGTTCAGGCCGGTCAGGCCGTCGGTGTAGGAGAACTGCCGCAGCTTTTCCTCCAGCCGCTTCTCCTCGGTCACGTCCCGCAGCAGGGCGGCCGACCCCACCGGGCGGCCATCCTCGGAACGGATGGAGGCAGCATAGATGTTGAGCATCCGATTGTTGTAGACCACGGTTTCCGGCATGCTCTGATCGTAGCTGCCCAGCAGATTCTTGAGATAATCCGGATCGTCCAGAAGGTTGATGAATTCCTGCTCGGCCACCTCCTTGGCGGTTTTGCCCAGCAGGCGCTCCGCCGCCGGATTGACCAGCACCACCTCGCCGTCATGGTCGGTCACCACGATCCCCTCCCGGGCGCTCAGGATGATGGTGGCCAGCTTGTCCCGCTCCCCCTGCAGGCCCTGGTGGGATTTCAACAGCTCCCGGCTCATGAGGTTGAAGCTGTAGGCCATGCGGTTCAGCTCGTAGCAGCCTCCCCCGGGCACCTGATGCGTCAGATCGCCCCCGGCCACATGGCCCATGGCCTCGGTCATGCCCAGAATGCGTCGCACCACCTTGCGCCGCACCGCCACATAGATGATGGCCAGAATGAACAGCATCCCCACCCCGAACACCACGCCGGCCTCCCTCCGGGCAGCGCTGATCTCACGCTCCACCGAAGCCATGGAGGTGGTCAGCTTCACCCAGCCGCGCACCCCCTCCCCCGGCAGATGGCAGCCATGGCAGTCCTCGTGGTTGGCGATGGGGGACAGTACGGTCAATACTGGATCGCCCCGGGGATCACTCCGATAGGCAAACAGTTCGCGTTCGCGTCCCTCCTGAGCGGCGATCAACGCTGCTTCCGGCGCCGGAGCCATGGGCTGGTCGGCAACCTTGACCCGGGGAGAAAAAGCCGCGCTGCCCAGGCGCCGGTTGACCGCCTCAATGGTCCGATTATCCTGAAAAGCCGGGACTCCGTCTTCCCGCAGGATCTGAAAATCCAGAATGTTGGGCACCGTCTTGATGTTCTCCACATAGTCGTGGGCCATCTCCGCGTTGCCCGATAACATGGCGGTCTGGATGCCCCGGCTCGCCATGCGCGCCAGCAGCCCCATGGTCCGCTCCCCCTGGCCCCGCAGGGCCGCGGATTCCCGGTGCAGATAAAACCCGGCCATGGCTCCGAACCCCACCACCATGGCCAGGGCCATGATGAAGAGTAGCTGGTTGCTGATCCGGTTCCAGACCCGCTTTTCGGGTGGGCTGGAATTGCCTGCGCTTTCGGTTTCCATGCCATCCTGCCATACTGATAGAGGACTTCGCCGCCGGCAGAGTACATTCAGCGGCAGTAAGCCGGTCAATTGATCCAGATCAAGGAATTAATCCAAATCAAGAGCAGGTATTCCATTTATAATAGCTGTGAAGATTATTCAATATATTTCCAATTGTGACAAATGCTTCCACTGTTGCAACCTCCGTATCCAACTGTCCATGCCCGCCAAGCCATCCCCTCCCCTCCCGGATCCATCGAATGTGGTCGAAGTGGACGCCCGACGACTGCTCTGCCCCCTGCCGCTGCTGCGGGCCACCAGCGCCTTGGAACGCCTGCCTCCCGCCACGCTGCTGCGCCTGCGGGCCACCGACCCTGGCATCGTCCAGGATCTGCCCGCCTGGTGCCAGGTCAATGGCCACCAGCTGCTCAGCCTGGACCGGGAGGGCGGAGAATGGCTCGGGCTGATCCGCAAGGCCGCCGGACCGTCGTAGTTCGGACCGGATGTCGAAGGCTGTCGCAGATCCCGGGGAAGGAGAGATCCCATGAGCGTTCGCCTCTGGTGCGCCGTGACCAACCACGGCTTCGGTCACATGGCCCAACTGGTGCCGATTCTGCGCCACCTGGGCCATGCCGTTCCAGGGCTGGAGCTGCGCCTGGCCTCCGCCCTGCCGCGGCCGGTCCTGGAGCGTCACCTGGGCCTGCCTTTCCTGCACGACCCCGAGGCCCGGGACATCGGCCTGGTGCAGATCGACCCCATGACCGCCGATCTGCCCGCCACCGCCACCGCCTATCGCGCCCTCCACGACCAATGGCCCCAGCGACTGGAACGCGAAAAGCAGGCCATGGCGGACTGGCGACCCCATCTGCTGCTGGCCAACGTCCCCTACCTGCCCCTGGCGGCGGCCGGGGAGCTGGACATTCCCAGCGTGGCGGTGGCCTCCCTCACCTGGGATCGGGTGCTGGCGGCCTGCTTCCCCCCCGGGCAGGCCGAAGTCGCCCGCTGGAGTGCGGACATGCGGGCCGCCCAGGCCCGGACCACCCTGGCCCTGCTGCCCACCCCCGCCCTGCCCGAGCCGGCCTTTCCCCATCGACAGATCATTCCACCGCTGTTCACCCGCGGGCGTGATCGCGGCCTGGAGCTGCGCCGCCTGCTCCAGTGGCCCAGCCGACCGGACCGGCCCCTGTTCCTGGTCAGCCTGGGGGGCATTCCCCACCCCAGGCTCCCCTGGGACGCCCTGGCCAGCCGGCGGCAGTGCGGCTGGATTCTCGACGTGGAACCGCCCAACCCGGTGGACAACCTGTTCTGTTGGCGCCGGCTGCCGGGCCATTGGCGCTTTCAGGATCTGATGGCCTCGGTGGACGGCGTGGTGGGCAAACCCGGCTACGGCATGTCGGTGGAAGCGGTGGCCCATGCCGTCCCTTTTCTCTACACCCGACGTTACACCTTCCCCGACGAGGATGTCATCTGTCCCTGGCTGAACCGCTACGGGCGGGCCCTGGAGCTGGACAAGGCCACCTTCGACGCCGGCCACTGGCTGGAACCCTTGGCGGAGTTGCGCGCCCGTCCAGTGCCCGAGCTTCCTCCCCTGGATGGAGCGGAGCAGGCCGTGAAGCGAATCATGGACTTCCTGCCCCTCTGAAGCCTTCTCCCTCCACCCGCAAAAAAAAGGCGCTCCCTCAGGGAGCGCCAGCAAACCTGCCAGTTTCCCCCCTTCGTCCCCAGGCGGGGACCGGGGGAAACCGGTGACAAAGCCGTTTCAGACCATCTTTTCGGACATGTGGATCAGGTTTTCGGTAAGCATGTGGGCATAGCTGCCCAGCTCGTTGTCATACCAGCCGTAGATCACCGCTTGGGTCACGGGCACGTCCAGGGTGGTGCCCGCCAGTTCCTTCTGGATCTTTTCCGGCAGTCCGGGCACCCGACCCAGATTGACCCGGGTGAAGGCGGTGCGGGTATGGGTCTCCTGGGACTCGATGACGGTGGCGGCCCGGGGGAATCCGATGATGTCCGAGCTGACGTTCTGCTTTTCGCTGAACACCATGTACTTGGAGAACGCCCCCTCGGCGGCTTCCTTGAGGATGCCGTTGATGTCGTTGCGGTTGATGGGGTTGGCGGCGTCCTCGGATTGCAGGTTGACGGTGAGGATCACCAGGGAGCCGGTGGTGGACGGAATGCGGACCGACTCGGCCATGAACCCGATCTCACCCATCTCCGGGATCACCAGGCGCAAGGCCTTGGCGGCGCCCGTGGTGGTGAGGATGATGTTGTTCATGACGCTGCGGGTCTTGCGCAGGTCGGTGGCAGCGGCCTTTGGAATCGCATCCAGCACCTTCTGGCTGCCGGTGGAGGCATGGATGGTCACCATGGAGGCGGACAGGATCCGGTCGGCGCCAAAGTGGTCCACCAGGGGCTTCACCATGAAGGACAGGCAGGTGGTGGTGCAGGAGGCACAGCTGATCAGCACATGCCGGCCGGGATCGAAGACATCGTCGTTGATGCCCATGACAGTGGTCACGGCATCCTCGGGCATGCTCAACTGCTTGTTCTTGATCTTGAACGGCGCGGAGAGGACCGCCTTTTCGGCCCCGGCGGCCAAGTGGCCCCGCAGGGAGCCGTTCTTCTCGTCCGCCGAGGCGGTGGGATCGATGAAGGCGCCGGTGCAGTCCACCACCAGGCGCACGCCATGGTCCCGCCAGCCGATGTCCTTGGGATTGCGGGCGTTGCGCAGAAAGCGAACCGGCAGGCCGTTGATCACCGCGGTGCCCTTGGCCTCGTCGGCCTGCTCGATGATCCGACCGGCGTTATAGCCGTGGAGGAACTTCCCCAGATTGCCGTAGGTGCTGTCGCTTTCCACGGCGTGGAGCAGGTCGTTGAGGTTGCGCCCCACCGGACGGCCCACGTTGACCACCACCTCGTCGAAGTGCTTCCGGGCGACCTGGTGCCACAGCGCCAGTTTACCGATCCGTCCCATGCTGTTGATGCCCAGTTTCATGCCAGATTCTCCCAATCCTTGCCGCAGGCTTTATTATTGGATGGGGGAAACGCCCTCGCCATCCGGCTCCGTGCCGGCCTGTCCAGGTCGGCACGGAGCCGGATGGCGGAGAATGGTCTCCCTCGACCCCTGTACCGTGCCGGCCCCACTGAACAGCCTGCACGGTAACGAATTGATATTGCTTCTTGGTCAATCCTCACCCGAATCCCGTCGAGGAGGCCACGGTGGACTCGACATCGTGCCAACCCGCCAACACCAGCCCCCGGCGTCCGTCGATGCTTATTTTGTCCCCACAGTGAATCTCCCGTCCACCCAAAATCCCCGACTCCGCGTCACCGCGCACTTCCAGGGCTTCGCACCCCACCACGCAGGTCTTCTTGAGGCGGGCGGCGACGATGGAGGCGTGGCTGGTCTGCCCGCCCCGGGCGGTGAGGAGTCCCTCGGTCAGGGAGACCTCCTTGATGTCATCGGGCACCGTATCGTAGCGGATCAGGATCAGGGGCGTGTTCCCATGTCCGCGCCGGAGCCTTTCGATCTGGTCCAGGTTGAACACCGCCAGGCCGCACAGGGTGCTGCCGCTCACCCCCAGACCCTGCCCCAGACGGAATTCGGGATCGGTGGCATCCACCTTGAAGCGGTGGACCACCGCCGGGGTATCCACCGAGGTCACCATGTCCCGGGTCTGGAGCAGCATGAGGTTGTCCCGTTGGGGACCGTCGAAGGTGAACTCGATTTCCTGGGGGCTGTAGCGGTAATCGTAGACCAGCCGCTTGGCGGCGGCCAGCAGCCCTTCGTAGATCTCCGGAAAACAGAGTTCCAGGCTGGCACGGGGATCCCGGCCATCGAAATCGGCCTGTTCGACGGAAATGGGCATGGTGGCCACCAGCCCGCCGACGATATCCTCCCCCTGGTTGCCAGGGGTGTAGTCGCCCCACAGCATCACCCGGTTGAGCCGCTGGTAGGGGTGGGCGGTGAACAGCACCCCGGTGCCGGATTTTTGATGGACATTGCCGAAGATCATGGCCTGGATCACCACCGCGGTGCCCCAGTCGTTGGCGATGCCCATGATATGGCGATATTCCTTGGCCTTTGGGCTGTTCCAGGAGTTGATCACCTGCCGGGCGCTCTCCAGGAGCTGCTCCTGGGGATCGTTGGGGATTTTAACGCCGCTGGCCTCCGCCGCCGCCCGATAGGCCAGGGCCAATTCCTTCATCTGTCCATCGGTCAGCTCGGCCTTCTTGCGCACGCCGTATTTGGCCTTGTGCTGCTTCATCAGTTCGGAAAACAGGCTGCGGTCCACATCGAAGCTGGTGGTCCAGGACTGGATGAAGCGGCGGTAGTTGTCCCAGGCGAAATAGGCATTGCCGGACCGCCTGATCAACCCTGCCACGATTTTTTCGTTGATGCCCACATTGTGGATGGTTTGCATCATGCCGGGCATGGAGATCAAGGCGCCGGAGCGGACCGACAGCAGCAGGGGATCATCCGCCCAGCCGAACACCTTGCCCGTCTGCTCTTCGATACGGGCGATGCGTTCGTTCAACTGCACCATGAAATTTTCCCACGCCGGCTTGTAATGGTGGATGATGTTGCGGCAGCGGAAATACTCGGTGGTCAGGATGGTCCCCGGGGGCACCGGGGTTTCCAGGTCCACCAGCTGCACCAGGTTGAAGCCCTTGTTGCCCAGCAGCACCAGATTGCGGCTCTCGGCGGAAGCGCCGTGGAGGTCGCAGAAGAGCCGGTTGGGATCGTAGGTCATCAACTGGTCCAGTCCCTCGGGACTCAGCCCCTCCTGCTGGGCCTCCATCACCTTGACCACCCGGGTCAGGTAGCGGTCCATGGACTGCAACCCGAAGGTCTCGGCGATCAGATCGCGGAAAAAGGATTCGCTGATCCGCTCCAGCGAGGAGGCCAGATCGTCGTCCCGCAGATGGGCATACTTGGGCAGCAGGATGTCCGGGCTCACCTGGGGCACGATCACGGCCAAGTTGTCCCGATGGTGGCTGGCGTAATGGGTGTTGATGACCGACTTCACCCCCTCGGAAAAGCCGTGGAACAGGTCCAGATACTGGTAGAAGGTGAACTGCTTGGTCTGCAGGCTGTGGGACAGGATGTCCAGGTGATTCCGCAGCTTCCGGGAGGTGATGCCGTCCAGGGCCAGCGCCCGCAGGAACAGGTTCAGGTGATGGGCGATCTGGTGGAAATTGGCCAGGGTGATGAAGCGGTCGGGAATTTCATCGACCAGCTTCTCCATGCAGACGTTGGCCAGGTTTTCCAGGCGGAAGGTGAGGGAGAGCGCATCGAACTTGCGCTCCTGGTAGCGGCCATAGACCGATGGAATGCCCACGGCGATGTGGCGCTTCTGGTAGATCTCCTCACGGATTTCGAACCGCTCCTCCGAGAGGATCACCCTCAGCAGGCTTTCCATGGCGTCCAACACGCTTTCCAGCAGGGTCAGGTTCGGAGCCTCGGATTCCATGTCATGCAGAATCCGGTCCATATGCTCGAAACCCTGCCGGGCGGCGTTGTGCAGGGTGTCCTGCAAGCCCTGGAACCCCATGTTGTACTTGAGATTCAGGAGCTGGAAGACCTGCACCATCAGGAATACCCGCCGGCGAGAATCCTCCTCCACCTCGGCGACCTTCATGATCTCCTGCAGGGCCTCGTCCAGGGGCCAGTCCACGAGCTGGGAGGCATCGGTGAAACCCCGCTTGTCGAAGACCGCTGTCACCACCCGATGGACCCCGTCGAACCAGAAGCCGGAGGTCGGCAATTCTTCCACCAGGGTGGCGGGCAGATAGGGACGCAGGGGATTCTTGTCCCCGGTGCGCCAGTAGTTGACGATGGCCCCCACCAGGTTGACCGTGAGGTTGGTGCTTTCCACATGACACTGCTTGCGCAGGAAGTGGATGAGCCGATCGTTGCGGCGGCTCAGTTCATCCAGCTCGGTGGAGGCGTCCCGCAGCTCGCCTTCCGCGCCGATCTCGTTGAAATAGACCGGCAGCAGGCGGGCGAGTTGCTTGACCAGGTTGAAGATCGGTTCGACATCGCTGTTGAGGATGCGGGTGACATCCTTCTGGAACAGGTCGGTGTCCTTGATGCAGATCCCGGTGAGGTGGAGATTGATGATCAGGGCCGACAGCAGCGTGGAACACCATTTGGGGTGTTGCAGGATCAGGTTGAGCCAGACGCGAACGTTGTAGAGGTGGGCCGGATTGGCGATGGGCGCCCAGTCCTCTCCCACCCCGGTGACGTTGCTGTACTGGAACCCGAAGCGCACCGTTTCGCCCAGGAAAGCCTCCACCAGACCGCTGTCCTGACGCTTGAAGATCTCGGTGCCCAGCACATCCACACACTGGAGCGCGGTGTGGGGGAAGCGCACCACATTGGCCTTGAGAAAGGCGAAGGTGCGGAGGAAAACCCCCTTGATTTCCCCGAAGCTGGATTGAATCTGAACCAGGTGGACCAGGCTGCGGTTGATTTCCCGCAGGGTCTCCTCGTGGATCAGCGCCAAGCCTTCGATCTCCATGATGTGGAACAAAAACCGCAGCTTGTTGTTCTCCATCAGGGTTTCGGCCGCCACATCCCCCTGGACGACCTGGCCGGGCCGGTTGGCCGCCATCCGGTAGGAACGCACCATGTCCAGAAAGCTGGGCAGTTCCATCAGGGGTTGCATCGCGGCCACCGCCGCCGCCGGTTCGGTGGGCAGCTCCTGGCTGCCCAGCTCATTCAGTTGATCCTTGAATCCCAGCAGGGCCTGGTGGGAAATGGTCGCGAGGACTGCATCCCCGGCCTCCAGATAGGATTCGGGATTCTCCTGCTGCAACCAGTAGTCGTAGGTGCTGCCCAGGGCGCGGATGCGCAGGGAACGCAGCACCCCCATGTCCAGGGGCAGGGGCTGGCCCGTGTCCAGACGGCCAACGATCTGGAACAGACGCTGGGCGGTCCGGCGGATGGGATGATGGCTCTGGGTGAGCAGGAACAGGCGGCTGTCCGGCAATTCGAGCAGCATCTTGAAAATGCTGTTGAAGCCCGGGCCATAGACGGCCAACTGCGCCGGTTCCAATTGGCTGGATACCTTGTCCAGGACAGCGGTCAGGCCGCCCAGGGCCTCCCGGAGCAGAGGCTCCTTCTCCGTTTCCCGGGTGGCCTGCAGGAGCAGCTCGGCGAACAGCACCAGGCTTTCCGGACCCCGCTCGTGTTTGTGGAAACGGGCCCAGTTCTTGAGGACGAAGCCGCGCAGCTCGGGCAGAATGAGAACCCAGTTGCGAAACGGGTGATTCAATTCCCGCAGCAGCTTGTCGAGGGCGGTGGTGATGCCGGCGTACCCATCGACAACCGTCAAAAGGACCGCGTGGCGCGGGTCGACTTCGACCCGCGCCACGGCGGTTTGACGCAGATTGGCCTTCAGGGCCAGGGATCCGGGAGGCAACGTCCCGGATTCCGAAGAATACACCTTGGTTTGACTCACGGCTGAATCAGATTTCCTGGCTAGCCATGTGGTTGATGAGGTCCAGAACGCGGTTGGAGTAGCCCCACTCGTTGTCGTACCAGGACAGCACTTTGATGGTGCTGCCGATGGCGTAGGTGGAGGGGCCGTCCACGATGGAGGAGTGGGGGTCGCCCAGGAAGTCCACGGAGACCAGCTTCTCGTCGGTGTAGCGGAGGTAACGGCTGGTGGCTCCCCGCAGGGCGGCGCGCACCTCATCGGGGGTGGCCGGCTTTTCGACATGGAACACCGCATCGACCACGGAGACGGTGGGGGTGGGCACCCGCAGAGCCAGACCGTCCAGCTTGCCCTTCAACTGGGGCAGAACCAGACCGATGGCGGAAGCGGCACCGGTGGTGGTCGGGATCATCGACAGAGCGGCAGCCCGGGCCCGGCGGGGGTCGCTATGGGGCATGTCGGTCAGCCGCTGGTCGCCGGTGTAGGCATGCACCGTGGTGATGAGACCGGAAATGATGCCGAACTTCTCCAGGATCACCTTGGTGAACGGGGCCAGACAGTTGGTGGTGCAGGAGGCATTGGAGACGATGACATGCTCCTTGGGATTGTACTCGTCCTCGTTGATGCCCATCACGAAGGTCTTGATGCCGCCCTTGGCGGGGGCCGAGATGATCACCCGCTTGGCGCCGCCCTTCAGGTGACCGGAGGCGGTGTCGGCGGTGGTGAAGCGGCCGGTGGACTCGATCACGTAGTCGGCGCCCGCGGCACCCCATTTGATCGCTTCGGGAGAGGTCTCGCCGGTGAACTGGATTTCGCGACCGTTGACCGAGATGCCCTTGGCGGTCTCCTTCACCTCCCCTTTCATCACGCCGAAGATGGAGTCATACTTGAGCAGGTGGGCGAGGGACGATTTGGAGGCGGGGTCGTTGATGGCCACCACCTGGACGTCCTTGAACGCCGGGTCCTTGTCGATGGCACGGAACACACAGCGGCCGATGCGTCCAAACCCATTGATTCCGATTTTTACGGTCATGTGAATCTCATCTCCCCTATTGACGGCCTTGATGGCCTGAAGTGATTGCGGGATCCGGGGCTCTTATCGAGCATACCGAGCATACCGGTCCCGACTGGCAACGGTCGGCTGGGCCGCCGCTAACAGATAACGTACCCTGACCTTGTGGACCCTAAAGATAGTGAATTTCTCCGACGAACACAACTCGGCCCCGGCATCGACCGGAGAATGCCCATGAATCGGGCCGTTGAGAGCCATCATGCCGCGCATCCGCCTCAGTGACACCGTCCCCTACCAGGCCCAGCAGATGTTCGACCTGGTCATGGACGTTCCCCGCTATCCGGAATTTCTCCCCTGGTGCGTCAAGGCCCGGGTCTTCGACCAGCGGGAGGGGCAGTTCGTGGCCGAATTGACCATCAGCTTCCGCGGCTTCCGGGACAGCTTCCAGACCGTGGACCGCTACGAGCCCGGCCGTCGCGTCGAAGTGAAGCTGCGCTCCGGCCCCTTCAAGCATCTGGACAACGAGTGGCGCTTCACCCCCGTCGCTGGCGGCACCCGGGTGGAGTTCTCCATCGATTTCCAGTTCAAGAACCGGATCATGGACATCACCCTGGGCCCGGTCTTCACCCAGGTCTCCAAGCAGATGCTGGAGGCGTTCCGCAACCGCGCCCAGACCCTTTACGACTGAGTCCCCCTCCAGAGGCCCCCCGTCATGCCGCGGCATCAAGTCAGCGAGATCCTGCCCTACAGTCCCCAGCAGCTTTACGACCTGGTGGTGGACATGGACAACTACCCCAAATTTCTGCCATGGTGCGTCAAGGCCCGCAAGTACGACGAAACCGCGACGCAGTTTATGGCCGAAATGACCGTATCATTCAAGGGGATTCGCGAAACTTTCCGCACCGTTGATCGTGTGTTTCCCCCGAATAAAATACAAATATCTCTGGATTCAGGACCTTTCGACCATCTGGACAATGTCTGGGAATTCACGCCCACCGCCAACGGCACCCGGGTGGAATTCACCATCGACTTCCAATTCAAGAGCCGCGTTCTCAACCTGACCCTGGGCCCCCTGTTCAGCAAGGTGACACAACGCATGGTGGCTGCCTTCCGCGACAGGGCGATCACCGTTTACGGTTCCATCGTTCCATAGAACGTCGCCCCTTTTCAGGAGTCTTTACCGATGCCCAGACGTGCCTGCCTGCTGTCCGCTTCAGCCCTCGCCCTTGTCTTGCTCTGGACCACCACGCCCCTGCGGGCCGGGGAGGAACCGGTGGCCCGGGTGGGAGACTGGTCCCTGCGCCTGGAAGAGGTGGACAAGGCCCTGGCCGGCCCCCTCCACGATCTCCACAGCCAGATTCACACCCTCCGCATGGAGAAAGTCCAGGAGCTGATGGGGGATCATCTGCTGGCCCTGGAGGCCAAGGCCCAGGGCATCACCTCCGAAAAGCTGTTGGAAAACCGCCTGAACAAGGTCAATCCGGTCTCTGACGCGGATGTGGAGACCTTTCTCCAGCAGAATCGCGAAGGCCTGCCGGACATCACCCCGGAAATCCGCGCCTATGCGAAGAACATCCTGAACAAGCGCACCCGCGCCATGGAACACAACGCCCTGCTGTCGGAATTGTCGGAAAAATACAACGCCCAGGTGCGGCTGACCCCGCCCCAGGAGCCGCGTTTCGAAGTGCTGGGACCCGCCGATCTGGTCAGGGGTCCCGCCACGGCGCCGGTGACCATCGTCGAATTTTCCGACTTCCAATGTTCCTATTGTCAGCGGGTCCAGAAGACCCTGAAGACGGTGCTGGAACGGTTCCCCGACAAGGTCAAGCTGGTCTACCGCCATCTGCCCCTGCCGATCCACCCCCAGGCGACCAAGGCCGCCGAAGCCGCCCAATGCGCCGCCGACCAGGGCGGATTCTGGGCCTATCACGACGCCCTGTTCGAGCATGGTGGTGAGATGGAGCCGGCCTATCTGAAGGAGCTGGCGGGGAAGCTTAAGCTGGACAACAAGAAATTCGACCATTGCCTGGACTCCAACCAGCACGCCAAACGGCTCGCCGAAGATCAGGCGGAAGCCAACCGGCTTGGCGTCAGCGGCACGCCGTCCTTCTTCATCAACGGCATCCGCAAGGTGGGGGCCCTGCCGGTGGCGGAGTTCATTCAGGTGATCCAGGCGGAACTGGGGGGCTGAAGCGCCGGCCGTTCATTCCAAACCCGGATAACCGGCCTGGCGCAACGCCTCGTAGAGGACCACCGCCACGCTGTTGGCCAGATTGAGGCTGCGGGCCCGGGGGACCATGGGGATGCGAATCACCTGGTCCCCCCGGTCTGCCAGAATGTCCGGCGGCAGTCCGGCGCCCTCGGAGCCGAACAGGAACCGGTCGCCGGTGCGCAAGCGCCAATCCCCCAGCCGGCGCCCGCCCTTGGTGGACACCGCCAGCAGGCGAGCGCCGGGAGGATGGGCGGCCCGATAGGCGGCCCAATCGGCATGGCGCCGGACCTGAACCCAATCCCGGTAGTCCATCCCGGCCCGCCGCACTGCGGCGGCATCCAAACGGAACCCCAATGGACCGACCAGATGCAGCACCCCGCCCGCCGCAGCGCACAGCCGCATCACGTTGCCGGTGTTGGGGGGAATCTCCGGCTGATACAGCACGACGTGAAACCCACCGACCGATTCTCCTGTCTCTTCGGTGGAGGGTGGAGGGAGGGGTTCCCCATCCATCAAAGTTCCTGGATAATCCTCCTCCATGCCATTTACCTTGTCGCGTGCGAGGAAAGGTTGACCATTGGGGCAAGAAAATGGAATATCATCCTTCTCTTATCAATGTCCCCCAACGGTCCCCCCGGGAAATTGATCCCGGTCAATACTGAAGAATACCTGCACGGGGAGGTCTAAGGTACCCATGGTTACCCAGCAAGACGACAATCGCCGGGATTTCCTCATCCTGGCCACCAGCGCGGTGGGCGCCGTCGGCGTGGCCGGCGCGGTCTGGCCCTTCATCCGCTCCTGGAGTCCCTCGGCGGATGTGCTGGCCCAGGCCACCACCGAAGTGAATCTGAGCAACATCCAGGAAGGTCAAATGATCACCGTGCCCTGGCAAGGCAAGCCGGTGTTCATTCTCCACCGCAGCCCCGACCAGATCGCCGCCGCCAAGAAGGATGACGCGGAAACCATGCGTCAGCCGGAAAAGGACGCCGATCGGGTCAAGGATGAAAAATGGTTGGTGGTGCTGGCCCTCTGCACCCATCTGGGGTGCGTGCCCCAACCGGTGGGCACCGGGGATTATGGCGGCTTCCTCTGCCCATGCCACGGATCTCACTATGACACCTCCGGGCGCATTCGCAAGGGACCGGCGCCCGAGAATCTGCCCGTTCCCCATCACGAATTCAAAGACGCCAATACTCTGGTGATCGGCAAGGCGGTCGGTTGACCCGCGGTCCGGTTGAGGTATAGGAGGCCAATCCGTGTTTAAAGGTATCATGGAATGGGTTGACGAACGTCTGCCCGTGACCGAACTCATCAAAAGCCAAGCCACCGAATATCCCACCCCCAAGAATCTCAACTACTGGTGGAACTTCGGCTCCTTGGCCCTGTTCGTCCTCATCATCCAGCTGGTCACCGGCATCTTTCTGGCCATGCATTACAAGCCGGACGCCGCCCTGGCGTTCGATTCCGTCGAACACATCATGCGGGATGTCAACTGGGGCTGGCTGCTGCGCTACCTGCACGCCAATGGCGCCACCGCCTTCTTCGTGATGATCTACATCCACATCCTGCGGGGCATGTATTACGGCTCCCACCGCAAACCCCGGGAGATCCTCTGGTGGTTCGGGGTGATCATCTTCTTCGCCCTCATGGGCACCGCCTTCATGGGCTATGTGCTGCCCTGGGGCCAGATGTCCTACTGGGGCGCCGCGGTGATCACCAACCTGGTCTCGGCCCTGCCGGTGGTGGGTCAGGATCTGGTGGTGTGGGTCTGGGGCGGCTTCGCGGTGGGGGATCCCACCCTCAACCGCTTCTTCGCGCTGCACTTCCTGCTGCCTTTCGTGGTCTTCGGCCTGGTGATCCTTCACATGTGGGCCCTGCATGCCGTCCATTCCAACAATCCCGACGGCATCGATCTGGAAGAAAAGGACACCATCCCGTTCCACCCCTACTTCACCATCAAGGACCTCTACGGGGTGGGCGTGTTCCTGATCGTCTTCTGCGCCTTCGTCTTCTACAACCCCAACTTCTTCCTGGAGCCGGACAACTACATCCAGGCCGATCCCATGAAGACCCCGGCCCACATCGTGCCGGAATGGTACTTCCTGCCCTTCTACGCCGTACTCCGTTCCATCGACTTCCTGGGCACCATGAGCAAGCTGGTCGGGGTGATCGCCATGGGAGCGGCCATCGCCATCCTCTTCATCCTGCCGTTCCTGGACCGCTCGCCGGTGCGTTCGTTCCGCTACCGGCCCATCAGCCGGGCGCTGTTCTGGATCTTCGTGGTGGACTGCTTCGTGCTGGGCTGGGTGGGCTACAATCCGGCCGACGCCACCGTCTTCGGCGGCATGCCCATCATCTATGTGGGCCGCACCGCCACCGCCATCTACTTCAGCTACTTCGCACTGCTCTGGCTCGTGACCGCCCTCAAGGTGGAAAAACCCCAGCCGGTGCCCAAAAGCCTTTGAGGGGAATGAAGCAATGGATTTCATGAATACCGTCAAAGCCGCCCTGGTCACCGCCGCCCTGGTCCTGCCGGTCCTGCCCCAGACCGGCTTGGCCTCCTCCGGCGGGCCCCCCCTGCCCCAGGAAGACTGGAGCTTCAAGGGTATCTTCGGGCAGTTCGATCAGGCCGCCCTCAAACGTGGGGCCAAAGTGACCATCGAGGTCTGTCTCGGCTGCCACTCCATCAAATACATCAAGTTCGACCATCTGCGGCAATTCGGCTTCACCGAGGCCGAGGTGAGCGAGATGGCCGGCGGCGCCGGTCTGACCAAGCAGGACAAGCTGGTCTCCGGCCTCGCCCCCGCCGATGCCAAGGAATCCTTCGGCCTGGTCCCGCCAGATCTCTCCCTGATGACCAAGGCCCGCAAGGGATACGAAGACTATACCTTCGCCATCCTCACCGGCTATCTGACCGAGGAGGATACTGCCCTGGTGGACGCCGCCAAGGAGGACGGAACCCTCTCCCCCGAGGAGATCACCAAGCTGGCCAGTGCCCTGCACATGGATCCCCATCATCCGGAAAAGATCGATGAGGCCGTGAAACGCATCGCCAACGGCGACCACTTCAACAAGTATTTCCCCGGCAATTTCCTCGCCATGCCGGCCCCCCTGAGCGCCGGGGCGGTGACCTATGCCGACGGCACCGAGGCCACCGTGAAGCAGTTGGCCAAGGACGTGACCACCTTCCTGGCCTGGGCCGCCGAGCCAACCCAGACGGAACGCAAGTCAACCGGCCACAAGGTGATTCTCTACTTGATCGTTCTTACCGCCATGTTGTACGCGGTGAAGCGGCGCATCTGGGCCCGGGTTCATCACTGACCATCGATTCTCTCTCCGGGGCACCGAACTGCTCGACCAGGTGCCCCGGCCTCCACCCTCCACCCGGTAATTTCCCTCCCCCTGCCGGCCTTGCTTCAGACATCCACCTTGAAATTGCCGCAGCGCTCCAAGGCGTAGTTGAAGAATTCCTCCACGGCCTTGGAGCGGAACTTCTGCTTTTGATAGACAAAATTGATCTTGCGCTTCATGGTCACGCCTTTGATGCGGCGGATGGCCAGGGTGCGCAGACTCATCTCCTTGCGCAAAGCCGCGCTGGAAACGATGCTGAACCCTCCCCCCCCCTCCACCGCGCCCTTGACCGCCTCGGTGGAGCCCAGTTCCAATACCGTATCAAGCTGTTCGTAAGGGACCCCGGCCTTGCCCAGGAATTCGCCGATGACCGCCCGGGTTCCTGACCCCTCCTCCCGGGAGACGAAAGGGAATTCCTTGAGCCGCAGGGGGGGGATCTCCTCCAACTGGGCCAGGGGATGGCCCGGAGGCAGGATGGCGACCAGCTCGTCCTCGGTGCAGGTCTTGACGGTGATGTTCTTGTTCTTGACTGGCCCTTCCACCATCCCCACATCGATGGTGGCATCCTCCAGCTTGCGGATCACCAACCGGGTGTTGTGGACCGTCAGGCGGATCTGCACGCCGGGAAACATCTGATTGTACCCGCTGAGGATGCGGGGCAGCAGGTATTCGCCGATGGTGGTCGAGGCCCCCAGCTTGACCAGACCCCGGGTCACGCCGGTCATCTCGTTGATGGCCTTTTCGGTTTCCCGGTACAGCTCCAGGATCCGCTCGGCATAGCTGTACACCGTGGCCCCGGCCTCGGTCAGTGAGATCCGATTGTGGTGGCGATCGAACAGGCGGGTGTTGAAATGTTCTTCGAGCTGGCGTATCTGAAAGGTCACCGCCGGCTGGGTGAGGTACAGTTCCTCCGCCGCCCGGGTGAAGGAGAGGTGCTTGGCCACGGCGAAAAAAACCCGCAGGCGCGTATCGGAAAAGCTCATGGGCCGGATCCTGGATACTCTGGACTCGATGGATGGGGGGTAGCCTCCCTCCACCTTCCTCCGCAGCAGGTCGCGGCGCGACCTGCTGCGGTCGGAATGACGTTGGTCCCCAAAAGGCTCGCGGAGACCAAGCAATAAAAAATAATGATGCCTATATACACCAAACAAACTACAAATAAAACAGATTAAATCGGATCACCAATTTTTATCTTGCCTGTTGCAGCGTTCACCGGCCCTCCCGGCCAGGAAGATGGACATCCCATGGCCACCACCAAACCCCTCATTCAAGGCTCCGCCCATCTGGAACGGGCCTGGCGTCGTTACCGGAACAGCCTGGTGGAACACGTCCCAGGCCTGGAGAACCGCCTGACCACCGGGGCCATGGAATTCCACCGGAATTTCCTGGAGCTGGCCCAGGGCTTCCAGGCCATCCTGTTCGATGCCTACGGGGTATTGAACCGGGGACCCCAGGCCATTCCCGGGGCCGTGGCGACCCTGGCCGCATTGCGCCGTGGGGGGCGGCCCTGGCTCGTGGTCTCCAACAATGCCTGCGAAACCCCGGCCAACCTGATCGCGGGGTTGAACCGCCACGGCTTCGACCTGCAGCCCGCCGAACTGGTGACCGCCGGCATGGCCGTGACCCCCTTCATCACCGCATCCCGGTGGCGGGACCGGCCCTATCACCTGATCGGCACCCCGGACAGCGCCAAAGTCTATGCCCCCGATCCTGGACGACTGATGGTCAATGGCCCGGAATACGCTGGCGCCGTCGAAGATGCGGAGTTCATCCTGCTGTGCAGCGACCGGGACTATTACGGGGGTGAACAGCAACGCCAGGTGGAGGAACTCATGGCCCGGCGACCGCGGCCGGTGTTGGTGGGCAATCCCGACCTGGTGGCGCCCAACGCCCAGGGCGACAATGTCTGGGTGTCCGGTCTCACCGCCGACGCCCTGATCCAGCGGTTCGGGGCGCCGCTCATCGGTCTGGGCAAGCCCTTCTCTCCCATCTATCAATTGGCCCGGTCCCGGCTGGGACCGATCCCCGCCGGGCGCATCCTGATGGTGGGGGATACCCTGGAGACCGACATCCTGGGAGGGGCGGCCCAGGGGTTCGCCACCTGTCTGACTCTCTCCGGGGTGCTGGCCGGCGCCGACCAGCCGGTGGCATCACTCTGCCGGAGCCGGGGGATCCAGCCGGATTTCGTGGTGGCCGCCATCGGCGCCCCGGAGTGACCTCGGTCCGATCAGCGTATAATGGCCTGTTGCGCAGGAAGATAGCGTCCAATAGGATTCAAGGTGAAGATACCGATCCCACCCGGGCTGGGACGCTCAACCTCGAATACCCATTCATAACAGAGGGAAGGAAAGGCCAACATGGCGGACTTTCGCTACACCGAACTGCTGGATCCCGGTGAGGACACCACATCCTACCGGCTTTTGACCAAGGATCATGTGGAGGTGGTTCCCTTCGGCTCCACGGAGATCCTCAAGGTCGCCCCGGCCGGCCTGACCCTGTTGGCCGCCACCGCCATGCAGGATGTTGCCCATCTGCTGCGGGCCAGCCATCTGCAACAGCTGCGGAACATCATCGACGACCCCGACGCCTCGGCCAACGACCGCTATGTGGCCCTGGAGCTGCTCAAGAACGCCAACATCGCCGCCGGCATGGTGCTGCCCAGTTGCCAGGATACCGGCACGGCCATCGTGGTGGCCAAGAAGGGCCAACAGGTCTGGACCGGCGGCGGGGACAAGGAAGCCCTGGCCCGGGGGGTCTTCAAGACCTACACCGAAACCAACCTGCGCTACAGCCAAGTGGCGCCACTGACCATGTACGAGGAGAAGAACACCGGCTCCAACCTGCCGGCCCAGATCGACATCGAAGCAGTGGACGGCACGGCCTACAAGTTCCTGTTCCTGGCCAAGGGCGGCGGTTCGGCCAACAAGACCTTCCTGTTCCAGCAGACCAAGGCCCTGCTCAACCCGGCCAGTCTCAAGGCGTTCCTGACCGAAAAGATCAAGGGCCTGGGCACCGCCGCCTGCCCTCCCTACCATCTGGCGATCGTGGTGGGCGGCTCCTCTCCCGAACAGACCCTGAAGACCGTCAAGCTGGCCTCGGCCCGCTACCTGGATCATCTGCCCGGGACGGGCAACGATTTGGGACGGGGCTTCCGGGATCAGGAGCTGGAACGGGAGATCCTGCAGATCACCCGGGAGATCGGCCTGGGCGCCCAGTTCGGTGGCAAGTATTTCGCCCACGACGTGCGGGTGATCCGCCTGCCCCGCCACGGCGCCTCCTGCCCGGTGGGACTAGGGGTCTCCTGTTCCGCCGACCGCAACGTTCTGGGCAAGATCAACCGGGACGGCATCTGGCTGGAGGCTCTGGAGCGTGATCCGGCCCGGTTCCTTCCCGAGGTTGGAACCAAGGATTTCAGCGGGGAGGTGGTGGCCCTGGACCTCAACCGCCCCATGGCGGAGATCCGCCGCACCCTCTCGCAATATCCCATCCGCACCCGGGTGATGCTGACCGGCCCCATTGTGGTGGCCCGGGACATCGCCCATGCCAAGATCCAGGAACGTCTGAACCAGGGCCAGGGGATGCCGGACTATTTCAAGAATCACATGGTCTATTATGCCGGCCCCGCCAAGACTCCCCAGGGCTATGCGTCCGGCAGCTTCGGTCCCACCACCGCCGGGCGCATGGACAGCTATGTGGATACCTTCCAGGCCAACGGCGGCAGCTTCGTCATGCTGGCCAAGGGCAACCGCAGCGACCAGGTCACCCAGGCCTGCAAGAAGCACGGCGGGTTCTATCTGGGGTCCATCGGCGGCGCCGCCGCCCAACTGGCCAAGGAGTCGATCCGCAAGGTGGAGGTGATCGACTATCCCGAACTGGGCATGGAGGCGGTCTACCGCATCGAGGTGGAGAACTTCCCGGCCTTCATCATCGTCGACGACAAGGGCAACAACTTCTTCGCTGAGCTGGGCCTCTGATAGCTCCCGGGCAGGGGGGGGAGTGGAGGGAGGGGCCCTCCCCCCCCCGACCCGGCGCCTTCTCGCACAGGCTCCCCGGAGGGATCATGACCAGTCTGCGGTCGATCTCGAGTTCGATGCACCGCCTGGGAGGCCTGTTGCCGGACTCGCTCGGACCGGTGCTGTTCTGGGGAGTGCTGTTCCTGGGCTCCTGGGGCTGGAATCATGCCCAACTGGATGCCCAGATCCACGAGTTGGCCCTGCAACGGGGTCGCTACATCTTCGAAATGGTGGAAATGTTCCGCCTGTGGAACGCCCGCCATGGTGGTGTCTATGCCCCCATCACCGAGGACAACCCGCCCAATCCCTACCTGAAGGTCCCGGAACGGGACATCCACACCCCCGGCGGGCTGCCCCTCACCCGGATCAATCCCGCCTACATGACCCGCCAACTGGGCGACCTGCTGGCCCGGATGAAGGAAACCCGCATCCACATCACCAGCCTGCGGCCCATCAATCCCCTCAACCAGGCCGACCCCTGGGAGGCGAACGCCCTGTTGAAATTCGAGGCCGACAGCACCGAATGGTTCGAGCTGGTGGATGGGGACAGAGGTCTGAGCTTTCGCTTCATGGCCCCGCTGCGGACCAGCGAGCCCTGCCTGGCCTGCCATGCCGCCCAGGGTTACAAGGTGGGGGATGTGCGGGGCGGCATTTCCGTCACCTTTCCCGCCCAGCCCTTTTTCCAATCCCTGGTATCCCACCAGCGGTTCCTGACCGGGCTGCACCTGGTGAGCTGGCTGCTGTTGTCCCTGCTCACCATCCAGATCATCCGCCGCAACCGGGCCCACCTGGCCAGGCTGGAGCAAACCGAGGCGGAACAGAAGATCATGGTGGAACAGCGGACCCGGGAACTGCGCCAGGAAATCCGTGAGCGGCGCCAAAGTGAACAGCGCTTCCGCTCGGTAACCCAGAGTTCGGTGGATGCCATCATCGCCACCGATGGTCAGGGCATGGTCACCTTCTGGAACCGGGGGGCGGAGCGGATGTTCGGTTTTGCCGAAGAGGAGATCATGGGCCAGCCGGTGAGCCGGATTGTCCCCGAGACCCTGCGGGACCGCCATGTCCTGGCTCTTTCCAGGGCGGCCCAGACGCCGATGGGCATGCTGGGGCGCACCACCGAGACCATCGGTCAGCACCGGGATGGCCACACCTTTCCCCTGGAGATCTCCCTGGAAACCTGGCAACTGGAGGGGGACCATTTCTTCTCCGCGGTGTTGCGGGACATCACGGAGCGCAAATCCCTCGACATGCGCCTGCGTCTCCAGGCCGCCGCCCTGCGGGCCGCCGCCAACGCCATTTTCATCACCGACGCCAGCGGCGCCATTCAATGGGTCAATCCGGCCTTCACCACCCTCACCGGTTTTTCCGAGGCCGAGGCGCTGGGGCAGAACGCCCGCCTGCTCAATTCCGGCCACCATGATACCCGGTTCTTCCAGGCCATGTGGCAAACCATCCTGGCCGGCCAGGTGTGGCATGGCGAAATCCGCAACCGCAAGAAGGACGGCACCCTCTACATCCAGGAATCCCTCATCACCCCGGTGCCCGCCGCCGATGGCACCATCGGCCATTTCATTGCCATTCAGCAGGACATCACCCAGCGCAAGCAGACCGAGGAGGAACGCTATCTGTTCCAACAGGCGGTGGAGCAGAGTCCCATCACCACCGTCATCACCGGCCTGGATGGCACCATCCAGTATGTCAACCCCACCTTCTGCCAAGTGACCGGCTATACCCGGGAGGAGGCCATCGGCCAGAATCCGCGCCTTCTCAAGACCGACGAGACCGACCCGGCCGTCTATCAGGACATGTGGCGCACCCTCGCCGCCGGCCAGGTGTGGCGGGGTGAGCTGCTCAACCGCAAGAAGAACGACGAACGTTTCTGGGAATCGGTGCTGATCGCCCCCATCAAGGACCCTGCCAGCGGGGAGGTCACCCGGTACATGGCCCTCAAGGAGGAAATCACCCAGCGCAAACGCACCGAGGCCGCCCTGCAGGCCGCCACCCGCGAGGCCCAGGAGGCCAACATGGCCAAGAGCACCTTCCTGGCCACCATGAGCCATGAAATCCGCACCCCCATCAATGCCATTCTTGGCATGGGGGAGATCCTGCTCGATACCCGTCTCACCCCGGAACAGCGCAGCTTTCTGGAGGTGGCCAACAACGCGGGTGAATCCCTGCTGGCTCTGGTCAACGACATTCTGGATCTCTCCAAGATCGAAGCCGGCCAACTGGCCCTGGAACACCGTCCCTTCGATCTGGAAAACCTGGTCGCCGGCACCATGCAGATCCTGGACATGCTGGCCCGGGAAAAGGGCCTTGTCCTGTCCCATACCCTGGCCCCCGGGGTGCCCCGCTGGGTACTGGGCGATGGCAGCCGCCTGCGGCAGGTGCTGCTCAACCTGATCGGCAACGGCGTCAAGTTCACCGCCCAGGGATCCGTGGGTTTGATCATCACCCGCCTGGAAGGGACGGACCTGCGCTTCGAGGTGCGGGATACCGGCATGGGCGTTCCGCCGGAAAAACAGCAGATGATCTTCGAGCCCTTTTCCCAGGCCGATGCCTCCACCACCCGCCGGTTCGGCGGCACCGGGCTGGGGCTGTCCATCTGCCGGCGTCTGGTCGAACAGGGAGGTGGCCGCATCTGGGTGGAGAGCCAACCCGGGCAAGGCAGCGCCTTCTTCTTCACCTTGTCCCTGCCCGAAGTCGCCCCACCAACCTCGGGCCCGAAACCCCCGCCACCATCCACGGACGCTGGGGGAATCACTTGGCAGCGGCCGCTGGCCATTCTGCTGGTGGACGACGCCGAGGACAACCAACTCCTGGTGCGGACCTTCCTGAAGAACACCCCCCACCACATCACCTGCGCCGACCATGGCGCCCAGGCCTTGGAACTGTTCCGACGGGGGCGCTTCGACCTGGTGCTGATGGACATGCAGATGCCGGTGATGGACGGCTTCACCGCCACCCGCCGGATCCGGGCGTTGGAAATGGCGGCCGGCCGGCCTCGCACCCCCGTGGCGGCCCTCACCGCCCATACCCTCAAGGAGGCCGAACTCCAGGCCCGGGAGGCCGGGTGCGATGCCTTTTTGCCCAAGCCGATCCGCAAGCGGAATCTGCTCGATTTTCTGGCCGCCTTCGTACCCCGGGAACCCTGACCATTGACCGCGCATCCCCACACCGCTAACCGGCCCTTTCGCTCCTTCGTGCTGCAGGTGGCCCTGTTCACCCTGATCCTGTTGGGGGGACCGATATTCCTCGTCGGTCTGATGGATCCCTTCGGCTTGCTGGGCACCCCGTTACTCGATGGATTCAACCGGGAAAAGGTCACCCGGGACTACAGCTCACGCCTGGCCAAGCCCCTGCAGTTTCTCCAGGGTGACTACAACGCCCTGGTCCTGGGCACCTCCCGGGCCGGGGACGGCATCGATCCCCGATCCCCTCACCTGGCCCCATGGCGGGTCTACAACGGGTCGCTGCTGTTGGGAACGGTCCATGAACTGAGCCGCTTCATGACCTTCGCCCAGGAAACCCGGCCCCTGGCCCTGGTGTTGTGGGGACTGGATTTCCTGTCCTTTCCCGGCCAGTCGGCCTGGCGGGGCAATATCCAGGAGTCCCTGCTGTTCAACTCCCCCCTGATGTTCCGCCTCAAGCATCTGATCAATCTGGACACCACGCGCCAGGCCTGGCAGACCCTGCTGCTCAACCGGTCCGGCCGGCCCGGCCAGGTGGACGGCCATCCCAACGGCTGGTTCGGCCTACCCACCCGGGATCCGATCGGCCATGATTACCGCCAGGTCTTTCCCGCCCGGGCGCGCCATGATTTCTGCAATCCCACCTTTCTCACCGGGTATCGGTTCGGACCCGAGGTGTTCGACCCGCTGGAAGAGGCTCTGGCCCGCCTCAAGCCGGCTGGAGTGCGCATCGTGTTGTTCGTCTCCCCCATCCATGCGCTTCACATGGAGCTGATGCACCGGCGGGGGCTGTATCCGACCTTCAAGAACTGGCTGGCTGGCCTGGCGCACCGGGTCCACGCGGTGGATGCCCGAACCCCCGGACCCCATCCCATCGTGCTGTACGATTTTTCGGGATACAACAGCGTCACCACCGAAGCCTTCCCGACCGGCGAGGGCACGGACCCGGGGTTCATGCGCTGGTACTGGGAATCGGTGCATTACAAGGTGACCACCGGCGACCGGATCCTGGCCCAGGTGCTGGCCCCTCCCGGCACCCAGCCCCCGGAGCCGCTGGATTTCGGCCAACCCCTCACTCCAGCCACGGTGATGGCCCGGGTGGCGGCGCTGGATCCGGGACGGGAACTCTATGTCCGGAAATGGGCGACGGACATCGCCAGGATCTACGATCCCCGGGGCTGTCCCTCTCCCTGACGACAAGGCCGTCGGTCCGCGAATGAGATTGCGCCGGGAGTCATTCTCTGCAACGATTCGGTATCCATGTCCATCAACCGTAGGGAGAGACCCCATGCAACGTTCCACCGACCAGCAACGCCGGCGTCTGTTGACCGCTCTGGGCGCCTGCGGCGCAGCAGGGGTGCTGGGACCACTGTTCAGCGGCTGCGCCTCACTGCCCGTCATCCGGCAGGGGGTCAGCAGCCTGTCCGGCATGGTGCGCATCGACGGAGTGCCCGCTGTTCCTGGAGCAGTGGTGGGGCCGGGCAACGTTCTGACCACCGGGCCGGACAGCCAAGTCTTGTTCGTGGTGGGGGCGGACGCCTATCTGTTGCGCGCCAACAGCACGCTGGAGCTGTCGCCGCAGATGGCGGCACGCAGCGGCCCGATCCATCTGGCCGAGAACCATCTGGATGCCAGCGACCGGCTGATCCTCTCCGATGCCACGCCCCCCGTTCGGACGATGCCCAGCCCGCCCCGGCAGCCCAGCAGATCACCCCGGACGACCAACGGGCTGTTGCTCAAACTGGGCAGCCTGCTGGCGGTGTTCGGCAGCGGCCCCAAACAGATCAGCACCATCACCGCCACCATCGGGATCCGAGGCACCGGTCTCTATCTGGAGGCGGAGCCCGAGAACACCTATTTCTGCCTCTGCTATGGAGAAGCCGAACTCGGCGCGACCCACGATCCCCGGCAGCGGGAAATCATGCATTCCAATCATCATAATGCGCGCATGATTCTGAGCCAGGAGGGTTCCTCCGCCATCAGAAGGGCCGGCATGAAGAATCACACCGACGCCGAGCTGTTCATGCTGGAACAACTGGTCGGCCGGACACCACCCTTTTCGGACGCTGCCTCTGGCCGGGCTTCCTATTGATTGCGAGTGGGTTGCGAAACAAAAAAAGCGGCTGGAGACGAGTCTCCAACCGCTTTTTTTCCGAACCGAAAATTGGTCGGGGCGAGAGGATTCGAACCTCCGACCCCTAGCACCCCATGCTAGTGCGCTACCAGGCTGCGCCACGCCCCGCCGGTCGAATCGGTCAATTGCCGCCGCATCCGGGGTCACCCTGGGGCAGGGATTGTCATCCAGTCGCGGCGAAAGAGGGAGGAGTATAGCATGGCCGGCGGGTCTGTCAAGAACTACAAAGCAGTCATTGCATCACGGGCCGACCCGGGGCACGCTCAAGCATGTTCTTGAACATGTCATTGGATTGACGATTGGCGCCCTGAAGACACCGCTGCAGGTCATTGCGAGTCAGCATCACCATGGTTTGACGGCTTTCCGTCAACAGAAAATCCCGCTTGCCGGACAATTCGTTGTGACCAACCATGACACCCTCCTTCGGATGAATCGTTCAGTCCTGAAGGGGGGGAAGCAAGGTCCTTGCCAACAGAGGTTCAGACAGAGTCAATCGACGCCATCGACCCGACGGCGCATTTCCTTGCCGGCCTTGAAGAAGGGGGTCTTCTTGGGGGGGATATGGACCACCGTGCCGGTTTTGGGGTTGCGCCCCTCCCGGGCGTCGCGGGGGCGGACACTGAAGGCACCGAAGCCGCGCAACTCCACGCGATCACCGTCTTCCAGGGCCTGGGAAATGTTGCTGAAAACGGTGGAGACCACGGCTTCGGCGTCCTGACGGGTCAGGTTGTGCCGGTCGGCCACCATCTGGATGAGCTGGGATTTGGTCAATGTCCTTCCCCTGGAGAATCTCTTCTGAACAATAGAATGGCTGGGGGATGCTGCCCTCCCCCTCCACCGATGAAAGTCGCGCTACGACTTTCACGGTAACGATATCCGGGTTACGGGAATTCGGCAATCCGGCTGCCAGCGAATCGATTTTCCGCAATACCAGCCCGGAAGCCAAGTCTTTGCGTGCGTCAGAGGGAAAAAGCGGAAGGGAAATTTGTTGCCGGCCTGGGGAACAGTGGTATAATTCTTGAATGGATCAGGGAGTCCAAATGAGGGAAATGAGGCCGGGCGCCAACGGATGGGCAAAACCGGCATAGATCCATGGAGTTGGAATAGGGGAAGACGTGCGTTGATCAGGCATCATCCCGAATCCGCAAAGGAAGGCAGACGGGGACCGCCGGCCACCATGAATCGGAGCCGGACCGGGTCGCAGCAGGCGCGTTCCAACCACCGCCACCGTCCCCTTCCCCAGCGCCGGAAGCATCCACTCCGGATCCTGCTGCTGGCCCTGTTGGCCGGGGCGGGTTACGGGATGTGGTCCCTGTTCCGGCAATCCTCCCCAACCGTGGATGGAGTGGTTCCCCCTGCGCTGGCCGCTTGGCGCTCCTGCCTCGTCCAGGAGGGGAAAAACGACCCCTGGCCCGAACTGGTCGAGGTGCCCGCCGCCGAGTACCGTCTGGTCAAGATTGCCGGCGGCGAGCTGCTGACCCCCTTTCTGCACAGCCAGGGACTCTCCCGGATTCTGGTTCGCAAGGCCTTCCTCATCCAGACCCGGGAGGTCTCCCGCATGGAGTTCAAGCGGTATGTGGACGCCGTGGACGCCATGCCCGGCGGTGAGGTCAAGGATCAACTGAAGCTGCAAATCGGCATCCACTGGAACAGCGAAGGCACTGCCAGCCCGGGCGGAACGTCTTCTGGCGGCCGTCTCGAGGGCGGAGAGACCCAGCCGGTCCAGGGCATCTCCCAGGAAGCGGCCCAGGGTTATGCGACCTGGCTGAGCAACCGCACCGGCTGCAAATACCGCCTGCCCTCCCGGGAGGAATGGGCGGCGGCGGTCATGCATCGGTTCATCCTGGCCGATCCCCCCCCCAAGCCCGGCTTCCCTGACCATCCGCTGTTGCATAATCTGTTGCTGGGAATCCGGGAATGGTCCCGGTCCCAATGCCCGGGCGGCTTCCATCTGCTGGGGGCCGAGGATGGCCTGGAATCACCGCCCCAGGGCGAAGCGGTCTGCATGCCGGGAATGGTTTCCTTTTCCGGGTTCCGGGTGGTATTGCAACTCCCCGATACCGAGACCGAACAGGCGCCGAAGCCGCTGCCCAAACTGGTGGAACCGCCCCGGCAGAAACCGTGACGGTGGCCTGGTTCGAATGAGCTATCTTACCGTGGAAGTCGTCCGGCGACTTCCATCGGAGGAGGGTGGAGGGAGGCTTCCCCCATCCATCAAGATTACCGTGGAAGTCGTCCGGCGACTTCCATCGGAGGAGGGTGGAGGGAGGCTTCCCCCATCCATCAAGATTACCGTGAAAGTCGCCCGGCGACTTCCATCGGAGGAGGGTGGAGGGAGGCTTCCCCCATCCATAAAATTTGAAAGGCGCGACGATCGTGAAGAGGGCAATGGGATATCACAAGAAGGCCGCCAGCCGGTCATGGGTGCGCCCCGTCTGTCTGGGAGCGGCACTGCTGTTGACGCTGTCTTCCACAACCCAGGCCGCCAGCCGGGAAGACTCCGGATCCTGCGCCAACCAGGATTTCACGCCTTTCTACCAGGGCAAGACCCTCCAATGGACCGGGCTGGTGCGCTCCACCCGGGGGGCGGCCCAGGTCCAGGCCGGACTGGACGATGCCCGGGTGGTGGGCCAGCTCGGCTTCAGCCAACCGGCCGAGGTTCTGGCGGAATCCGGCAACCGGATCCAGGTGCGGGCCTTCAAGTTCCAGAACCACGAGCCGGTGGAAGGCTGGGTGAAAAAATCCGACCTGCTGTGCCGCAACCTGCCGATCAAGGGGGAAGGCGGGCTGGAAGTCAAGTTCTTCATCCGCACCTCCACCGCCCCGCGTCAGGAAGACGGCACAGATCCCGCGGTGCGGGTGTTCCAGAACCCCGAACTCTCCGAATGCGTCGGCGGCAGTGACAATTGCCGGGAAGGCGCCAGCCGCTTCCACATGTATTTCGTCTTCGACCAGCAGGGCGACGCGGTGCTGCTGGCGGATCGTTATCGCCTGGAAGAAGAAGACCTGCTGCTGGGGTGGGTAAGCCTGTCCAACGGCTTCCAATGGAACAACGCCTACAGCCTGCGGCCGCGGGAGGACCTCACCGCGCCGGAAGACGGCGGACCGGGAACCGTGTGCAGCTATGAACATCTCAAGGACGCCGTGGCCCGCAACGCCAAGGCCTGTCATCCGGTGGTGGGGGGCGTCAACTGGTTCAAGTCGCCCCTGCGCATCCCGGTGCTGGACATGGTGGATGAGGAAGGCCGCCATGTGGCTCCGGAAGACCAGAGCGCCGACCAGAAGAAACGTCGCTTCTACAAGGTGGCCCTGGCCCGGCCCGGCCTGGTGGGGCGCCCGGTGGGCGAGGGCAAATTCGCCATTTCCCCGGGTCTGGCCCAACAGATCATGCCGGAGATGAAAGCCCTCTCGGCCAAGAAGAACGTGGACATCTTCTTCCTCCTGGATGCCACCGCCTCCATGGATCCGGTCATCGACGCCGTGCGGGGCACCGCCCAGCAGCGCGGGGTGATCCAGGAAATCATCCATTCCCTGAAGAACACGCCCAGTTTCAAGGAAACCCAGTTCCGTTTCGGCTTCCGGGTCTATCGGGACCCCTACGCGGACAAGCTGGTCACCAGCGGACTGGGCGACGGCGTGGGCGAAGGCCACCCACTGCCCGCCACCTGCGAAATGTCCACCGAGCAGCAGACGGAGGCCTATCTGGCCTTCCAGCAGGCCATCTCCGGGGTGCAGGTCACCACCGACGACCAGGACGACTACGAGGAAAACCTCTACGGCGGCCTCAATCAGGTCCTGAAAAGCGACATCGCCGCCTGTCCCGATCATTTGAAGGTGCTGTTCGTCATCGGTGACAACGGCTTCCGCAGCGGCGTCACCCTGACGAACGCCCGGGGTCGGTCCGTCACCAAGTCGAAATACCGCCAGGCCATCGGGCAGGACAACCTGATCCGCCTGCTGCGGGGCGGCGACCGGGAGGGGGAGAAGGCCAACAGCGTGGTCCCCTTCATCATTCAGACTCCGGCCCGGGCCGACAAGGCCAAACATGCCCAGCTCTACCACCAGGCCTATCGGCTGTTCGAGGAACAGTCCCGCGTGCTGCTGCAACAGAGTTTGCCGAGCGACAGCCGGGTCGAAGAACATTTCTTTCGCATGGACGAGGCCCAGCTGGTGCCCCGGCTGGTGGCCACCGTGGAGCGGTTCGGTGGTTCGTCCCTGATCAACGAAATCATCCTGGACATTCGCGGCGGCGCGGCCCTCAATCGGGTGATCGACCGCCTGCGCCGGGAGCGGGTCGATATTCCGGGGGTCTACTGGCACATCCTCTCCAAGGGCGCCTGCGGCAACCTGGGGGACCAATGCCAACGGCGGGTCTACGACACCACCCTGATGGGTTACATGGAGGCCGATGACCAGGTGGTGGAAGAGCTGTGGGTAAGCAGCAGCGCCCTGTCCTCCTGGATCCGCATCCTCAAGGGCTTCGAAGGGTATTACGAACTGCCCGAGCCCCAGTTGCGCCGGGCCCTGATCAGCGCCCTGATCCTGGGGCTGCAACAGGAGATCCGCCGCCCCCCCATTGATGTCGCCGGGGAAACCCCCGCCGAATATGCCCAGCGGCGCGGAGGCCTGCCGGTGCGGCGTCACAGCCCGCTGTTGAGCTATCAGGTGCCCGCATTGTCGGCCCAGTATGTGACCCGGGACAAGAACCAGCAGTTGATCGTGGTGGACCAGCGCAAACAGCCCCTCACCGACCGCCATGGACAACCGATTCAGGCGATTCCGGTGTGCGAGTTGCGACGCTTGGCCCTGTGGGCCATCAAGTCCAAGGAGATCCTGGAGGTCATCGAGCGGGACAACAACCGGCCCGTCTACCAGAGCCAGCCCTATCAATCCTTCCAGTGCCCGGATGCCTCGGAAAACGGTAAGGCCCTGCCCAGGATCACCAGTCCCATCCAGGCCGAACCCCTGGGGCCCGATCCGGAGTATCGCTACTCCCACACCATCGGCGGCCACAAAGGCTACTGGATTCCCCAGGAATTCCTGCCGTGAGCTGGGGCGTGCAGGTGGACCAGGCGGAGGTCGGTTGGGGCACCAGCTTCAAGCTGGAGGTGTCCCAACTGGCGGTGGATACCGAAACGGTCTCCGCCCGCCTGCCGGTGCTGGGTCGCAGCGGCAGCGGAAAAAGCACCATGCTTTATCTGCTGACCTTCCTGAAACGGCCCCGCAAGGGCTGGGTGCGCTGGACGTTTCCCGACGGCGCCCGGGCCGCCTGGGGCAAGAAGGGCCTGGACCGGCGAGGCACCGACCCGGACATCACCGCGCTGCGACGCCGCTATTTCGGCTTCGCCTATCAGCGCAGCACCCTCACGTCCTATCTGAACGTCGAGGAAAATTTGCGCTATCCTCTCATTCTTCAGGGAGGATTGACCCGGGGGGAAATCGACGAACAGGTCCATCTGGCCGTGCAGCAGGTGCTGCTCTGCGGCCAGGGCGAGGACATGTTTCACGCCCAGGATGACGATGCGGTGGAGGCCTTCCTGCGCCGCTACCCCAATCAGCTGTCCGGGGGGCAATTGCAGCGGGTGGCCTTGGCCCAGGCCATGATCCACAATCCCCATGTCCTGTTTGCCGACGAGCCCACCGGCAACCTGGACGCCGCCACCCGCAAGGAGGTGATGGCGGTAGTGGACCGTTGGCTGGAACAGGGGGACCGCCTGTTCATCTGGGTCACCCACCATGTCTCCGATGCGGTGGACAACCGGGTGACCCACCGCATCCTGGTCAGTCAGGGCAAATGTGAACTCCAGGGCCGCAAGCGCGGTCCGGAACTGGATGCCGCCGCATGACCGAAGGAACCACCCCGCCGCAACATCGGCGGCGCAAAATCGGCACAATCCGCCTGTGGCCCAGCTGGCTGGTCCTGGGATTCCGCGCCTATTGGCGCGCCTTCGCCTGCCGGCGCTTCGGCTGCGAAGGCGGCGGACGGGATTTCGCCTGGCTCACCCTGCTGCTGACCCTGGTCACTGCCATGGCCCTGCTGGGCGTGGGCGGCCGGGCCGGCTTTCTCGACCGGCTGGCCGATACCCTGCTGGGCACCCTCAAGCCCCACGGCATTCCGGTCTGGATCACCCCCCACTGGGCCAATGAAGCCGGCATCCAGAGTTCCCTGCTGAAAAAGCTGGAGGGATTGGACATCGGCGGAAGCGCCGGGGGCCGGGTGACCGTCCATCCCTACCGCCGCCTGGAAAATGGTCGTCCCGCGGTGACCTTGCCCGGCGCCACTGCCTGGCGCGGCGAGGCCTTCATCGGCTGGGCGGTCTATTCCCATGATCCCCTGTGGCTCAAGTCCCTGGAACAGGATCCCGCCCCCCGGCGACAGGAGGAGGAGTTGGGGCCCTGGTTGGGACTGCCCATGGAAGTGATTCTCAGCGAAAGCGCCTTCCGGCGCCATTTCAATTATGCGGCCTATCGCGACCTGGTGACCCCTCTGCTGGAGGGCAAGACCGGAGCGGGGGCGGGCCTGCCGGCCAGCCTCGCCCCGGACGAACTGCGGCGCAGACTGAATGTGTTGTGGCTGTCGATGACAGTGTCCCAGCAGGAACGGCTGATTCCCTTCCAGGTGCGCTGGGTGAGCCACATTCCCGCCATGGAGCAGGTGGCCTTTCTCTTCCCCCTGAGTACCTATCATGCCCTCCAGGCGGCCCATCACCTCCCGGAGCTGGCCTACCGGCCGGAAAACAAGGGGCGCGGCGACCTGGTGGAATTCCGGCAACTGGTGCGCCCGGACTATCCCCGGGACAAGCTGGTGGCCTATGCCAAATGCGTGCAGCGGGAAGTGGAATCCACCGGTCTGACGGGTCTGCCCCGGGTGGCACCGGAGCGCTGCCCCCCGCCCATGCTGGTGGGCGATCCCAAACCCGGCGATGACGGCTGGCGCAGCCAGTGGGACACCCTCAACCATGACCGGGAACACCGCCTGTGGCTGCCCTGCTATCGCCTGCCCCAGACCGATGCCCTGCGGGGCTCCCTCTGCCCCACCCGGCCCAAGGGACCCAAGGTGCCCAAGGACGCCCTCTTCGTCCCCTGGGACGTGACCGGTTACGGCACCCCCTTCACCTCGGTGCGAATCTTCGTGCCGGATGCCGGACGCCTGGGCAGCCTCATCAAGACCCTGGAAGCGGTCAAGACCGAGGAAGACATCCAGGCCTTCAATGTCCATCCCATGTACCATGACGCCCTGAGCCGCTTCAATCTGCTCAGCGACCTGCTGGGCACCCTGATTCCGGCCTATGCCTTGTCGTTCGTGCTGCTGCTAACCGCCCTGCTCATGGCCCAGATCGGCGGGGTCATCGACCGCCGCCGCAACCATTACGGCATCCTCATGAGCCGGGGATTCACCTTCCGGGCCCTGTACGCCAAGGTGCTGTTCCAGATGACCATCGCCAGTGTCGTCGGCGCCGTGCTGGCCGTCGGCCTCCTGGTGCCGGTGTTCCGCTGGTTCCTGGACCAGGGATTCCGGCAGGTGCTGGACAACTACCGGGAGCTGTTGCCCCCCGATCACGGTCTGAATGTGATGCCCCTGTCCCCCGAGACCATTGGGATCACCTTGGCGGGAGTCTACCTGGCGGTGGTGGTCGTGACCCTGATCCTGCTGGTGCGCATGCCCTTGTGGTCCAATACCACCCCCTCCGATCTGCTGCATGGCAATCGGGTCGATCCCCAGCAACAGCCGTGACTCTGGATGGGGGAAGCCTCCCTCCACCCTCCTCCCCCATCGGCTGGCGCGATAGTTGCTTAGAAAACAAACACAGGCACGAGCATCACCCCCTCCCCCGGAGGGGGCCGACCTGGGACACCGGCCCATTCGGTTTTCCGAACGCGCCGGCGCGAAAGGCGACCCCGACCGGATCCAGCAGGAGATGATGCCGGAGTTGCACAGCGCTGCGGAGCCTCCCTGACTTGGATGGATGAGGGAAGTCTCCCTCCACCCTCCACCGCTGAGGTGAGCCGTCACGCCATCGACCGTGACGGCTCACCCGGAGGCCATGAAAGGAATTCAGCGCAGATGATCCCGGATCACCACCTCGGCGATCTGGACGGCGTTCAGGGCCGCGCCCTTGCGCAGGTTGTCCGCAACCACCCACATCTGCAGGCCATTGTCCACCGTCTCGTCGGCCCGGATGCGGGAGACGAAGGTGGCATCCTTGCCCGAGGCATCCACCGGCGTGGCGTACACCAGGTTGGCCGGGTCGTCCATCACCTCCACGCCGGGGGCCTTGCGCAGCAACTCCCGGGCCCGTTCCGGGCTCAGGGGTTTCACCGTTTCGACGGTCACCGCTTCGGAGTGGCTGTTGAACACCGGCGCCCGCACGCAGGTGGCGGTGAGCCGAATGTTGGGATCCAGAATCTTTTTGGTTTCGTTGACCATCTTCATTTCTTCCTTGGTGTACCCGTTCTCCAGGAACACATCGATCTGGGGCACCAGGTTGAAGGCGATCTGTTTCTTGATCTTCTTCGGCGGCACCGGTCCGCCCAGGCCCATGGCGTGGCGCAACTGGCCGTCCAGCTCGTCCATGGCCTCCTTGCCGGCCCCGGAAACCGCCTGGTAGGTGGACACCACCACCCGTTTGATGATGGCCGCGTCATGGATGGGCTTGAGGGCCACCACCAGCTGGATGGTGGAGCAGTTAGGGTTGGCGATGATGTTCTTGGTCTTGTAGCCGGCGATGGCCTGGGGGTTCACCTCGGGCACCACCAGGGGGACTTCGGGATCCATGCGGAAGAAGCTGGTGTTGTCGATGACGATGCAGCCGGCCGCACCCGCCCGAGGGGCGTGAATCTTGGAAACCGCGGCCCCGGGGGAGAACAACCCGAGGTGAATGCCGCTGAAATCGAAGGTGTCCAGATCCTCCACCACAATCTCACGGCCCCGGAACAGGAGTTTCTTGCCGGCGGAGCGGCTGGAGGCCAACAGGTGGACCCGGTCGGTCGGGAAGTTGCGCTGTTCGAGAATCCGCAGCATTTCACGGCCCACGTTGCCGGTAGCGCCGGCCACGGCCACATTGTATTTCCTGCTCATCGGTCGATTCCTTGCTGGTAAAGTCCGCCGTCGGCGGAAGAAACGGTTTCAGTCGGCCAGGGCGGCCACCACGGCGTCGCCCATGGCGATGGTGCCCACCCGGGTTTTGCCCTCCTGCATGATGTCGGCGGTGCGCAGGCCCTGGTCCAGGACCCGGTTGACGGCCCGCTCGATGCGGTCGGCGGCGGCGGGCCGCTGCAGCGTGTAGCGCAGCATCATGGCCACGGAGAGAATGGTGGCCAGGGGATTGGCCACCCCCTGACCGGCGATGTCCGGTGCCGAGCCATGGATCGGCTCGTACAGGGCATAGCGGCCTCCCAGGGAAGCGGAGGGCAGCATGCCGATGGAGCCGGTCAACATGCTGGCCTCGTCGGACAGGATGTCGCCGAACATGTTGGTGGTGAGGATCACGTCGAACTGCCGGGGATTGCGCACCAGCTGCATGGCGGCGTTGTCCACGTACATGTGGCTCAGGGCCACGTCGGGATAGCGGGCATTGCGCAGGGCGGTGACGGTGGTGCGCCACAGTTCGGTGGCTTCCAGCACATTGGCCTTGTCCACCGAACAAACCCGGCCCTGCCGCTTGCGGGCGATCTCGAAGGCCGACACCGCCACCCGTTCGATCTCGTCGGTGGTGTAGACCAGGGTGTTGAACCCCCGCTTGCGCCCGTCGGGCAGGGTCTCCACCCCCTTGGGCTGGCCGAAGTAGATGCCCGAGCTGAGTTCCCGCACCACCATGATGTCGATGCCGCGGATCACCTCGGGCTTCAGGGTGGAAGCCTCCAGCAACTGGGAAAAAATCTGGGCAGGACGCAGATTGGCATAGAGATCCAAGGCCTTGCGGATGCCCAGCAGGCCGCGCTCCGGGCGCACCTCGTAGGGGAGCGACTCCCACTTGGGCCCGCCCACCGCCCCCAGCAGCACCGCGGCGGCGGATTTGGCCTTGGTCAGGGTCTCCTCCGGCAGGGGGTCGCCGGTGGCGTCGTAGGCGCACCCACCGATCAGCGCCTGGTCGAAGGTCAGATCCAGCCGGTCGTGGCGGACGACCCATTCCAGCACCTTGCGGGCCTCGGCCATGATCTCGATGCCGATGCCGTCGCCGGGCAGCAGCAGAACGGTTTGTCCCATGATCTCCCCCTCTTGAAGTTTCAGTCCAGGAACGCCCAGGGCACCTCGCCCCGGCGCCGCGCCTCATAGGCCTCGATGGCGGGCAGATGTTCCAGGGTCAGGCCGATGTCGTCAAGCCCCTTGATCAGGCAATCCTTGCGGAACGGATCGATCTCGAAGGCAAACTTTGCCCCCGACGGGCTGGCGACGGTCTGCTGCGGCAGATCCACCACGATCCGGGCCCCCGGAGCGGCCGCCACCTCCCGGAACAACTGGTCCACCGTCGCCCCCGGCAGCCTCACCGGCAGGATGCCGTTCTGGAAGCAGTTGTTGTAGAAGATGTCGGCGAAGCTGGGCGCGATGATGCAACGGAATCCATAGTCCAGCAACGCCCAGGGGGCATGCTCCCGACTGGAGCCGCAGCCGAAGTTGTCCCGGGCCAGCAGGATCCGCGCTCCTTGATAGCGGGGCTGGTTGAGTACGAAATCGGCCTTGAGGGGCCGGCCCTCGTTGGGTTTGCCCGGTTCACCGCAATCGGCGTAGCGCCATTCGTCGAACAGGTTGGGACCGAAGCCGGCGCGGCTGATGGACTTCAGGAACTGCTTGGGAATGATGGCGTCGGTGTCCACATTGGAGCGGTCCAGGGGCACGGCCAGGGCGTCGAGACGGACGAAGGGTTCCATGGGTTCAGATCCACTGGGTTGGCGGTGGGACAGCCTACAGCGTGCGCACATCGACGAAATGGCCGTTCACCGCCGCGGCGGCGGCCATGGCCGGGCTGACCAGGTGGGTCCGGCCGCCCTTGCCCTGGCGCCCCTCGAAGTTGCGGTTGGAGGTGGACGCGCAGCGTTCGCCGGCGGCCAGCACATCGTCGTTCATGGCCAAACACATGGAGCAGCCCGGGGCGCGCCATTCGAAACCGGCCTCGATGAAGATCCTGTCCAACCCCTCGGCCTCGGCCTGCTGCTTGACCAGCCCCGAGCCGGGGACCACCAGGGCCAGCTTGACGTTGGCCGCCACCCGGCGGCCCCGGGCGATGGCCGCCGCTTGCCGCAGATCCTCGATGCGGCCGTTGGTGCAGGAGCCGATGAACACCTTGTCCACCGAAATGGCGGTCATGGGGGTTCCCGCCTGCAGTCCCATATAGTGCAGGGCGTTTTCCATGCCTTTCCGGCGGTCCGGGTTGGGTTCGGCGGCCGGGTCGGGCACGGTGCCATTCACCGGGGCCATCATCTCCGGGCTGGTGCCCCAGCTCACCTGGGGCACGATCTCGGCAGCCTGAAAGGTCAATTCCTGGTCGAACACCACCCCGGGGTCGGAATACAGCTGCCGCCAGGCGGCCACGGCCCGGGTCCAGGCCGGCCCCACGGGAGCGAACGGCCGGCCTTCGAGGTAGGCGATGGTCTTGTCGTCCACCGCCACCATGCCGGAGCGCGCCCCGGCCTCGATGGCCATGTTGCAGACCGTCATGCGGCCTTCCATGGAGAGCCCGGCCACCGCCGCGCCGGCAAACTCGATGGCATACCCGGTGCCCCCGGCGGTGCCGATGCGCCCGATGATGGAGAGTACCAGATCCTTGGCGGTACAGCCCGCCGGCAGGGACCCCTGCACGGTGATACGCATGACCTTGGGCCGTTTCTGCAGCAGGGTCTGGGTGGCCAGGACATGCTCCACCTGGGAGGTGCCGATGCCGAAGGCCAGCGCCCCGAAGGCGCCATGGGTGGCGGTGTGGGAGTCACCGCACACCACGGTGCAGCCGGGCAGGGTCAGGCCCTGTTCCGGGGCCATGACATGGATCACCCCCTGGCGGATGTCGCCCAGGCCGAACAGGGGGACGCCGAACTCCCGGCAGTTCTTTTCCAAAGTCTCCACCTGCAACCGGGACACCGGGTTGCGGATGCCCTGGTCCAGGTCCCGGGTGGGCACGTTGTGATCCGGCACGGCGAAGGTGGCCTCGGGATGCCGCACCCGGCGGCGGGCCAGACGCAGCCCGTCGAAGGCCTGGGGGCTGGTCACTTCATGGACCAGATGGCGGTCGATGTACAGCAGACTGGTTCCGTCGGCATCGGTGCGGATGACGTGGGGATTCCAGATCTTGTCGAACAGGGTTTGGGGAGCCATGGGTTTCTCTCGGAACGCTCGGATCCTTCATGCAAAGGGGCCAAATAGTTTACGCCGGAGCCATCCCATCAACAAGGGCGGCCAACACCCCCTCCACCAGTCCCCTACCAGATGCGCGGCGCGAAGGCGGGCTCGTTGATCAGCCGGACGTTGTCCCCGGACTGCATGATCACGAACAAACCCTGCTTCATGGCATACTCGGCCACGCCCTCTTCCACCACGATCCCGGCCACCGCACCCATGAGACGCTTCTGGGCAAACTCGGAAAAAAACTCCTTGAAGGTTCCCAGCCGATCTACATGCTGCCGAACATCTTCCGCCCTCAGGTTGCTCTTCACCTCCACCCCCCCCACCACCGTGTCGTTGCTCACCAGCAGGTCGATCTCCATCCGGCGATTGCCGGGCAGTCTGGCCTTCACCCGCGAATAAACCTTGTGTACCGGTATCCCACGTTCCATGAACATGGTCTCGTACGCCGGCGCCACAAGTCATTGTACCAATCCTGCACCCATTCCCAGACATTCCCAGACATATCATACAACCCAAGAGGAAATTGCAAAATCCCGGAAACGTGCCGGATTTACCGGACATCCGGTTTGAATGAAGACGTCCGCAGCCCTTTCCGGCATGATTGGATCTGCCAAGAAACAATCCACGGAGAGGGCCA
>PEAP01000111.1 GCA_002753665.1 Magnetococcales bacterium DC0425bin3
CACTCAGCCAGATATTCGACCCCTTCTACACCACCAGGGTCACGGAGGGAAGCAGGCCCGAAGTGGCTGCCGCAACGGGCGTCTCGCGCTGCAGCCGGCTGGCCAGCAGCAGGGCCAGGGGATAGCCGACGAACACCGCAACGGGCACCAGCACCCCGATGGCCACCAGGAATCCGCTCAGCCAGATCACTTGCCCACCCCCAATCCCCACCTGTTCAGACGACATGGGCTCCGGCGGGCAGGGGCGGCCCGGCGGCCACGCCGCGGACCACCTCCGTCCCTGCATCCGGAATCTTGCGCTCCGCCAGCCACAAGGCGACCTGGGACAGGGGCAGGGCCACCAGCAGGTATTTGTGGTAGGGCTCGCTGAACACCACCAGAAACGTCAGGATGGAGAGCAGGCTGACCCGGTAATGGCCGGCCAGCGAGGCCAGCTTTTCCGCGCCCCGCTCCCGAAATTCCGCCCGCGCCAGGGTGAAATTCCGCCAGGCTCGCAGCAGGAGGGACAGAAACAGGACCAGTCCCAGCACCCCGGTGCCCACCAGGAACTCCAGGTAGGTGTTGTGGGCGTAACGTTCCAGGGATTTGTCCGTGCGCTCGTGGGCCCGGGCCTGCTCGGTCTCCGCGTAGAACTTGCGGAAGGTCCCGGGCCCCACGCCCAGGACCGGATGTTCCCGGAAGGCATCCCAGGCCGCCGACAGATAGGAAGTGCGCCGCTGCAGCGAGGTATCCTCCCATTCGCCCAGGCTGGCATGGCGGGACCAGAAGGACTCCGGCATCAGGGGCAGCACCAGCAGGGGCAGGATCAGCAATCCCAGCAGGCCGAACAGCCCGCGACGCAGGTCGATGCGCTGGCGGTTTTCCACCACCAGCAGCAGCACGGTCCAGCCGGCCACCAGCAGCCCGCTGCGGGAATAGGTGGTGAGCAGGGCGGTCAGGTTGATCAGGATCAGACCCACCGTGAGCAGCCGCCCCCCTGGACGGCCCTGCCACAGCAGGCGGTGGACCAGCAGGGGCAGCACGAACAGGATCATCAGGGACATGTTGTTGGCATCCAGAGAGCCGCCCTTGCCGCGCACGATGTCGCCTTCGGTCCCCGAGGGCGGGGCGAACAGGTCGATATGGAAGAAGAAGCCGCTCACGGCCAGCAGGGAGCCCAGGGTGATGCTCCAGATCAGCACCCGGGGCAGGATCTCCTCGAAGCCCCGCCGGTCGATGAAGGCCAGTCCGAACAGGACGAACAGCGCCGCCGCCAGCAGCAGGAAGACGTTCTCGTGGGCGGTTTCCGGAAAAGGCGAAAAATAGGCCGAGGCGATGCTGACCAGTCCCAACAGGGCCAACGGCAGCCACAGATTGCTGGCGAGGCGCAGGGGCGGACCGACGCGCAGCAGCAGGCGCAGGGCGAGGATCAGAACCAGGGCGCCGGCGATGAGCCAGGGCAGATTGAGGCCCCCCAGCTTGCGGTAGGCCCCGAAGGGGATCAGGAAGACGATGGCGTGGTAACCGAACTCCGGTTGCCGCAGCAGGAGGAAGAAGCCCAGCACCCCCAGGGGCACCAGGGGGGCCAGGTAGAAATGGGGCGTGGCCAGCAGGGCCGCCGACACCCCGAAGACCAGAATGACCAGTATGCGCATGGCGGTCCCCCGGCCCCCCGGACGGTCAGAAGATGCTCTTCATGATGAAATACTTCTGAATCATGTAGCTGTTGAGCGGCGTCTCGGGCTCGTAATGCAGCACGAAGGCGAACTTGAACGGCGACTTTGCGAAAGCTCGGCGCTTGTAGACCGACCCCCGGCAGCGGGCCGCCTTGAACTTCTTGCGCCAACCCTGCAGGTGGAAGAAGCGCTTTTCCAGCCGGATGATCAGGTTCTCATCCTCCAGATCATGGCTGGTGTAGACCATCAGGTACTCCTCGTTGATATCCCCCAGCATGAAGGTGGCCGAGGCGCAGGGTCGGGTGCCATCGGCGGGACAGATGGTGAGCGTCACCCCCTTGGGGCGCATCCGTTCCAGGGTGCGGACCTCAATGGCCCGCCCCACCCGGCCCAGGCGGATCAGCCGCCGCCAGACCAGCTGGAGGGCCCGATGCACCGAGATGTTGGCCAGATGGACCGTGGCATAGAGTCCCAGCATGAAGTCGATGAGGAATTTCTGCTTCTTGCGCACATAGATGCCGTCCACCAGGGAGCGCAGCTTCTTGGGGGTGCCGTGGGGTGTGAAGAGCTGGGCATAGCCCATGACCCCCGGCTTGACATCGAAGCGTTTCTCGTACCCGGGAATGCTCTTGCACTGGGCTTCGTAGACCGCCGGACGCTCCGGGCGGGGACCGAAAAAGTCCATCTCGCCCTTCAGTACGTTGATCAACTGGGGAATCTCGTCCAGCCGCACGTCGCGCATGAACTTGCCGATGGGGGTTTCCAGCCGCTGGGTGGGTGAGAGGACCTGGCCGCCGACGATCCGCTCGGCATCGGGCACCAGAGTGCGGAACTTCAGCATGTGGAAGGGTTTCTTGTTCTTGCCCAGGCGCAGGCTGCGGAAGAACACCGGCCCGCCGTCATGGAGCTTGATCAGGATCGGCAGGATGACGAACAGCGGCAGGGCCAGCAACAGAATGATCAGCGACAGCAGATGCTCCAACAGGCGGGCGGGTGAAAACCGTTCCTTGGCATAACCACCCAGCAGAAACTGATCGGAGAAGCCCTTGTGGGTAGAAGTCCCTTCCATGTCACTCCATTCCGGCCTTCCTATCGGAATATCCTGACAGAAAGACCCTTGAGAGAAAGAGTCGGCACCCCTTCCCCCCAAGGGTCGAATCTCCTGCGCGCTCTTCAGGGCGATCCGGTCGGCTTCCGGGTCGGACGCCGCTGGGCGGTGAGGGTGCGTTGCACGTTCAGCGAACCATCCAGGCGCAACAGCAGCTCATCCTGGCCGTACAGGGTCTCCAGCAGATATTCCCGGGGAATGGTCAGAGCAGCCCCCCCGCCCTGGCCCTTGGTCGATGGCACACCGCGAACACCGGGTGTTGATGCCACAGCCACCGGCTCCGGGTCAACGGTCATTGCGGGCAGCAGGAGTCCAACCTGTTGGCGAAGGTTCTTAAGCAAATTTCGGGCCTTTTCTCCGCGTTCCAGGGCCAGGGAGGTGGTGGTCGCGGTGAACACCAGGATCAGGGCCACCATCCCGGCCAGGGCCAGGCGCCCACCCGCACCACCGAGACCGAACTTTGTTCCCTTCTTGACCGGGTCGGTCTCCACGGTCAGGTGTTCGGGGATGGAAAAGATCAGGGGCACGCCGACATGGCGCTCCACGTCCTCGGGCCGTTTGACGGTATTGTCGGAATATTCGTAGAAAAAGCCCACCAGCACCCCCAGCAGAACGCCCGCCACCAGGCCAAAGGGCACCAGGACCAGGGGCTGGGGAAAGATCGGGGTCTCCGCGGCATTGGCGTTGATGAGAATGGACACATAGCTGTCGGGAATCGTGCTGCCGGAGCCGTTGCCGTCCCGCTGTCCCTGGAGACCGGACTCCTCGTTGCGCTTGAAGAAGGTCTCATAAGAGAAACGGGTCAGGGAGGCGTCCCGCTCCAGGCGCTGGATGGCCAGATCGCCCTTCTTGAGGCGGATGTTTTCCTGGGCGAGTTCGGCCACCCGTTTGCGCAACTGCTCCAGTTTGCCCTCCAGGATGCCCAGGCGGTTCTTCAGATCGTCGGTATAGACCTGCACCTCCCCCTTCAGCCGCTCGAAGGTCTTGTCGACCTGTTCGCTCACCGCCAGCACCGCGGGGCTGTCCTCCCGGTAGCGGCGCAGCAGGGTGCCCTGCTCGGCCACCAGACCCTGGAGCTGGGTGCCCAGGGCCAGGATGCCCGGGTTGTCCAGGAAGGAGAAGAACTGCACCCGGCTGCTGGCCAGCAGGCCCTCCAGATGGGCAATCTGGGAACGCCGCTCGGTGATGTCTTCCAGGATGAGGTGAATGCGGTTCTGCAGATCCTTCTGCAGGGCCAGGTTGTTCTCGATCTGCAACGCCGGCGAGGTGGTGCCGTCGGTCTCGATGAGCCGCACCAGCTCCCGGTCCTTGCCGTCCAGATCCTGCCGGTAATGGGTCACCTGGTCGGCGATGAAGGTGGTGACGTTGGCGGGATTGTAGATGCTGGTGCGGTGACCGATGTAGCGCTCCATCACCGTCTGGAGAATGATCGCCGTCGCCTTGGGGTCAGGCCCGGTCAGGGTGACGCCGATCACGTTGGAGGTGGGCACCACCTGGGCATCCAGGCGGGCCTTCAGGACCTTGACCCGCCGTTCCGGCCGGTCATGCAGGGTCCGCAACAGGGCCTGCTGTCCGTTGGTTTCCAGATGCTTCAGGGTCAATTCCATGACCTCGTCGGAGGTCAGGATGGCCAGTTCGGAATACAGGTCCTGCTTGGTCACCGACTGGGGACGCAGCTGGGCCTCCTCCAGGGCCTCGGGATTCTTCTCGATCTTCTTGCCCTTGACCAGAATGGACCCGCCGGCCTGATAGGTCTTGGGCCACAGGAAGGCCACCAGCAGGGTGATGACGAAGAACAGCAGGGCCACCCGGATGATGGAGTCTTTCTGGGAAAAGAACACGAAGGCCAATTCGCGTTTGTAGTTCTCGCCGCTCATGTTGTCCACTCCTGTGCGCTTCCGCTCCACGGGCCTACCGGGGACCGATCATGGGGCCGTTGCTGATGGGCCAGTTGGATCCTATGCCGATCCCGTTGAAGAGAAAGACATCGGCGAACTGGCGGACCACCTGGGCCAGATGGGACACCCGGGTCCGGGGCACCAGGATGATATCGTCGGGTTGCAACAGGGCCAGACCGCTCTGCAGGCCGGTCAGCTCCTGAAGGTCGATGCGCTGGGCGGTGATCTTGCGATCCTTGGCCCGCATCAGCACGATGCTGTCCAGCTTGGCGTCGGGGGTATAGCTGCCGGCCAGGGCCAGGGCCTCCATCACCGTGGAGGGCTTGCGCAGGGGATAGGAGCCGGGCTTGGTCACCTCGCCCATCACATAGACCATCGACCCGGCCTGCTGCTGGAGGAAGAGATCCACATTCAGCCCCTTGAGAAATTTGTCGTACTTGAGATTGAGTTCATCCTCCACCTCGGGGATGGTGCGCCCCGCCACGAACACGTCCCCCACCAGGGGAAAAGTGACGAAGCCGTCGGGACGAATGGTCACCAATCGGCTCAAACCCCGGGAGGCGGTCTTGAGGTCGTTTTTGAGTTCCTTGATCTGGTTGCGGATTTCAGAGGGGATCACGAACAGCTCCGGATCCCGCAGCACCTTGGCATAGGACTCGCGCAGCTGCTTGGCCAACTCCTCCACCGTCAAACCCGCCACCTTGACCTGGCCCACATAGGGCAGGGAAATGGAACCGTCCGGCCGCACCCGCTGGGTTTCGTTCAACTCCGGAGCATGGACGAACTTGATGGTCACCACGTCGTCCAGGGTGAACAGGTAGGATTGATTGGTATCCCAGGTACGGATCTGGAACAACACGTCCAGCTCGTCACCCGGCGCCAACGGGTAGGTCTTGAAGTGTTTGGGAACGCCCGGATGGTCCGGAGGCAGATCCAGTTCCACCAGATCCTTGCCTTCCGGGAAATCGGGCCGCACCTGGGAGGTGCAGCCGACCGCCAGCCAGGGAGCCAGCAGCAGCAGCAGCCGGATCGCAACCAGTTTCTTGTTCATGTTCTTGTTCCAGTTCAGATGAACCGATAGGCCCAGGGCGGGATGTAGTATTGGCGGCGATTGAGGATCACGCCCAGCAGGTGACCGCCAGCGCCGGCGATGCGCTCCTTGACCAGTTGGATCACCGGCCGCTTGGTCCGCTCGCAGGCAATCACCAGCAGGATGCCGTCGAACAGCCTGGCCACCAGGGAGGCGTCCGAGGGACCCAGGTAGAAGGGGGCATCGAACACCAGATGGGTGAAATGCCCGGTGAGCCATTGAAACCGGCTGGCGAAGTTGGGATCCCGGAACACCTCCAGGGAATTGTCCACCCGCCGCCCGGCGGTCATCAGGAAGAGATTGGGATAGTCCGTCTCCCGGATGGTGCCCCCGACATCGGCGCCCTCCATCGAGCCTCCGGACAGTATGCCCTCCATTGAGCCTCCGGACAGTATGTAATCCGAGAAACCGTCCTCCCGGGACAGGCTGAACAGCTCGTGGAGCCTGGGATTGTGCAGGTTGCCATCCAACAACAAAACACGGGTGTGGGGCATCTTCGCCATGGTGACGGCAATGCCCACCGCCGCGGTGGTCTTGCCGTCCCGGGGCGTGCAACTGGTCACCAGCAGGGTATTGACATCCTTCCCCCCGGAGGCGGTGATCAGGTTCCCTTCGATGGTGGAAAGCTCCCGGTGGTTACGCTCGGTGATGGTCCGGGTCCCCTCCTCCAGCAATCCCCGCGACGTGGAGGTCGGTGCCATAGAGTGCCTTCTCCGTTGAGGTTGACGTGAAAACGACAGGGGGCAAGGTCTGCATGGCCGACCCGGGGATGGAGCGCCTCGGGCCGCCTTGCGCTTTTCCGCTGTTTTTCTTCATTATCGGATTTAATCTGTTTCACATGATCGAATTCCAGCCGTTACCACCCCTGGGCCATTGGGAATCCCTGTCTTATGAACCTTTTCTTCCCCCTTCCACGGGTCGTCGTCCTGCTGCTGCCGCTGTGGCTGCTCTCGGGCTGCCAGTCCGGCCCGGACCCGGCCAACCCCGCCGACTGGTGGGGCACCACCGTGAGCGTGGCCGACCGGCGCTACCAGGATGTCTGGCGCGCGGCCCTGGGCGGTCCCGGCCCCCTGCTGATGGGGCTCGACTGCCGCCATGAGGTGCGGACCTCGGGCAACCGGCTGACCGGGCTGGTGGAGGTGGAGATGCGCATGCCCAACAACCGCTGGGCGACCATGGCCCGGCTTTACCTCTCCCCCGCCGCCGCCGAGGCGGCGGAGTATCGCGTGCAGGTCACCGCCCTGGAGGCGCTGCTGTCCCCGGCCATGACCCGCATGGATCTGGAAAAGCATCTGGCCACCGGCCTGGAACCCCTCCTGGCCGGTGCGCCGCTGCCGGTCCCGGACTGTGGCCGTAAATCCCCCACCCAGGCCGCTGCCCGCCCCCAGTCTCCGGCCGATGCCGACGGCGACGGCGTGGCCGACAGCGCCGACCGCTGCCCCCAGACCCCCCCAAAGGCGCCGGTGAACGCCACAGGTTGCTGGACTGTTCCTCCGGTGCTGTTCGAAACCGGCCTGAGCCACCTGGACGCCGTGGCCCGCGGCGCACTGGACGGCGTGGCCCGGACCCTGGCGGCGGCTCCGGCCGTCCGCCTGGCACTGGAAGGACATACCGATGATCAGGGATCCGAGGTCGACAATCAGCGGCTGTCCCAGGCCCGGGCCCAGGCGGTGCGGGAATATCTGACCGGTCAGGGCAGCGACGCCGGCCGCTTCGATGTCTCCTGGCATGGCGAGAGCCTGCCGGAAGCGGACAACGCCACCCCGGACGGCCAGGCCCGCAACCGGCGGGTGACCCTGACTCAGGCCCCCTGATCCGCCGCCAGGTCCTGGTGAATCCAGTCCAGGATCTGGCGGGCCAGGGCGTCGTAGCTGCATTCCCAGGCGATTGCCACGGGATCCGCCGGGGGTTTCCGGGTCAGGCAGGTGCGCATCTGCTCCCTGGTCTTGAAGTAGAGGATGCGGTCGTCCCAGTGGGGCGGTTCGGCGTTGTCCCGGTCGTCGTAGACCACCGGTATGCACCCACAGGCGGTCATCTCCACCAGCCGCTGGGTGCGGACCTGATGGGGCAGCAGGGAAAAGCTGTAGCGGGCCTGGTTGTAGGCGGCCACCAGGGGTTCACCATAGGGCAGCTCGCCCTTGAAATAAGGCGCCACGATGGGGTTCTTCTCCCAGAACCGGCCGTAGATCTCCACCTCCAGGTCCAGTTCCGGGGCCATCTGGCATAGCCACTCGATGCCGGTATCCCGTACCACCGACGGCGCCAGATAGTCGTAGATCTGCAGCAGATCCACCCCGTGGCGGCGCGACAGTTCCTGATAGGTGGCGTCGCTGACGTTCTCCCCGGCCAGGAAACGCTCGTTCAGGAAATTCCACACCTTTTCCTCGTTCAGGTCCAGCCCCGCGCGAAAATGGGCATGGGAGCTGCCGATGAAGATGGCCTTGGTCCGCTCCTCCCAGGGGGTCCGGTTCCGGAACCGGTCCAGGTCCACGCAGAAATCCTGCCGATACAGGCGCTTGACACCGGTCTTGCGCAAGAATTCGTCATGGTTGCGGTAGGGCGACAGCGCGATGTCCCGCGGCCGCCATGGCAAGGGCTTGCCCTGGGTGATTTCGGGCATGGGATCCTGCCACCAGGTGATGTTGAAGACCGATTCGTGAAAATAGCCATTGTTCAGGTGGTTGATCTGGATGGCCACATGGGGATTGATGGCGTTCTGGTCCCGCAACAGGTCCAGTCCGTCCAGGGTCTCCAGATCGTCCTGCTCGATGACCACTGTCACCTGGCAGCCCTGCTTGGCCATGGCTCGGGCCAGATTCTTGGTGGCGTACTGCATCACCGTGGTGAGGCGGGAGGCGGGCATGAACACCCGCAAGGGCTGGTCCGCCTCGAACACCGGCACCTGCTTGCGGCACTGGTGAATCAACTCATTGAACAGCGCGTTGCGCCGGGCCTCCCCCAGATCCAGGCGCACCGCCGCATCCCGGGCCCGCCGGCGCTGCTCCGGGTCGGCGGGGTCGAACTGGATGTTGGTGGGCTTGCGCCGACGGGTATTGGGAAAATAATCCTGCAGGCTCGACAGGGGCACGTTGATGAGGGTCTCGGGACCGTCGGCAAAGGGCTCGCCGTCATAATAGCAGATCTGCCGGGCGCTGATGGCCGCGGTCTGCTGCACCCGGAGATTCTTGCGCGCGGTGGCCCGGGCCAGCTCCCGGTCCAGGTAATAGAGATCCTGGACCGTCCGCCGGGGCACTTCCGGATCCGGATGCCCGGCGAAATAGCGCCCCAGGGTCTGATGGACCCGGGCCAGGTATTTCAAACCGCGGGCCTCGTAGGCCCGCCCCATCAGCAGATGGACTTCCGGATGCTTGTCGTCGATGGCCAGGGCCTGGGCCAGCAGGTGCAGGGACTGATCGGCCCGGTTGGTCTCCAGGGTCACCCGGCTCATGCCGCACAGCGCCTCCACCAGCTTGGGGTCCAGCCGGAAGGCGGTCATGTACCGCTCCAGGGCTTCGCTCCAGCGCCGGTCGGCATAAAGCAGATCGGCATAGGTGAGGTGGTGCAGGGGATTCTGCGGCTCCAGGGCCAGCACCCGCTCCAGCCAGGCGGCGGCCTGGGGACGATTGCCCCGGTGCATTTCCGCCAGACCCAGCAGGTGCAGGGCATGAACGTTTTCCGGGTTCAGCGTCACCACGATCTGGAACACCCGGATGGCCTCCTCCAACCGTCCCTTGCGCTGCAGGTCGATCCCTTCGCGGAGTTTCTCTTCCAATTGCATATTCCTGATGGCCGTGCGCCTGGCATGGGGAGAAGTCATGGCGGTTTGAACTCGCTTCGGCTCGGGTTCATGGAAACCAACGCTTGGCGGGTAATGCGCAAGATCGGTACCAGTTGGCCGGCCGGGTCGTCTCCCGCCCCGGGCGACCCATTTTTCCCTTGTGACAGGTTCGGTTGCCCGATTCCCCCCCCCCCGGAAGGGGGCCCCCGGCCCGGGGGGG
>PEAP01000112.1 GCA_002753665.1 Magnetococcales bacterium DC0425bin3
TTGCGGGCGATCCTGGCCGCGGGCACCGCCCATCTGCCCTTGGCCCTGACCGGGGAGGCGGTGCTGACCACTGGTCAGGCCCTGGTCGAGGACGGCGGCCGGGTCTGTGGCCTCATCGCCGTGGGTCCCTTCGGCTGCCTGCCCAACCGCATCAGCCAGGCGATTCTGGAACCGGTCCTGGGGGGGCCAGACCGGCTGCCCTTTCTGGCCCTGGAAACCGACGGCGCCCCGTTGCCCCAGCTGGCCCATGCCCGGCTGGACGCCTTCTGTCTCCAGGCGGAACGGTATCACCGCCACCGTGCCGGTTCTGGGCCGGCGGTCTGTGCGTCGGGAGAAGACCCATGGGCTGTATGATCTGGAATCCGGAGCCGCTGCTGGATCTGGGGTTCATGACCCTGCGCTGGTACGGCCTGCTGTTCGGCGGCGGCATCCTGCTGGGGTTTCCCCTGCTGGCCTGGCAGTTTCGCCGGGCGGGATATCCGGAGAAGACTCCGGTGTTCCTGGCCTGGTGCATGGCGCTGGGCATGCTGATCGGGGCCTGGCTGGGGCATCGGTTGTTCTACGAAGGGCAGCGCCTGTGGCGGGATCCGACCGCCCTGTTTACCCTGGATGGGCCCCTGACTGGACTGTCCAGCCATGGCGCCACGGTGGGCATCCTGGCCGCCGCCTGGCTGTTTGCCCGCTGCAGCGGCATCCGTTTTCTGGAGCTGGGCGACCGCATGGTGTTCGCGGTGGCCCTGGTGGCCAGCAGCGTGCGGCTGGGCAACCTGATGAATTCGGAAATCGTCGGCACCCGCACCGATCGTCCCTGGGGGGTCTGTTTTGTCCGCTACGACGGCGTGTCCGATCTGGCCCGCCACCCGGTGCAGCTCTACGAGGCGGCCATGACCCTGGCCTTGCTGGGGATGCTGGTGCTGCTGGACCGTTGGGCCGGCGGGGAACGGCGACCTCCCGGGCTGCTGATGGGCGGCTTCGGGGTCGGTTATTTCGGCGGCCGTTTCGCCTTGGAGTTCTTCAAGGAACGCATGGGAATCGACCACGAGCTGCCCCTGTCCATGGGGCAGATGCTGTCCATCCCCTTTGTCCTGATCGGATTGTGGCTGGTGGTGCGGGCCTTCAGGTCGCGGTCTGCCGGGCCTTGAGCCGTCTGGTGATGCCGCGGTGGAGGAAGTATACCAGCAGGTTGGCCACCAGCCCCACCAGCAGTCCGGTGATGAGGCCTGTCAACATCATTTCGTTGTAGTCGGGCCAGATGAACTCCTTCTCGCGGGGGGGGATGGCGCTGTCCACCACCCGGTAGACGAATTCGGTCTGCAGACGGGCCATCATGGCCTTCTTGACCTCGGATTCGAACAGACTGGAGATCGCCTGGCGCATTTCCACATAGCTGGTGTGCTTCAATTCCTCGGTGAGGAAATCGATGCGGGCCCGGGAGTCCTGGATGGCCGCAGCGCGCAGTTTCTCGTTCAATTTTTGTACGATCATGTTGGCCCACTGGGCCGCCAGATGGCGGTCGGGCCATTCAACCCGCAGGTAGGTCACGGTCGGCCCGCCGCTGGTCGGGTTGGGCGGCACCAGCTTGACCACGCGCCGCAACTGTTCGAACCCGTCCAGCAGGGTGGGAATCTTGTCGGAATCGGGGTTCTTCCAGGTGCCCTTTTCAGGATCCCAATGGCTGGGGAACAGCAGTGGCAGCAGGTTTTCCTCCTCGATGATGGGGACCATGAAGGAACGGGAATTGAGGCTGATGAGGGCGGCGTTCTGCGCGCCCTTGGCCATGGAGACGGCCGACGATCCCGTGAGATTGTTGAGCAGGCCGGAAATGCCGCCTATGCTGGTGGCTTCGGGATCCTGATTGCTGTTGACCTCCATCAGGGTGATTTCGGCCCGGTACAGGCGGGGGGTTTCCTCGATCTTCTTTTGGGTCATGAAAAAAAAGGCCACCAGGCACAGCATGATGACCCAGCTGAACTTGAGCATGCCCTTCAGCAAATGGTCCCAATCCACCCAACGTTCCAGCCGTGCGGCGATGGTGTCCTCCGGGCCGAAGGGGGCCACGGTCTCGAAGTCCAGGGGTTGGACGGAGGGCTGGGGCGCGGGAGGAGGATTCTGATTCTGCCTGTCCATGAACATCATCCTTGTTACCGCTGCAAGTCGCTCTGCGACTTGCAGCGGTGGAGGGTGGAGGGTGGAGGGAGGCCTCCCCCATCATCTACTGGGCCTTGCGAATCCAGACCCAATCCTGGATGCCGCCGGTGGGTTGGTACCCCTGTACCGATTCCAGCAGGATATCCCGGATCCCCAGGTAGTCGAAGCCTTTCGATGCGGCGGCCAGCCGGTCCAGATAGACCTCCAACCGGGTCAGGGGCAGGGAGTCCTCCCGGGCGTGGAGGATCATTTCGTGTTCGGTGGGCAGCAGGTTGTCGCCGTAGAGCAGTTCCTCGAACAGCTTTTCGCCCTCCCGCAGGCCGGTATACAGGATTTCGATATCGCCTTTGGGATTGTCGGCGTCCCGGACGGTCAGTCCCGCCAGATGGATCATGCGCCGGGCGAAGGTGTCGATGCGGATCGGATCGCCCATGTTCAGGACGAACACATCGCCGCCACTGCCCATGGAACCGGCCTGAATCACCAGTTCCGCCGCCTCTGGAATGGTCATGAAGAAGCGTTCCACCCGGGGGTCGGTGACGGTGACCGGTCCACCCCGGCGGATCTGTTCCTGGAACAGCGGCACCACCGACCCCGACGAGGCCAGCACATTGCCGAAACGGACGGCGATGAAACGGGTGATCCCGGGATGTTCCTGGGCCAGCGCCTGGATGATCAGCTCCCCGAAGCGCTTGGTGGCGCCCATGACGTTGGTGGGGCGCACCGCCTTGTCGGTGGAGACCAACACGAAGGTTTCCACCCGCTCCTCCAGGGCGGCGCGGGCCAGATGCCAGGTGCCGAAGATGTTGTTCTGCACCCCTTCGATGGGATTGCGTTCGATGATGGGGACATGTTTGTAGGCCGCCGCGTGATAGATGGTCTGGACCCCGAAGCTGTCGATCACCGAGCGCATGCGGGTGGCGTGTTCGGTGGAGCCCAGGATCGGGACCAGTTCCAGGGAGATGCGGTTGGCGGCCAGGATGCGGCGCAGCTCGCCATCGATCTGGTACAGGGCGAATTCGCTGCGGTCCACCAGCACCAGGCTGCTGGGGCCGAGCTGGATGATCTTGCGGCACAGTTCGGAGCCGATGGAACCGCCGGCCCCGGTCACCATGACGCATTTGTCGCGGATGCAGGTTTCCAGCAGCATCTGGTTGGGGGGCACCGGATTGCGCCCCAGCAGATCGTCCACTCCGACCTGGGTCACGTCTTCCAGCCGTTTCCGGCCGCTGGCGATTTCCTCCAGGGGGGGGGCCACCAGGATCTGGGCCGACAGTTTTTCCAGATCCTGGAGAATGCGGGAACGCCTGGCCCGGCTCAGGGAGGGGATGGCCAGCAACACCCTTTGCACGCCGAACCGTTCGATGAGGCGGGGCAGCTCCTGGGGCGGATGGACGCCCATGCCGAGGATTTCGTGGTTGTGCAGTTCCAGCTTGTCGTCCACGAAGAACAGCGGATGCACCTCCGGGCTGTGGCGCAGGGCCATGGCCAGCTGCACCCCGGCGGTGCCCGCGCCATAGATGGCCACCGGCACCCGGGAGCGCCTCTTGCGCCCCCCTTCGGTGAGGATGTGGCGGGCCAGCATGCGGCTGCCGCCCACCAGGAAGAACTGAATGAGACAGTTGACGCCCCAGACCGACAGGGAAAAATGATAGATGCCCAGGGAGACCGAGGCGATCAGCGTCAACCCCACGCTCAGGACGATGGCTTTGAGGATGGAGAAGACCGCCTGGGATTCCAGATAGCGGATGACCGGCCGATAGAGCCCCAGCCGATGGAACACCGGCAGGGAAATGGCCAGGGACAGCGGCAGGTTGGCCCAGCTCACCAGCATGGCGTCCGGCACCCAGACTTCATAGCGGATGGCGAACGCGCCCCACAGGCCCAGGAGGATGGCCAGGGTGTCGAACAGCATCAGCAGGATCTGCTTGACCCGGCGCGGACGGTCGAGGAGAAATGACAGCATGGGAGCCTTATCCAGACGTGGCAGATTCCAAAAACCCCCATGATACGATACTGGAGTGTGAATCAGAAAGCCGTGCCGTGCGGATTGAACACCCCGGGGCAGCGATTTCGGTCTTCGACAGTTCTGCTTACCGTGAAAATCACCAAGCGGGTTTCATTTCCATCCATCCAAAGTCACTACTTCTGAAATGGAACCAGATCATGATTGGCCAAGTGACTGTGTATCATCCTTGAGGAAACACCGAAATGACGCGCAGTGTCCTTGATACGCTCTTCATTGGTCGGGTCATTGCCCAGAAGGTCCTGCAGGATGCCGATGGGGGCCAGAAACTCGCTGGCGAAGGCCCGCTGCATCTTCTGGCGGGCGGTTTTGGCATCGGTGGCGGGCAGCCAGCGATCTTTGGCTGGAGCCAGCAGCGCATCGGCCAGCCACCGGGAGGCCTCGAAGCGCCGACCGACCGGATGTTTCCGGCGGAACAGGAACCGCACCTGGCCATCATTGTCCGCCCTGACCGCCAGCCCCATGGGGACTTCCGCCATGGGCGCCACCGATCCGGCCAGGTCCTGCTCCGTCAGAGCGAGGAGTTCACCCAGGCGGCGGTTGGAGATGGGGTCGGCATTCAAACCGAGGCGTTCACGCGCCATCCGGGCCATGCCGTGGCCGAGGTCCCATGGGGCGGTGTCTGGAGGAAAGTCTCGTGCCGGACTGTGATCGATATGGGACAGGACCGGCAGCAGTGAGCCAGGAATGGCCAGATCGCTTCCGGCCACCGCGCGAATCCGGTTCAGAAGCGGGCCGGCATCGGTATTGGCACAGGCGGCGGCAATCTCGTCCACCGCCGACTCTCCGGCGGTAATGGTCAGATCCTGCAGGGTCTCGGCGACCTGCTGGGGCGCTGCGTCGGGTTCGAAGCCGAGCATGGCTTCCCTTTTTCGCCAGGCCGCGGCTTCGGGATCGGCCTTTTCATGGGTCACCTCATTCCACAGCGCATGCAATGCGCTGTCGCGGATTCCCACGGTGTCCAGTCTGGCGATGACGGTTTGGACGAAATGGGCGATCGTTGTGGAAAAAATCGCGATGGGGATGGTTTCATGCAATTTGGTCAGGTATTGGATGGGCTCGCTGGTATTCGCCGGAGAGGGGGTGCATTGAATTCTGACCCGGTTGCCATCGGATTCCATGCGCAGCGGTGGCCAGAGATATCCATGACCCGCGCCGCCCACCTCATGGGCCATGCGCCAATCGCTGTCGGGTTTGCCGACCGCAGGCATGGGTTCCCAGAGCAGGCGCCACCAGGAGGAGGCCAGCCACAGGGCCAAGGGGTAGGTGGACACGCGCACCGATTCATGGACCGATTGGGTCCAGTCGTTGAAGACCCGGGTCACCGGCTGACCATTGACGGTGATGTGCAGCAGGGCGGTGGTCTGACGGATTTCTTCCGGGCCGTGCCGGCTGGGCTCCCACTGCGGGTCGATGACGAAGGAGTCGCTCATGATCGTTGCCAGCGTTCCAGGATCTTGTCCCGGAACGGGTCGGTGTTGGGCATGGGATAACCGTGATATGTGCCTTGCCCGGCGTTTTCGATTTGTGCTTCGAGGGGAATTCCGTCGTCGCTCACTGCCCAAATATTTTTCGGCCATTCTCCAAGTTCACGGTCACTGATCAGCCCGCGGCGAACACCTTCGCGCAGAAGCTCCATCGCGGCGCGCAGGGAAACAATGTCGACAGAGTCACACAATGGTTTGTCCAGTCTTGGATTGCTGGGCGGATCCAGGCCAAAATCACCGGGGTTGCGTTTATGTTCGGGATTGCCACCGTATCTGACCCGTTCGGCCAGTGTCGCAAGGTACAATCTTTCGTTCTCCGTGTCTTTGCTTGAACGGAGTTTTCTTTTCGGATTGAATGTGGTCCGTCTTGGTTTCATGAGGTGATACCGATCCAAACGTTGAAAAACTTATAGTCTAACAGTCCCATGTTACACTATCGGACAGCGCTGTGTACAGGACAAGCTTCGATGCTTCCACGGTAACCACGGACGGCCCCTGCTCTGCGTGGTGGGCGATCAGAAAGCCGTGCCGTGCGGTTCGGCCTGATTGCTCCGCACCGGGCAAGGGATTATACTGCTGACCGACCCTGGATTCCGGAAGGCGGGTCGGGTGTTCACGGTTCCTCGGAGGGTGAGACATGAAACGGCGCGATTTCATCAAGACATCCGTGGTGGCGGCCTCGGCGGCGGCCCTGGGCGGGGTAGAGGTTCCGGAGGCGGTGGCGGCGGACAAGGCGGTCATCCGCGGCTTCCGGCCCCTGGGTCGCACCGGCTTTCGCATGAGCGATATCAGTTTCGGCGCCGGCAAGCTGCCCTCCGCCTCCATGGTGCTGCGGGCCATCGACGCGGGCATCAACTATTTCGACACCGCCCCGGACTACGGCCCCAGCGAGGACTACATCGGCGAGGCCCTCAAGCGCTTCCGCGCGCGGGACAAGATTTTCATCGCCTCCAAGTTCTGTTCCCACGAACCCTATCCCGGTCATCTGCCCCTGGGCAGCGCCAAGGATGCCTACATCGCCGCCGTGGAGGCGAGTCTGAAACGCCTGGGCACCGATCATCTGGATGTGGTGTTCGTCCATGCCATCGGCGAAAAACCGGATTTCGAGGCCGAACGCCAACGCCTGCTGGACGACGCCATGCTCGCCGCCTTCCAGCAGTTGAAACAGGACGGCAAGGTGCGTTTCCTGGCCACCTCCAGCCATGGCCCCCACAACATGGAGCAACTGCTGTTGGAGGCGGTGAACTCGGGCCATTTCGACCTCATCATGCCGGCCTTCAATTTCATGAAATTCCCCAAGGTGCCGGAGGTCCTCAAGGCGGCCCAGGCCAAGGGGGTGGGGGTGGTGGCCATGAAGACCCTGGCCGGGGCCAAGGACAGCGGCGCCGACCTCGGCGGGGTGTTCGAACATGCCGCCTTCAAGTGGGTGCTGAAGCATCCCGAAGTGGCCGGCCTGGTGGTGACCATCCGTACCACCGAAGAACTGAAGCTGTTCGTGCAGGCTTCGGGGGAAGCCTTTGCCGCCAGCGATCAGCGGATCCTGAACCGCTACGCCGCCCTCCACGGAGCCGACTACTGCCGCACCGGCTGCGGCGACTGCGAATCCGGTTGCGACCAGGGCATCCCCGTCGCCGCCATCCTCCGTTACCGGATGTATTTCAAGGACTACGGAGACGAGAAGACCGCCATGCGCACCTATGCCATGGTGCGCGACAACGCCGCTCTCTGCGCCGACTGTGGCACGGCTGCCTGCAGCGCGGGCTGTTCCTACGGTCTGGATGTGCGGGCGCTGCTCCAGGACGCCCACCGTCATCTCTCCTTTCAGGCCCCGGCCTGAGCCGCGGATGGTCCGGCCATGGCATCCCGGTCGCCACCGGTGGTTGCCACCCCGCCCGGGTGGGTCGGAATCCTGTTGTTGATCCTGCCCCTGTTGCTGGCGGGGGTGCTGTGGCAGGAGGGGCAGGACTACGACCCGGGTCTGCTGGATTTCCGTCGTCCGGCCGCCGCGGCCGGGGCGGCCCTGCTGCCCCCTGGACTCGGGCCGCTGGAACGGCTGGGAGCGGTGCGCTCCTACGACCGGAATACCCTCTACGAATACATCAACGGCCATGCCGAGTTCTTCATTGGCGCCGGATTCCAGGGATTGGCGGTGGGCGACTACGCCCGCACCGGCGCAGCGCAGCCGGTCCTGACGGTGGATCTGTACGATCTGGGCCAGCCCCTGCACGCCTTCGGGGTCTTGATGGAGGAGGCCGCCGCCGGGGCCGAGGCGGTGGCGGTGGGCGCCATGGGATTTCGGCAGGATCGCACCCTGGCATTCATCAGCGGTCCTTATTATGTGCGGCTGGCGGCCTTCGAGCCCGATCTGGCCCTGGAGGAGGTGGCCCGCTCCCTGGCCGGCTCGATGCCGGCCCCCGGGCCGGGGGCGAACGGATTGCCGGAGTTTCCGGATCTGGGACTGACGGTGACGGGCATCCGCTTCGTCAAGGAGGGCTACCGGGGCCTGGCCTTCCTGAACAATGTCCTGGAACGGCGTCTGGGCGGAGCGGAATCCGACATCACCCTGTTCGCCCCCACCGGCACCGCCGCCGAACTGGCGCCCCTGCGGGAGCGGCTGGAGGCGTTCCTGGCCGGGGAAGGGTTCCAGTATCGGGTCGAGACGGTGGGAGAATTCCGGGACTATCGCATCCAGGATCCCTACGAGGGGGATTGGGCGCTGTGGCTGGGGCCGACCCGCGCCCTGGGGGCGTTCGGATCCTTGTCCGCCGAACGCCTGGCCCAACTGCGCAGGGCGGTGACCGGCCATGACTAGCGCCCGATCCAGGAAGAAATCCGACCTGAAACGGGTGGCGCCACTGCTGACCCGGCGCCAATTCGTGGGCCAGGTGGCGGTCACCGGCGGCATCGCCGCGGCGCTGGGGGTGGGGGGCTGGCTGGCCTACAGCGATCAGCCGGTACGCCACAAGCCGGAGGTGATCCACCGCTGGCGGGACTACCGGGTGACGCCATCCGACCTGCATGCCCGGTTGGCGGTGGTGCGGGGCACCGACGTGGAGCCCATGGCCCGGGAGGCGCTGGCCGGCTTGGGGGGCATGGAGCGCTTCATCGCCCGGGGCGACAAGGTGCTGCTGAAGCCCAACGTCGGCTGGGACCGGCAGCCGGAGCAGGCCGCCAATACCGGGCCGGAGCTGGTGGCAGCCATGATCAAACTGTGCCGGGAGGCCGGTGCGGCGGAGGTGTGGGTCAGCGATGTGTCCCTCAACGACCCCTACCGCTGTTTCTTCCGCTCCGGCATCCAGGCGGTGGCGGAGGCGGGGGGGGCCCGGGTGCGCATTCCGGGCCGGGAGGATTTCGTCATTACCGACATGGGGGGGAGCCTGCTGCGGCACTGGCCGGTGGCGCGGTTTTTCCACGAGGCCGACAAGCTGATCAACCTGCCCATCGTCAAACATCACAGCCTGAGCGGCGCCACCCTGGCCATGAAGAACTGGTACGGGGTGATCGGCGGCACCCGCAACCGGCTGCACCAGGACATCAATACCTCCATCGTCGAGCTGGCGGCGGCGGTGCGTCCCACCCTGACGGTGATGGACGCCACCCGGGTCCTCAAGCGCAACGGCCCCACCGGCGGCAGCCTGGCCGACGTGAGCCGGGAGAATACCCTGATCGCCGGTCTGGACGAAGTGGCCATCGACGCCTGGTCCCTGGGCCTGCTGGACCTGACCCCGGAGGCGGTGCCCTGGCTGACCCTGGCCGCCGGTCGTGGGTTGGGGGTGGTGGACTGGCGCAGTCTGCGGGTCCACGAGCGCCAGGTGGGGTGAGCCATGCCCGGGTTCAGCCTGCAGATCCTCCGGCGTTACTACGCGGTGTTCTTCTTCACGCTGTTTCTGGTGCTGCTGGCGATCACCGATTTTCGCCGTCTGCGCGGCTACGAGACCGGCCTGTTCCTGGAGATCGATCCCCTGACGGCCCTGGCCGGCCTGCTGACCAGCGGCACGCTCTACCAAGGCCTGGCCTGGTCCCTGGCGATCCTGATTTC
>PEAP01000113.1 GCA_002753665.1 Magnetococcales bacterium DC0425bin3
CCGGGAGCCCCTGGGCCGCCTGTGGGAGGAACGGGGTGGGATCCTGCGGGCCCGGCAGGAGATTCCCGTTCTGGAGGGGCGTCTGGCCCAGGTGCGTCTGGCCCAGGAGCAGCGGGTGGCCGGTCTGGGGCTTGACGGGTCGGCCCGGGAGCGGTTGGATCACCGTCCCCGTCCCCCCCTGCTGGCCGAGGTGCGGGAGGCGATCACCCGGCGGGTCGCCCTGGAGGAGGGCCTGACGGGTACCCGGGAGCGGGTGGCCGAGGCCGAGCAGGTGCTGGCCCGGGTGACCGACTTCCTGGACCGTCTGCCGCCGATCCCGGATGTGGCCGTCCTGGAGCTGGTGTTGGAACGGGTGACCCGCCTGGGGGATCCGGAAGCGGACCTGGGCCGGGCGGAGCGAACTCAGGAGGCCGCCCGGCAGCGGCTGGCCCAGGGGCTGTCCGCTCTGGGACGTTGGACGGAGGGAGCCGACTCCCTGGCCGGGGCCCCGGTGCCCGGGGCGGCGGTGGTGGAGGGCTTCGACCAGGATCTGGAGCGGCTCCGGCAGGGGGTGGAGCGAGGGCGGGAACGCCTGGCGGAGGCACGGGCGATGGCGGAGGCGCTGGCCACTCGGCTGGCCGGTCTGACCCGTCAAGGACCCCTGCCGACCCGGGAGGCGCTGACGGAGATTCGGGCGCAGCGGGACCGATTGTGGCGAGAAGTCCTGGTCGTCTGCCGGGGGGAGGGGAAGGGACGCCCGGGTCTGCCGGAGGAATACCAGGCGGCGGTGCTGGAGGCGGATCGGCTGGCGGACAGTCGGGAGCGGGAGACGGAGCGGCTGGTGGAGCATGGCCGATTGACCTGGGAGCTGGAGGCCGCCCGGCGGGGGGGGGCGGCCCGGGGGCGGGGCGGGGAATCCGCGGCCGGGGAACTCGCCCGCCAGGAAGCGGCCTGGCGGGACCTCTGGTTGCCGTCCCGGGTGGTGCCCGGGTCGCCCCGGGAGATGCGGGGCTGGCTGGAGCGGCGGGCGGGGGTGCTGGAACGGGCCGAAGGTCTGGTGGCGGCCCGGGAGGCAGCGGCGGCGGCCCGGCAGCGGCTGGAGGACGCGCGCCGCGACCTGGGGGCGGCCCTGGGATCGATCGGAGTCACGGCGCTGGACGGTCTTCTGGGCTGCAATGCCCTGGTCCTCCGCGCCCGGGAGCGGTTGACCCACTGGCAGGCGGTAGCCGTCCAGCGGCGCCGGTTGGAAGACGAGCGGGAACGCCAGGTGCAGGTGCTGGAACAGGAGCGGCGGCGGCTGCTCCAGGGGCAGGCGGCGCTGGAGCAGTGGCGGAAGGACTGGCGTCCCCTCATGGCCGGACTGGGGCTGACCGGGGAGGCCGCGGTGGCCGCCGCCCAGGAAGCGGTGCGGCTGTGGGCGGAACTGGATCAGGAGGCTGATCAGGCCGCCCGGCTGGCCAACGACCTTGCGGATCGACAACGGGAAGAGGCCATCTTCGCCCAGACTGTGGCCTTCTGGTGGAACCGTCTCCAGGGTGGGATTCCCCTGCCGGGGGATTCTCTGGCGGCGGCCCGGGATCTCCAGAATCTGTTGGAGGACAGCCTGAAGAATGCCCGGGAGCGCGCCGCCCTGGAGCAGCGGCTGCAGAGCGCCCTGGAGCAGGGGGAGACGGCCCGACGGGAAGCCGACCTGGCCCGGGAGACCCTGGAGCGCATCCGCCGGGAGGCCGGTTGCACCGGCCTGGAGGATCTGCCGGCCGCCATCGTCCGGTCCCGGCGCCGGGAGGACCTGGACCAACAGCGCCGGGGCCTGTTGCAGCTCATTCTCGGCAATGCCGGTGGTCTGGGGCTGGAGGCGGCCCTGGCCGAGGCGGCCCAGGCGGATCCCGAGGCGGTGGAGCGGGAGGCCGCCGGGCTGGAGAACCGCTACCGGGAGCTGGTGGAGCGCAGCGATGCCCTGGGCGGCGCCCTGGCCGAGCTGGAGACCACCCGCCGCGAATTGGAGAGCGGCCGGGGTGCCGCCGGCGCCCGTCAGGAGCGGGCCGTGGCCCTGGCCGGGGTGGAGCGGGCCGGGCGGGCCTGGATGGTGGGTCATTGCGCCACCCGTCTGCTGCGGCGGGCCATCGAGGTGTACCGGGACAGCCACCAGAGCCCCCTGCTGGAACGGGCCGGGGCCTTGTTCGCCACGCTCACCGGCGGGGCCTTCACCGGCTTTCACCTGGATTACCTGGGCGAGGCCCATCCCGAGCTGCGGGGCCTGCGGGCCGATGGCTCCACCTGCGCCGTGGCAGGGCTGAGCGACGGCACCCAGGATCAACTGTTCCTGGCCTTGCGGTTGGCGGCGGTGGAGGATTACGCGGCCCGGGCCCGGCCGCTGCCGTTCATCGCCGATGACCTGCTGGTGCATTTCGACGACCGGCGCGCCGGCGCCGCCCTGGAGGCGCTGCTGGAGCTGGGCTCCCATACCCAGGTGTTGTTTTTCACCCACCATCCCCATCTGGTGCGGTTGGCCCGGGAACGGGGCGGGGCACGGGTGGCGGTGCGGGAATTGATTCCGGTCAATTCTGGAACCCATTGACCGGGGGCTGCTTCCCTGCAATAGTTCAACCCCTTGATTGCCGTGAAGGTCGATTGCTCGGCCGTTTTCGGTGGGAGGGGGGGGAAAGAAGTTCGACTGTTCATGCAGCCATGATTTGGGAGACATACCTGATGAAAACTGTCTGGAAATCTGCTCTGGTTGGCCTGGGAGTGTTCTGTCTGGGGATGGGCGTGGCCCCGGCCCAGGCCGATGCACCGCGCCTGTACATGGGGTGGTACCAGTGGCATCCCCACTCCGGCAATAATCCCCTGGCCAATTTCGGCACCCAGTATCACTTCGGCCGCGGTGTGTATGGGGACACCGACGGCGACGGGGTGACCGACGATCTGGATCAATGCCCCGGAACCCCCAAAGGGGTGGTGGTGGACGCCAAGGGCTGCCCGGTGATCCCCGACAGCGACGGTGACGGTGTCCTCAACGACAAGGATCTGTGCTCCGACACGCCCAAGGGCCAGAAGGTGAACGCCAGCGGTTGTCCCCTGGACAGCGATGGGGATGGGGTGATCGATGACCATGACCAATGCCCCAACACCCCCCACGGCACCCCGGTCGATGCCGTGGGCTGCCCCAAGGATCGGGATCAGGACGGGGACAAGGTGACCGACACCCTCGACAAGTGCCCCGACACCCCCAAGGGCGCCACCGTGACCGCCGCCGGCTGTTGGGTGGTGAAGGGTCTTAATTTCGACACCGACAGCGCCACCCTGAAGCAGCCCGGCGCCGGCAAGGTGCTGGACGGCGTGGTGGGGATTTTGAAGGACTACCCGGACATGAAGATCGAGATCCAGGGTCACACCGACACCGTGGGCAGCGCGGCCTACAACCTGAAACTCTCCCAGAAGCGGGCCGAAGCCGTGCGCAAGGCGCTGGTGGACAAGGGCCTGTCCGCGAAGAACCTGAGCTCCAAGGGCTATGGCTACTCGGTGCCGGTGGCGCCCAATGCCACTCCGGAAGGTCGGGCCGAAAATCGGCGGGTGGAGGTGAACTTCGCCAAGTAGGGATCTACCGACTTCCCCGGTTCTCCGGAGCCGGGGGATGATTTGGTTCCTGGGGCCGCCCGCGGGTTGGGGCGGCCCTTTTTTCATGGTTCCAAGGGGAAGCAGCGGCGCAAGAATATTTCCTGTTTGTCGCAACCGCATTGAGGGTATCCTGGCAGGTCAGCAGTTTCCGGAAAGCCGACCCTCCGGGGGTTCCGTGTCAATCGCAGCGAGGAGAGACCCATGGCCGATCTCGACGGCATCAAGGACAGCCACAACTACCACCTGGACAAACCGGTCCGCTCCCAGCCCTTTCCCCTCAAGGGGTGCGGCGCCCTGGATTGGGGCATGCAGAACCGGTTGGCCAACATCTTCGACCGGCGGTCCGGCCATACCGTGATGCTGGCGGTGGATCATGGTTATTTCATGGGTCCCACCACCGGTCTGGAACGGATGGATATCGATATCGTCCCGCTGCTGGATCATGCCGACACCCTCATGTGTACCCGGGGCATCCTGCGCTCCACCATGCCCAGCACCTTCAACAAGGGCGTGGTGCTGCGGGCCAGCGGCGGGCCCAGCATCCTCAAGGAACTGTCCGACGAGGAAATCGCCGTCGGCATGGAAGACGCCCTGCGCCTCAACGTTTCGGCGGTGGCGGTGCAGGTCTTCATCGGTGGCCAGTTCGAAACCCGGTCGGTCCACAACATGACCCGGCTGGTGGACGCCGGCAACCGCTTCGGCATGCCGGTGCTGGGCGTGACCGCCGTGGGCAAGGAATTGACCCGGGATGCCCAGTACATGCGCCTGGCCACCCGCATCTGCGCCGAACTGGGCGCGGCCTACGTCAAGACCTACTATGTGGACCAGGGCTTCGAAACCGTCGCCGCCGCCTGCCCGGTGCCCATCGTCATCGCCGGCGGCAAGAAGATTCCCGAGTTCGACGCCCTCACCATGGCCTACCGCGCCATCCAGGAGGGTGCGGCGGGCGTGGACATGGGCCGCAACATCTTCCAGGCCGCAGCCCCCATCCCCATGATCCAGGCGGTGCGCAAGGTGGTCCACGAAGGCATGCAACCCGCGGAAGCCTTCGACTTCTACCGCGCCGCCCAGGCCGGACGGTAGCCCCGCCCTCCGGGCAGCGCTGCGGTCCGGGGTTCCGCTGTGCGCCGGCACCGGAGTCCGACGCGGCATGGCCATGCCGCGTCGGACCCTTCGACTGACAAAGGATGGTCCGATGGACAATCGCTGGTCCGACCAGGCCGCCCGGGACTGCGTCCGGGAATTGGCCCCCCGCTGGGGCGAGGCCCTGGCCCTGCGCACCTACAGCAGCCGCCTGTTGGGGCAGGATCCCCGACTGGTGCTGCATGGCGGCGGCAATACGTCCGTCAAGCTGGAACGGCCCGATCTGTCCGGCCGGTCGGTGGCGGTGGTCTGCGTCAAGGGCTCGGGCCTGAACCTGGCCACCATCGACCCGGCCGGCCATGTGGCCCTGGAGCTGGAGCCACTGCGTCGCCTGCGCACACTGACACGCCTCGCCGATGCCGCCATGGTCAATGCCCTGCGCCGGCAGTTGCTGGACACCACCGCCCCCAATCCTTCCATCGAGGCCCTGCTGCATGCCTTCCTGCCCGCGCCCTACATCGACCATACCCACGCCGACGCCATCCTGGCCCTGACCAACCGGGACCAGGGCGCCGTGGCGGTGGCCGAGGCCCTGGGCGGCACGGTGGCCCTGCTGGACTATGTCCATCCCGGGTTCGAACTGGCCCGGGCGGTGGCCGACGTGGTGGCCGGCACTCCCGACCTGCAGGGGGTGGTGCTGGGACACCATGGCCTGATCACCTGGGGGGACAGCGCCCGGGCCAGTTACGACCGGCACATCGAGCTGGTCGGTCGTGCCGAAGCCTGGTTGCGTCGCAAGGGAGCGTCCCCGGCTGCGGCTGTTGACCGGGATCCGGCGGCGGTCCGGTCCCGCTTCCGGGAGCTGGCCCCGCGGCTGCGGGGGCTGCTGGCCCTGCCTTCGGGCAGTCCCGACCGGCCCCGGCGCCGGGTGATCCTGCAGCACTTGGTCACCCTGGAGATCCTGGAGCTGCTGGATCGTTCGGGCGCCCGGGAGCTGCTGGTGACCCCCCCCCCTGACCACCGATCACCTGATCCGCACCAAGAATCTGCCCCTGTGGTGCGCGGACCCGGAGCGGTTCGCGGAGGATCTGGCTGCCTATGGTCAGGCCTATCGGGACTATTGGTCCCGCCATCGGCACCGGGCCGGGGCGGAGGTGGACGCCTTCGATGAACTGCCCCGGGTGATCCTGATGCCCGGCCTGGGCGCGGTCTGCGTGGGGGACGATGGGGCTGCTGCCGGAGTGGCGGCCGACATCACCGCCCAGACCCTCGCGGTCAAACGCCAGGTGGCGGAATCGGGCGGGGTCTACCGCGGGCTGGACGAATCCGCCCTGTTCGCCATGGAATACTATCCCCTGCAATTGGCCAAGCTGGACGTGCGGCCGGAGCCGCCCCTGGCCCGCACCGTGGCCTTGGTGACCGGCGCGGCGGGGGCCATCGGCTCCGGCATCTGCCGGGTGCTGCTGGACAACGGCTGCCATGTGGCCGCCACCGACCTGGCCGGCCCAGCCCTGGATGGCCTGGTGACCCGTCTGGCGGCGGACTTCGGCGCCCGGGTGCTGGGGGTGACCCTGGATGTCACCGATCCGCTCCAGGTGCAGTGCGCCTTCGGCCGAGTGGCGGAGCGTTGGGGCGGGGTGGATCTGGTGGTGATCAATGCCGGCCTGGCCCATGTGGCGGCCCTCACCGACCTGGCCCTGGCGGACTTTCAGCGTCTGGAGCGGGTCAACGTGGAAGGGACACTGCTGCTGCTGGGGGAGGCCGGGCGGCATATGAAAGCCCAGAACACCGGCGGCGACATCGTTCTCATTTCCACCAAGAACGTCTTCGCCCCCGGGGCCAGCTTCGGGGCCTACAGCGCCACCAAGGCGGCCTCCCACCAGCTGGCTCGCATCGCGGTGCAGGAGTTCGCCCCCCTGGGGGTGCGGGTCAACATGGTGAGCCCGGACGCGGTGTTCTCCGACGGCGCCACCCGTTCCGGCCTCTGGCAGGCGGTGGGGCCGGACCGCATGAAGGCCCGGGGCCTGGACGAGGCCGGTCTGGAGGAATACTACCGCAAGCGCAACCTGCTCCAGGCCCGCATCACGGCGGAACATGTGGGCCGGGCGGTGCTGTTCTTCGCCACCCGCCAGACCCCCACCACCGGCGCCACCCTGCCGGTGGACGGCGGTCTGCCCGACAGCACCCCCCGTTGAAGGTCCATGGTCCAGACTCCCCGCCATCCCCGGGCGCGTTTTTTTCAGCAGAACGGGCTGTTCCAGGACATCCGCTCCTTCACCCAACTGGAGGAACGCATCGCCGCCCTGCCGGACCCCGACAACCGGCGGGCGGCCTTCGAGCTGTTTGTGGAAGGATTTCTGGCGGTCAGCGGCTTGCTGTCCATCCGGGAGATCCGCCCCGGCCGCCCGGCGGACCTGGATGATCCCCGTCCCGATGGCGTCCTGCAGGCCTCCTGGGGGGATCTGCTGGCCTATCGGGCGCTGTTTCTCGAAGCACGCCGGCCCCTGAAGAAGGACGAACTGTTGTTCTTCTCCCGGCCGCCGGGGCCGTTCCGCAACCGGCTGCTGATCAGCAACGCCACCGACCTGCCGGCGGGGCTGGATGCCCATGGCGACTTCATGGCCATCGGCGCCCACGACCTGGACCACTGGCGCCCTGCGCCCTTCGCCGATCTGCGGCGCTGGGTGCAGGGCGGTGGGCTGCCGGGCCATGTGCCGCCCCCGCCGCCGCCCTGGATCGACCACCTGGCCCGCGACACCCGGGCGGCCCTGCGGGACGGGGAGATGCTCCCGGTCTTGCTGCCCGGGGGCAGCGGTCGGGCGGCGTTTCTGCGCCATCTGCTGACCCTGGACGGCGGCAGGACGGCGATCCTGGTGGTGCCCCATGCCGCCCGTCTGGCCGAGCTGCTGCGGGCCTGGCGGGAGGCCGCCCCGGGGACCGGACTGGCCACCCTGGCCGTCAGCCGCGATGCCCCCCCGGCCCGGCGCCACGACCTGCCCGGCACCCGGGCCACCCAGCGGGATTTTTTGCTCACCGTGGACCCGGACGCCGTGCGCCGGTTCTGGAACTGGCGCTATTTCGGGGCCCGGGTCATTCTGGTCACCCCCGGCACCCTCGATTGGCTGGCCCAGGCCCTGACCGGCCTGCCGCCGGCGGATCTGCTGATCCTGGACGACGGCCCCCTGGGGCGTAAGCTGCCCCCGACGCCCGGCCCCCTGGCCCGGGCCGGGGTGGTCCTCACCCCCGCGCTGCGTCGCCTGGAAGGCCGCAAACGCGATGCCCAGGGCGAGGCGACGGTGCTGTTTCAGACCGCACGGACGGTCCTGCCCGATGCCACCGAACCGGGGAGCGTTCCCATCCTGCTGTCCGGGGCGGGGGAACCGGGCGCCCTGTGGCCGCCCCTGCGCCGCGCCATGGCCGCCACCCGGGCGCGGCGCCTGCTGGCCTTTCTGCCCGACCCCGAGGCCGCCATGCATCTGGCGCTGAGCAATCGGGACCCCGGCCTGTCCTGTTTCGCCCTGTCCGGCACCCAGTCTCCCGCCCAACGGGCGCGTCTGCGGGAGGACTACCAGCAGGCTCCCGGTCCGGCCCTGCTGGCCAACGCCCGCTGCCTGCTCCACGACGGCCCCCTGCCGCCTGCGGATCTGGTGTTCTTCGAGCCGGCCGGGGACAAGGGCGACTGGGAGACCATGGTCGCCCTGTGGGGCCGGCTGCGGGAGACGCCGGGGGAGAATCCCCCCTGGCTGGTGCTGCCCCTGCCGCCGCCCGACGACCAGGGCCATTGGTGGCGGGTGCTGGAAATGCTGGGCGAGGCCCTCCAGGGGGTGGTGGATGGGGATCGCAGCCTGGCCCGCCGCCTGCGGCGCATGCGCATGGATCTGGGCGCCCGGGGGGCGTGGGACGACACGCTGTTGACGGCCCGGGTGCGGGCCATCGGGCCGCTGTTCATGAGTCCGGGCCGGCGCCAGGGGTTGAACGAAACCCTGGTGTATCACCTCACCACTCCCTGGGATCAGGGCCTGGGGACCTTGGCCGCCTGGGTGGCCCGCCGGGGCGCGGCCGATCCCCCGCCGGACGCCGAGGGGGGGCTGGGACAGTGGGTCGAGGCCCAGCGCGAGGCCTGGCGCAAGGGCCGGTTGGCTCCCGAACGGCAACGCCGGCTGGAAAAACTCGGCCTGGTCTGGGATCCCGAGGCCCGGGCCTGGGAGCAGGCCCTGCAACGGTTCGAGGCCTATCGCCGCGCCACTGGCCATGGCCTGGTCCCGGAGGATTGGGCCGAGGATGCCGACCTGGCCCAGTGGGCCTCGGCCCAGCGCAAGCTGGCGCTCCGGGGTCGGCTGGCCCCGGAACGCCGGGAGCGCCTGACGGCCCTGGGGTTCGTGTGGGATCTGGAACAGGCCCATTGGCAGGTCATGGTGCGCTGCCTGGAACGTTTTCGCGCCGGCCAGGGCCATGGCAGCGTGCCGGATGCCTGGCCCGAGGATCCTGGGCTGGCCGACTGGGCCGCGGCCACCCGCCTGCAGCACCGGCGGGGCCGCCTGACCCCGGCCCGGGTGGCGGAGCTGACCGTCCTGGGGTTCGACTGGGATCCGGAACAGACCCGCTGGGAGGCCATGCTGGCCCAACTGGCCCGTTCCCTGCCCCGGGCCGGGGACTTTCCCGCGACCTGGCCCGGCCAGCCGGCGCTGGCCGACTGGCTGGAGACCCAACGCCACGAATGGCGCCGCAACCGTCTGGCGCCGGAGCGGCGGCGG
>PEAP01000114.1 GCA_002753665.1 Magnetococcales bacterium DC0425bin3
GCATCGCCGCCAGCGCCACCTTGGCCTTGAATGCCCCCGTATACTGCTTGCGAACATTGCCCATTTCCACTCCTCATGTTTTGGTGTGGTTCAGAGCTTAACACACTGTCCGGTTTTTGGGGTCCATTATAATCGATCAGCCGTGCGGCCTCTCCACGGTTGATCCCTTTCTCAATCATCAGGCCCAGAAGCCTGGAGCGGGTCTCCTCGATGCTGTCCGGATGAAGTTCCACCGCCCGAATGGCAGGGGCCAATTTTTCGTAGAGAGAGCCGGAGGGCCGTCCTTCGTGATTTGGAAGGCAGGTCAACAGCCGCTCAACGGCGATGTGGAGAAACTCTCCTTGTCCAAAGGAGGGTTCGAGAAGGCGGTACTGACAGAGGGGTTGGTCGACGGTATAGCCGGAAAGATCCAGGATGAATTCGACGACATTTTTCTGCGTAGATATTGCCCCTCGTTCGGTCACACCAGCCATGGCCATCTGCCGGGAGGCTTCCTCCACGGAACATGACCCAGGCCAGACCATCTGGCCGTGCATTCTCGAATCCTGTTCGGCAAGACGGCCCATGGCTATTGGCGCCACTCCCCCCCACGGCCGCCCGGATGATACCGCTGGTAGTAGGCCATGGCCTCGGGCATGCTGTTCTGCAGGTCGCGGATGCGGGTGGCGGGCAGGGGATGGGTGCTGAGAAATTCCATTCCGCCGCCGCCCTTTTCGCCCCGGGCCATGCGTTCCCACAGGCCCACCGCCTCCCGGGGATCGTAGCCGGCCATGGCCATGAAGATGGTCCCCAGGCGGTCGGCCTCCGACTCGTGGAGGCGACTGTAGGGCAGCAGGGCGGCGTATTGGGTGCCCAGACCATAGGCCGCACGCACCAGCTCCACCTGGCGCGGATTCATGCCGCCGATGGCCTGGGACAGCAGGCTGCCACCCATCCGGGCCAGCATTTCCTGGCTCATGCGTTCGTTGCCGTGGTTGGCCACCGCATGGGCGATTTCATGGCCCAGCACCGCCGCCAGCCCGGCCTCGGTCCGGGAGACCGGCAGCAGCCCGGTGTTGACCACCACCTTGCCGCCGGGATAACAGGCGGCGTTCTTGGCCGGGTTCTTCACCAGCCGGTATTCCCAGCGGAAGTTCTTCAGCACTTCCCGCTGGCCCTGCTCCCCGAAGTAGCGCTCCACCGCCTGCTGGATGCGCTGTCCCACCCGCTGGACCATGGCCGCGTCCCGGGTGCCGGTTTCCTGTTCGGATTCCTTGAGCATCTTGTCGTAGGCCTGGAAACTCATGCCCAGGACCTGACTCTCCGGCAGCAAGGCGACTTGCCGGCGGCCGGTGAGGGCCACGTTGGCGCAGCCGGTCTGGACCAGCAGCAGGAACAGCAGAACGGGAATGGACCACGCCTGTCCGATCATGATGGCAACGTTCCTTCCAGAATGGCCCGGGGGGTGTCGATCACCAGGCGGCGGGCCGCCGTTTCACCCACCAGGCGGGTGGCCTCCCGCAGTCCGTCGGCCAGCACCGGATGGCGGCGATAGAAGCTGTGACCGTCGGAGGCGATGACATCCACCCAGCCTCGCTCCAGCAGCGCCCGGGCCGCGGCCTGGGCCGAGGAACCGAATTCCCCGCACAGGCTGCCGGCGGTGATCTGGAATCGGCAGCCCAGTTCGACGAAGGGGCGCAACGCCCCGGGACGTTTGCGGATGGTGCCGTTGCGCTCCGGATGGACGATCACCGGACTGTAGCCGGCCAGCCGCAGCAGTTCCACCTGGTAGAGCGCCCCCGGGGGAATCTCCGGGTGGGGAAACTCCAGCAGGAGGAAGCGCCGGTCGGGATCCAGGCAGGGCAGATCCCTCCGCCGCAGCCGACCCAGCACCTCCGGTCCCAGCCGCACCTCCCCGGCCCAACGCAGCTCCAGATCGATGTCCTCCCGCTGCAGCGCCTCCCGGAACAGGGCGGCGGCCCGGGCCACCTGGTCCAGGGTCGTGTCCCAGGTGCCGGGTTGGAAATGGGGCGTGGCCACCAGCAGGCCGGTGCCGTCGGCCACCGCCATCCGGGCCATGCCCAGGGCGTTGTCCAGATCCTGGGGACCGTCGTCCACCCCGGGGAGGATGTGGCAATGCAGATCGATCCGTTGCAGCATGGCGGGCGCCAGGGACTTCATGGGGGGGGCCACCCGTCGCCGGCGGGGCGGCCCATGCGCTCCAGCAGATCCATCAACTGCGCCTTGCGCACCGGCTTGCTCAGGTGGGCGTCGCAGCCGGCTGCCAGGCTGCGTTCCACGTCTTCCCGCAGGGCGTAGGCGGTCAGGGCCACCACCGGGGTATGGGGCAGGCCGTGGCGCTGCTCCCAGTCCCGCCAGACGCGGGTGGCGGCGTGGCCGTCCATGACTGGCATCTGCACGTCCATCAGGACCAGATCGTAGCGTTCCGACTTCAGTTTCTCCAGCGCCATGGCGCCGTTCTCCACCACCTGGAGTTCGTGCCGGGTCTTGTCCAGGAAGGCCTGGATCAGCATGCGGTTATCTTCGGAATCGTCCGCCAGCAGGATCAGCAGGGCGCGGCCGGCGGCCTGGGGATCCGCCGGGGGGGTGGGTGAATCGCTGGCCGGCGTCCGACCCAGGGCGGCGGCCACGGTGCGCAGAAACTCCACCCGCCGCACCGGCTTGATCAGGTAATGGCGGATGTCCAGGGCCGCACAGCGCTCCCGGTGGTGTTCCCGATGGTCGGAGGTCAGCACCAGGATCGGCGTGCCCGGCTGGCCGGCGGCCCGCCAGCATTCCACCACCTGGAAGCCATCCATGCCGGGCATGCGCACATCCACCAGCAGCACATGAAAAGGGGTGGACTCGGCGGCGGCCCGTTCCATGGCCACCAGACCGGAGGCGCCGTCGCAGGCTTCCACCACCTCCGCGCCGGCCAGTTCCAGCATCTCCCGCTGTACCAGCCGGTTGGCGTCGGTATCGTCCAGCACCAGCACCCGCACCCCATGCAGATCGGGCAGGGCCTCCGGCGCTGCCAACTGCGCGTTGCCTGGTTGGAAGGGACAGCTCACCCGAAAGGTCGACCCTGCTCCCGGCCGGCTTGCCACCGTGACCCCGCCCCCCATCAACTCCGTCAGCCGTCGGACGATGGCCAGCCCCAGACCGGTGCCCCCGAACCGCCGCGTGGTGCTGTTGTCGGCCTGGGTGAAGCTGTCGAAGATCCGTTCGAGACGCTGGGGCGGAATGCCGGGACCGGTATCCGTCACCGAAAACTCCAGCCAGATCTCATGATGGCCGTTGCCCCGGTCCGGGTCGATCCGTTCCGCCCGAAAATCCACGCTGCCGGTTTCGGTGAACTTGACGGCGTTGCCCAGCAGATTCAGAAAGACCTGCCGCAGGCGCACCGGGTCGCCCACCAGCAGTCTCGGTATTTCCCGGCCGACGCGCCAGGACAGTTCCAGTCCCTTGAGATGGGCGCGGGGCGCCATGATCTCGCAGCAGGTTTCCATCTCCTGGGCCAGATCGAATTCGATCCGTTCCAGCTCCATCCGCCCGGCCTCGATCTTGGAAAAGTCGAGGATGTCGTTGAGGATGCCCATCAGGGTTTCCCCCGCCGACCGGAACACCTGCACATACTTGCGCTGTTCCGCGGTGAGGGCGCTCTCCCACAGCAGATCCGCCATGCCCAGGATGGCGTTCATGGGGGTGCGGATTTCATGGCTGGTGTTGGCGAGGAATTCGCTCTTGGCCCGGTTGGCCGCTTCGGCGGACTCCTTGGCGCGGATCAATTCGTCCTGGATGTGGTGGAACGGCGCGGTGTCGGTGAACATCACCAGCAGGTGGGGCCGCCCGTTGAGGGTCAGGGGCGACAGGTGACAGTCCAGCCAGGTTTCCAACCCGAAACTGGTGCGCATGAATACTTCCTGGCGGCGCGGCTGCTCGTCGTCCAGGCAGGCCAGGGCGGTGGCCAGCAGGCCGGAGTTCCGCCAGGAGTCCAGCTGGCGGAAATCGCGGGTCATGAATTCATCCAGGGTGGCCCCCACGCTGCGGGCGGCGGTGGCATTGCCCAGCACCGTGGGACCCTCGGCCTGGAACACCACCACCCCCACCGGGGCCTGATGGATGATGCGCCGGTTGAACTCCAGGGTCTCCGCCAGCCGCGCCCGTTCGGTGCGCAGCGCCTCCTGGATGACGGTGCGTTCCTCGATTTCCTGCTGCAGATCGTTGCGGGACACGGTGACCCGGCGCAGGCGTTCGGTCATCAGATTGAACCGGTCGGCGACTTCCGCCAGTTCATCGCGGCATTTCAGCACGATGGTCTGGCCCAGCCGGCCCTCGCACACTTCGTCGATGGCATGGCGCAGCGCGGACAGGTTGCCGTCGATGGCGCGGATCAGCACCACGGCCGCCAGGCTGGTGCCCAGCGTCAGGACCAACAGGAACAGACCGTTCACCCAGCCCTGGCGACGCACGATTTCGTACAGCCGGGCATGGTTGAGGTCATGGAGTTTCAGTGTCAGCGGGGGCAGGGATTTCACCTCGATCAGCAGCCGTTGGCCCAGGGCCTGGCGATAGCGGTTCCGGGGCAGGGCGTCCAGACCGGCGGGGGGCAGGGTTTGGTGTTCCTCCTCCAACCGCTGGGCGTTGGTCAGGAGCGTGTGAATTTCTTCCAGCAGGTAAAGTTCGTCGCCCTGGGTGACATAAGGATCCAGGGTTTCCCAGGCGTCCACGATCTTCTGCCACTGCCCCTGCCACAACTCCACCGGCCGCTGCTCGTGGTTGGCGAGGAGTTCGTAGGTCAGCACCACCATCCTGGTGGCCTGTTCGAAGAGGATGTCCGTCCGCCGGGCTTTTTCGGCGATCCATTCCAGATCCCGCTGCACCAGCAGCGCATATCCCGACAGCAGCAGAAACGTCAGCAGGGGCAGGATCCCCAGCCAGGCGAGTCGGGAACGGATGCTCATGGGAAATCTCAATCCAGCAGATTGACGGCGATGGGGCGCAGACGCCGCAGCGGCCCGGGATCGATGTTGTGCAAAAAGTTGGGAGTGGTGGGGGACTCGACCAGGTGGTGACGGTTGGCCCAGTCGGCGACGTTCTCCAGGGTCAGGATGAACCGGTGGTCCAGCCACACCCGCAGGCGCAGGCCGGGCCAGGCGCGCTGCAGTTCCGCCCATGCCTCGGGTTGGGCCTGGCGCAACAGCTCCCGGGCCTGGTCCGGGGCGGCGGCCACGAACCGTTCGGCCTGGATCAGGGCTTCGAGCAGGCGCTCGATGGCGGCCCCCCGGGTGCGGACGGTTTCTTCCCGGGCGGCCAGCAGGAACACCTTGTCGTACAGCCCCGGCTCCTCGAACATCACCGCCTTCGGGCCCAGCCGCGCCTGGGCCTGGGACACGAAGGGATCGCGCATGCTGATGGCATCCACCTCCCCGGCCACCAGGGCGTCGGCCAGTTGGGGCGCCTTGGCGAAGACCGGGGTGATGTCCTGCAGGGTCAGGCCGTGCTTGAGCAGGAACTGGTCGAGGAAGAAATGGGTGGACAGCCGCCCCTGGGTGCCGATGCGCTTGCCCCGCAGGTCCCCGGGGGTCTGGATGCCGGCATCCCGCCGGGCCAGGATGCGCACATCGTTGTCCCAGCCGCCGATCAGGGCCAGGGCGCGCAGCTCCGGATGGGCGAACAGATGCAGCGTGAAGGCGGTTTCCGCCACCGCCGCCACCTCGGCGCTGCCGTTTTCCACCGTCAGCAGGGCTTCGTCACCGGTGGGATGGGTGCGGAGGTCCACCTCCAGTCCGCTGGCGGCCAACAGCCCCCGGGCCTGGGCGATGGTCACCAGCCCGGTCATGAAGGCCGGGGCGTTGGCCAGGATCAGGCGTTCACCCGCCTCGCCCCGGACCGCGGCCGTCAGGGCCAGGAGCAACAGACAGACCCGCCACAGCGGCATCCGGGGGAAGTTGAAATGGGCCATGTGCTTTCTCCCTTGCGTGTCATTCCCGCCCCCGGGGTTCTTCTTACCACCGTCATGTCACCTGTGTATCACCTGTGTATCACCTGTCCGTCACTGGCTGCCGCGTTGCCATGCCATGGATCAGCGCTGGATCTCCCAACGGCCATCGCTCAGGCGGCAGGCGGTGGTCACCACGGTTTCCCGCTTGCCGTCGATGACGCTCTGGACTTCCGCCTCCCGGCAGTTGCGGCCGTCGCGTTGAAAGGCCGGGCGGGGGGTGACCGCGTATTCGTTGCCGCTGTCGGGGTTGACCCAGCGGGTGGTCTGGTAGGAGCGCGTGCGCTCCAGGGCGCCGGTCATTTTGGCGGCATCGGCCTTGTCCATTTCGTTGCCGATGACATAGCCCACCAAGCCGCCGGCGGCCGCGCCCAGCAGCGCCCATTGTTCCTTGTTCTTTTCGCCCCCCAACAGACTGCCGGCCAGGGCCCCGCCCATGGCCCCGATGCCGGTACCGGTCTGGGCGCGGTTTTCGCAGCCGGACAGCACGGCCATGGCGACGAACAGGGTCAGAGCGGCCAGCGGTTTGCTGCGGAGGGGGTGGGCGATTCGGGTGATCATGGCATGCTCCTGTCGTGCAGAGTCCTGAGGTGCAGGGGATTCTGCCAGAGCCCCCGGAGGAAGGGAAGTCGCGGCGGCGATTGCCCCGACCGGGCCGGATCCCGTAGAGTGGCAGGGATGGAACACGGATCCGCCCGGGATCCGCGCACAGGATAACGCCAAGGGAGGTGGAGAGCCGATGATCATGATCGCTGCACTGAAAAAGGTCCGGCATGGCCTGGGGATGGGCTTGCTGCTGGCCGCCTGGATGACTGCTCCAGCTTCCGCCGGCGCGGCGGAGGCCGGCACGGCCCTGGTCCGACCCTCGGACGCCGGGCTGATCGCTTCCATCGCCCGGGGTGGGCGGCTGTACGACAAATGGTTCAAGGAACTGCCGGACACCCCCGGCCCGGCGACCCGGCATTCGCTCTATCCCGAAACCGGCCCCTACGCCGGCAAGGCCCCCGACACCTGGCGCTGCAAGGAATGTCACGGTTGGGACGGCCTGGGCAAGAACGGGGCCTATGGCAGCGGCAAGCACGCCACCGGCATCAAGGGCATCCAGGCCATGGACGGCGGCGACCCGGAGCGGGTGGCGGCCCTGCTCAAGGCGCCCGAACATGGCTACGGCGGGCTGCTGACCGACCGGGACCTGACCGATCTGGCCCATTTCGTCACCCGGGGGCAGTGGGACATGGATGCGGTGATCGATCGGGCCGGCAAGACCATCAAGGGCGGGGATCCGGTCATGGGCCAGGTCTATTACCTGACCCTCTGCGCCCAATGTCACGGCCGCGACGGCAAGGCCAAGGGCATGCCCAAGCTGGGCGAGGTGGTCAACGACAACCCTTGGGAAAGCCTGCACAAGATCCTCAACGGCCAACCCGGCGACGACATGCCCGCCCTGCGCGGCCTGGACCGGCGGATCGTCAAGGATCTGCTGGCGTTCCTGCAGACCCTGCCCAGGTAGCTCCCGGCGATCTCTCCCTTCCCTGCGGGGAGGGGAGAGATCACTGAGGCGTTTCATGGAACTTCCAGTAACTACGAAACGTAGTTATAGTTAACGCATGGACATCGAATGGGACGAAGACAAGCGGCTCATCAACCTGCGCAAGCATCGGATCGATTTCCGGTTGCCGAGGCGCTGCGGCAGGCCTTGGCGTCGGCCAGATAACCGTCACGCCATCAGAACGATTTGGCTGATCTCCTGGACGGAATGAATCCGGCTCAGGTCGTTTGCCAGACGTTCCCGCTCCGACTCCAGGGCATAACGGGATTGCAGGTTCATCCAGAATTCCGGGGTTGTTCCGAAGAAGCGTCCGAGGCGCAAGGCCGTGTCGGCGGAAATGCTGCGCTGGCCGTGGATGATCTCGTTCACCCGGCGCGGCGGCACGCTGATCTCTTTGGCCAGACGGTATTGGGAGATACGGAACTCTTCCAGAAATTCGGCGAGGTGTTCTCCGGGATGGATGGGCGGGATGTCGTTCATGGTCTGATTCCTCAATGGTAATCCACGATCTCCACGTCGCACGCGCCGCCGTCCGACCAGACGAAGCAGACACGCCATTGATCGTTGATGCGGATGCTGTGCTGCCCCAGACGATCTCCCTGCAAGGTCTCCAGGTGATGCGAAGGTGGGACGCGCAGGTCATCGAGCGCGGCTGCCGCGTCGATCCGGTCCAGGCGCATCTTGGCCCGTTTCAGGATGTCCTGGGGAAACCGCTTCGCGGCCTGCCCACGAAACATCCTCTCGGTGTCCTTGCAGCGGAAGTCCTTGATCATTGGGGTATGATAACGCGCCGCGTTATGAATGGCCAGAATAAAGCGCAGCGTCCTTATGTTCCTGGACAATCCGCACGCTTCGCCTTCCATCCCACCTTCCGTCGTCCCGGCCAGGCGGCTACTCCAGGGCCTGGCTGTTCAAATGGCAGAAGAAACCCTTGGTGTCCATCAGACTGTCGTAGGTGCCTTTTTCGACGATCAGACCCTTGTTGAGGCAGACGATCTGATCGCAGTTGCGCACCGTGGCCAGGCGATGGGCGATCATCAGGATGGTGCGGCCCTGGAATTCCCGGGTCAGATTGGCCATCACCTGCTGCTCGGTGGCATTACGATGGTGGATTTGCCGCAGCCGCTGCGACCCACGAAGGCCACCTTTTCGCCGGCGGCGATCTCCAGGGAAAAGTTCTGCAACACGTTGCTGCGGTCGTCCGGTTCGTAGCGGAAGGTCAGCCGGTTGAAGCGGATGTTGCCCTGGATGGCCGGCAGGCGGATGGTCTCCCGGGTTTCCTCGTAGGGGATCAGTTCCGGGGCCTTCTGCCGGATATCCCCCAGGCGTTCCACGGCATTGAACACCTCCTGCAGCTCGTCCCAACCATTCACCAGGTCCTGCACCGGCTCGGCCATGTCGTCGGCCAGCATGGTGAAGGCTAGCATGGTGCCGATGGTCATCTCGCCATCGATCACCAGGGCAGCCCCCCAGAACAGGATGATGATGGTGGACAGGCTTTAGGATCCGGTGGCAGACTTTTCAAGTAACTGTGCATGGGTGGTGGAAGCCTCGCTGGTGACCGATCCCGTGGGTCGGGTATTGGCGTTTTTCACCACCCGTCCGTTCTGGTATCCTGTTGCCGAACAGGAGTATCCCACGGCCGGAAGCCGAGCCATGCCCAACGAGCCCGCTTTCGAGCCGCCCACTTGGCGGGGAGGCAGGCCAGCCCATGAAATTCATCGACCCCCGAATCGATTTCGCCTTCAAGAAGATCTTCGGCAGCGAGGATGCCAAGGACATCCTCATTTCCTTCCTCGAAAGCCTGCTGGGCCTGGAAGGGGAACGGC
>PEAP01000115.1 GCA_002753665.1 Magnetococcales bacterium DC0425bin3
AGCCGCCCCGCCGCCGGGTTCCGCCCCCAGTCCGCCCCCTTCGGACGATCAAGACCGCCAGTAATCCTGCCGTCCATGACGAACATGCAGAACCTGAACCTGGTCGCCGTCAACGGTGTAGAACACACGCCAGGACGTCCCTCTGCCCACGAGCAGTTGGCGGATGTCGCATTCGAAGGCTTCACTCTCCGGCGCGATGGCATGGGATTCGGGAAGCGTCTCAAGTCCAGTGACTCTGGATCGGATTTCGCTGATCCATCTTGCAGCATGGATCGGATTTTCCTCTTCAAGCCACGCAAACGCTTTCCGGATATCCTCCTGGGCGTTGGGCGTGAGAACAACCTTAAAGCGCTTCATGTCTTGCCATTGCCGAACTGCTCAAGGAATTCATCTGCTTCTGTTCCATGTCCCTCACGGGCCTGGGCCAGCCCCTTGCGAATGCCGACGACGGCATGGGCGTACTCCAACCGATCCAAGGTTTCCTGCCATGTTTCGGCATCCATGACCACCAGCGATGGTTTGCCGTTCACGGTGAGTATGGACGGTCGCCCCGTCTCCTGCAGGCGGGCAATGAAACGTGAGGTGTCGCGTTTGAATTCGGTCAGTGGACGGATGTCCTTGGTGATGTCCATGGTGCCCTCGCCTTTGATCGCATCTTTCGGAATGCTATTCTAGCACCTTATGGTGTGCGTGTCGAGCGTGCCGGGGTACGGAAGGCTCAGAAATAGAACCCCGTGGGCGAAAATCCCCCCATCGTCCAGGGAATGCAGCGGATTTTGACATAGTCGGCCACCCGTTCCGGCAGGCCGGAGGCGGCGATGCCCTGGGCCAGCCGGGAGTTGAGATCGCCCAGGGGTTCCCCCTTCAGGGGAACCTGGAGCCCCCATCTCAGGAACGGATGGGGCACCGTCGGTCCCGTGGCGCCGTGGGAAAAGGTCCCCGACGCGAACAGCTCCATATGGACCGCCGGCGCGCGCAGCATGCCCACCGGGTGCAGTCCGCTGTCATGGATCACCGCCAGGGCGGCGCGTTGCAGGCGATCCAGTTCGTCGTCCGTCAGGCTGTTCTCGGTGACAAAGCGCACCGCCCCGGACAAAAAATCGTATTCCTTGCGATAGATCTGACTGCCGGCCTTCATGGCCAGTTCCAGATGATACCAGGCGCTCTGGATGTGGCCCGAAATCAGGCAGGTCTTGACCAGGTATTGGAGATATTCGGTATTGCCCGGGTCCAGCTGATGGGCAATGTCCAATTGCTCCCGGGCTTCGCTGTAGAAACCCAGCTTGCGCAGGCTGTTGGCGTAGTCGAAATAGACCTCGGGATGGTTGGCCCGGGCGCCCAGAATCAATTGATGGGAAACCCGCATCTGGGCCTCGTTGCCTTCCAGGCACGCCAGACGGGCCAGCAGCAGGTTGGCCGCGGCCCCATGGGTCGAGCGCAACGACCGGGCCTCCTTCTTGTAGCGGGCCAGGGTAAAGGAATCCGCCTCCTGGGCGGAATTGAACAATCGATTGACGGCCCGGATCAGCTCCCGCGCCTTCTTGTCGTCCGCATCTTCCGCATCTTCGGCCATCGTGTCACTCCCATGGGCCATCCAGCCGTCCCCGGCGATCGAGCTGGAGTTACCGTGGAAGCCAGAAACCGGCTTCCATCGGTGGAAGGTGGAGGGAGGCATCCGGTTCTCCACCCCCTGCCTCCAGACCTCCCGACTCATCCGGGTGAGCCCCACGCGGCTCTCACCCATGCGATTGCGGGCGGCATACCACACCGTCACCCGGGAAGCATCCATGACCATGGTGGCCCGATACAGGGTGCGGCCCGCCCAACGGGGCGCATCGTACAACGACAACAGGGGCCGGCGGCCGCAAGACCAACCCAGACCGTCCGCCGAATGGGCCAGGTACAGGGAATGTCCCCCCCCGCGCACCGGCGCCGCCTGGCAGATCATCCAATATCCCCCTGCTGCCGCCACGTCGGCGACTACGTCCAGATGGGTGGGTTCCAAACGCCGATCCAGCCCCAACGGCAGCACCGTCGGTTTGGACCAGAGGCGACCATCCGCCGACTCCCGGTAGTCCAGGGCCGGCCCCCCTTCCATGTTGATGCTCCACAAGCGCCAGCGGCCATCCTCCAACACCAGGGCGGGGCTGCGGATGGTCTGGTAGGCGCATTCCAGGAGCGTCTCCGGCGCAGTCCAATGGCGGCCATCCGGGCTGCCGGTGCGCTTGAGCCATTGCCGCTCCCCCCGCAGGGTGTGGAGATAATAGATCCACAGCCGGTTCTCCCGGGGATCGTAGACCAGATCCGGATCGGCGTGGAAGCCTTCCCGGGGTTCGTCCACCACCGGGTTGTCCAGCCCTTCCGGGACATCCCATAGCCGTCCATCCGCGCTGACCAGTATGGAGGGGTTTTCCCAGCGTTCCTCCAGGAACGGATAGGGGGTCATCACCATCCAGTAGCGGTGTCCCTGCCAGGGATTGGCAAAGCGCAGGACATCCGGATGGGTGGCCTGTCCGCTGTCGTCATAGGTCGGAATGGCCAGGGGGACCGGGGCATGAGGAGCCAGGGACCCGGGATGGATCCACCGCCGCCAGCGTCGCAACAACCGCTCCCGGGCCTGCACCAGTCGCCAATGCATGACCAGATCCTCAAACAGGAGCCGGAAAGATGGCGTGAACCGCGGCGCCCATCTCCGGGGGATAGAAGCCGCTCACATCCACCCGTCCCAATTCCCGTTGCCAGGTTGGATCGAACCCCACCACCAGGGCAGGATCCAGCCTGCCCCGCAGACGGGTGAAGCCCACCAGGAAGCCTTCATCATCGGGCAATGCGCACAGCCCCCGCACGAAGCTTGGAGCCGGATCCAGGTGTTGCCGATGCAGACTGCCATCGGCTGCGCGCCAAGCCACGCCGTTGCTGCCGGATTCGGTGACCAGCAAGCGTCCCTCCTGGAACAACCCGTCATGGACCCCTCGGAACCCGCCCGGTCGCACGAAGAAACCGGCATCCCCGCTGGAGGGATCCAGCCGCAGCACGGCGCTGGATTCCCCGTCGTTCCAACCCTTGGTGGCCACATACAGCTGGCCGGCATGCCATGTGACCTCGTTGAGATGATGACGGTAATAGGGGGAGCGGCTTTTGTGCATCCAGCGATAGTCCCCGGGACGCCAGCGGTGGCGAGGCCAGACTCCCCGCTGCCGATAGCGGCTCCAGCCCTGCCACAATCGCCGCCAGGGGCTCTCCGGGGTGTCATGGTCGCCACGCCAAGCCAGAATGGCCTGGTCCGGACCCCAGCGGCCGATGGTTTCCAGGGTATGGAGATCCAGGGTCAACACGGTCTCCACGGCCGTGGAAGCCACCCACAGGCGGGAACTGCCATCGGTGGTCATGCCGTGGAGGTCGGCCATCCAGGGAGAACTGACCGCGTTGACGATCTGGAAGGAGCTGTAATCCACCTCGACGACGAAGTTCCACAGGGCCATGAAGACCCGCGCCCCCACGCAGCACCCGCCGCCGCTCAGGGGGGCCATGAAAGCATGGGGCTGGCGGAAGGAGGCCGTGGGAATTTTCAGCGCCCGCACGATCCGGCGCCGGGACCAATCGACCTCGGCCAGGATTGCATAGGCATGATGGGGCAGTTCGTAGCGCTCTGCCTTGATTGTGACCAGAACCCTCATGCCCCCTCTGCCCAGCTCTCGCTCCGATGCCCCCACTTGCAGGGTACCCGGTCCCGGGGAACAATACAATTCCGGTCGACGACGCTGTTCTTACCGTGGAAGCCGCTCCCCGTGGAAGCCGCTCCGCGACTTCCACGGTGGAGGGTGGAGGATAGCCCAAGGAGGTGATCGAGGCGGCCAAATTCTCCTTGCGGGATGAAACCGGATTGCCGTACCCTTTCCACGTTTGCCACATACTGATTGATCTCCCCCAATCCCCCCGGAAAACCAGCGGAAGTTCATCCATGTCAGAAACCCCAGCCTGCACCGTGATCGCCGAGGCAGGACTCAATCACAATGGCTCCCTGGAGATTGCGAAACAATTGGTGGACGTGGCCGCGGAAGCAGGTGTCGATGTAGTCAAATTCCAGAAACGGCAGGTGGATGTCCTGGCGGTGGAATCCCTCCTGGATGCTCCAGATGCGCGTTTCCCCGGCCTGGGCAGGACTTATCGGGAAATCCGGGAGACCCTGGAGTTTTCCAAAGAGGAATACCTGGAAATTCGGGACCACTGCCGGGCACGGGGCGTCGATTTCATGTGTACCGCCTTCGATGTGGAATCGGTCGAATTCCTGGAGGAGATCGGCCTGGAGACCTACAAGCTGGCCAGCCACTCCCTTACCAACCTGCCTCTCCTGACCCATCTGGCCGGCAAGAAAAAACCGGTCTACCTTTCCACTGGAATGTGTCTGCTGGAAGAGATCGACCAGGCGGTGGAGGTCCTGCGCCAGGGAGTGGAAAAGCTGGTTCTGCTGCATTGCGTCTCCGCCTATCCCCAGCCTGCCGAGGTGAGCAACCTGCGAATGATCGACGTGTTGCGCAACCGTTATGGTCTGCCGGTCGGCTACTCCGGTCACGAAATCGGCTTCCTTCCCACCCTGGCGGCGGTGGCCCGGGGGGCCGTGGCGGTGGAAAGGCACTTCACCCTGGACAAGGCCATGGAAGGGTTCGACCACAAGATCTCCCTGGACCCCTCGGAGCTCAAGGCCATGGTCCGGGATATCCGGACCATCGAGACCACGCTGGGCACCGGTGAAAAGCAGATCTCCGCGATCGAATGGATCACCCGGCACAAATACCACGTCTCCATGGTCTCCCGGCAGTCCATTCCCCAGGGAACACTCATCACCCCGGAAATGGTCACCTACAAAAACCCCGGCACCGGAATCCTGCCCAAGGACGCCCAACGGATCATCGGCAAGGTGGCAGCTCGGGACATAGCCCGCGACGTGTTGCTTGAACTTGGCATGATCCGTTAAAATCATGCCCCGGGTTTCCATTATCATCCGTTCCCGCAATGAGGAACGCTGGATAGGCCACAATCTGGACATGATACACCGCCAGGTGCTGAAGGACTTCGAAATCATCCTGGTGGACAACGACAGCGAGGACGCCACCGTTGCGGTGGCCAGACGGAAAGGGATCGACCGCCTGCTCCGGCTGGAATGCTACCTCCCGGGATTGTCGCTCAACACCGGTATCCGTGCTTCCAACGGAGAATTCCTGGTTTTCATCTCCGCCCACTGCGTGCCGACCAACCAACACTGGCTGGAAAACCTGGTTGCCGGCCTGGACAATCCGGAAATCGTCGGGGTCTACGGGCGACAGATTCCCCTCTCCTTCAGCACGGACGTGGACAAGCGGGACCTGTTGACCACTTTCGGCCTTGATCGGCGCATTCAGGAGCGGGATTATTTTTTTCATAATGCCAACAGCGCCATCCGGCGCGAGACGTGGGAACGCCACCCCTTCGACGAGACCGTGACCAACATCGAAGACCGCCTCTGGGCCAAGGAGGTGACCGAAAGTGGCATGAAGCTGTTATACGAACCCGAGGCGGTGGTCTACCACCACCACGGAATCCATCAAAACATGAACCTGCAACGGGCCCGCGGTACGGTCTCGATTCTGGAAAAAATGGATGGTGCCATCCAGGGACTTCCCGAGTGCATGCTGCCCCAGAATGTCCCGGTGGCGGCAATCTTGCCGGTTTTGTCACATTTGAACCCCGCGTCGATGGACAACCTGATCGAGGATCTTGGCGCCTGCGGGTTCGTGGATTTCATCGCCTTGATTTCCGAGTTGGACGAGGTCGAAGCGTTCTGCCGGGACAAAAATCTCCATTTTATCCGTCGCCCATCCAACCTGATGCCGGAGTTCGCCACCATCGAAGAGGTGATTCATTTCGGATTCCTGGAGGTGGAAAAGAAGGGGTTCTTCCCGGAACTTGTAGTCTATGCCGATCATAAATATCCACGGCGCCCGAACAATCTGTTTCATGGCCTGATCCGGGACATTCAGTTGGACGGGATGGATGCGGTCTGTCCCGCCTTCGAGGTGTTCAACAATTATTGGGTCCGTAACGGAGAGGGGCAATTCCAACGGGTGGGCACTTGGCTGCCTCATCAGCGCCGCGAGCCCCTCTACTGGGATGTCAATGCCCTGGGCATGGTGGTTCGGAGTACCACCCTGCGCCAGGGCCATCTCATCGGCGAAAGGACCGGCCTGTATCTGCTGGACCAAGAGTTTCAGGACGTTTTCGTTCGTCCGCCCCTCAAGGAGGAGCGGTGATCCGCTCCGGAATGGGTCCGGGTGGGGAAGGCCATATCCACCCCATGCCGGCCAGGGAGGATGCACCATGTGCGGCATCGCCGGCATAATCGGTCGGGGTCCACCCGACCGGGAGCGGATCTTCCGGACCCTGGAGGCCATGCGACATCGCGGCCCGGACAGTTCCGGGTTCCTGACGGGCAGGATGGGGGAGTATCAGGCCACCCTGCTCCACACCCGCCTCTCCATCATCGAACTGGATGAGCGGGCCAACCAACCTTTCTCCGACGGGTCCTGCCATCTGGTCTACAATGGCGAAATCTACAACTATCTGGAGCTGCGGGAAGAACTGGAGACGGCGGGACACAGGTTCCGCACCCGGTCCGACACCGAGGTGGTACTCAAGGCCTACCGTCAATGGGGAAGCCGCTGCTTCGAACGGCTCTACGGCATGTGGGCCCTGGCCCTGCTGGACGAGACGGAGGGGCGTCTGCTCCTGAGCCGGGATCCTTTCGGCGAGAAACCGCTCTATTGTGCCCAACGGAGAGGAGAGTTCTATTTCGCCTCGGAGGTCAAAGCCATCAACTCCCTGAGCGGAACCCGCCCGGAGGTCAATCCCCGGAAAGTGTGTACCTACTTGGTTCTGGGGTTCAAGTCCTTGTACAAGGACCGGAACGAAACCTTCTATCGGGACATTTCCGAGTTTCCTCCAGCATCCTGCGCCGAATTCGTTGCACCGGAATGCCCGGTTCCCCGCCGATATTGGGAACCCGCCTACCGTCCCCAGCCGATGACTGAGGGAGAGGCGCTGGAGGGTGTCCGACCCCTGCTGTTTCAGGTGGTCAAGGAGCAGCTCCGGGCGGACGTTCCCATCGCCTTCTGCCTCAGCGGGGGGGTGGATTCCACCACCCTTGCCAGTATCGCCGGCCTCCACCTGGGACACCGGATCAACAGTTTTTCGATCATCGACCAGGATGATCGTTACGACGAAACCGAAAACATCGACCTGATGGTCGATCACCTGGGCTGCGACCATACGGTCATCCGCACCCGGACCGACAACTTCCTGGAGCGTCTGGGACATCTGGTGCAGCACTTCGACGCCCCGGTCAGCACTATCTCCTACTATCTGCACGCCTTTCTTTCCGAAGCCATCCATGGGGCCGGTTTCAAGGTGGCCATCTCCGGAACCGGAGGGGATGAGGTGTTCGGAGGCTATTACCATCACTACCTCTATTGGCTGGCGGACATGGCCTCGGACCCGGACTTTCCCCGGCTGGTGGAGGATTGGCGCACGGGCATGGGCCAAATGGTGCGCAACCCTCAGCTTCAGAATCCGCGTGCCTTCATCGACAGTCCCGCTTCCCTGGAGCATCTCACCCTCAACTCCGACCGTTTCCGGGCACTCATGCGCCAGCCCTTTGACGGCCTTTTCGACGAGAAGGAATATAGCGACAGCCTGTTGCGCAAGCGGACCCTGAACGAGTTGCATCATGAAACGATTCCCAGCATGCTGCATGACGAAGATCACAGTTCCATGATGTTTTCCCTGGAAAACCGCACACCCTTTCTGGACCGTCGGCTGGTGGAATTCCTCTATTCCGTGCCTGTTCCCCTGCTGATCCGGAACGGTTTCACGAAATGGCTGCTGCGCGAGGCCGGAGCGGGCCTGGTTCCCGACCGGGTGCGTCTGGACAAGCACAAGCGGGGATTCAACGCCTCCATTCTCTCCCTTCTGGACCGTTCCGACCCCCGGATCAAGGAGTACCTGCTGGCCCCTTCCCCCCTGTTCGACCTGGTGGACCGGCAACGGCTGGAAGAGGTATTGGAAAGTGACCTGAGCGCCAACAGCATGAGCAAGTTCATGTTCAGCTTCGTTTCCATCAAGCTGTTCATGGACCATCAGGCGGGAATGGCGCTCTGACCTTCCTTGGTTGGTTCCTTCCTCGAATGGGAGTTTGATTGATGGGCATTGCCGCCATCGTACTGTCACGTTTTGATTCCAGCCGCCTGCCGGGCAAGGCGCTGCGTCCTATCGGCGGGAGACCCCTGATGGGCAGGGTCCTGGACCGGGCCCGACGCATGGTGGAGGTGGATTTTGTCGTTTTGGCCACCTCGGACCGGCCCCTGGACGACCCGGTGGCCAATTTCGCCGCAGCCCAAGGGGTACGGGTTTTCCGGGGCTCCGGGGAGGACGTGGCCGGCCGGTGTCGGGATTGCTGCCGTGAACTGGGGCTCATTCGCTTCGTCAGGATATGCGGAGACAGTCCGTTCGTGGATCCGGTTCTGGCCGACCGTCTGGCCGCTTTCGCCCAGGCACACGGGGATGAATTCGACGTGGTGACCAATGTCTTTCCCCGCCTCTGGCCCATTGGGAACAGCATCGAGGTGGTTTCCAGTGAGGCGATGGAGCGGTTGTGCGACCTGACCAACCGGCCCAGTGACAGGGAGCATGTGACCAACTATTTTTACGATCAGCCGGACCGTTTCCGCATCCGCAATTTCCCCCCGCCCGACGGCCCCATGCGCGATTTTTCCATGGCGGTGGATGACCCGGAGGACCTGGAAAAGGCCGAGTGGATGGTCCGGCAATTGGACGGCCCACCGGAGAAAGCACCCTTCGAGCGGATCGTGGCCTTGGCCCGGGCCTGGTATGCACAACGGACGGCCTGAAAGCCCGTCGAAAGGAACCGCGGTGGATCATTTCGGCATCTGCAATAGTTGGATTTCGACCATTTCCCTGGCCCTTTATGCCCGACTGACCCGCAAGGTGGTTTATATCAGTCCCCAGAGCCGGGCCTGGGTGCCCGGCTTCCTCGCCCGCCATGTCCGGACCTTCGAAAACGACCGCTGGCGAGAGTACCTGAACATACACGAGATCGACCAGCGCATTATTCATGAACCCCGGAGCGGGCATTATTCCCTGGTGGAGAAAGGGTTGGTGCGGCTCCTGGCGGCCCATTGGGGAACCCTCCGCATGGAGAACGTCTTCCTCCGGGCCGGGGCCGATCTGCACTTGGCGTTCATTCGCGACGCCCTGGCTTCCCCGGGAC
>PEAP01000011.1 GCA_002753665.1 Magnetococcales bacterium DC0425bin3
GAGCTGGGCCGTTCGGGTGATTAGATGGTCCAGGTGGGTCGGGGTGCTGCGGGCCGGGGAGGGGTCCACCAACAGCCACAGCAGCAGCAGGGGCACGGCCCCATAGTGGAACAGAGGGCGGAGTTTCAGGGTCGGGAACGGCCGGTCCCCGACCCAGGCTTCCGGCGACCCGCCGGCGACTTGCAGGTCAAACCAGGCGAATGGCCGAGAGTTGCCGACCGCAGGGGCCGGCTCCCAGGATGCTGGAACGGCGGTGGCTGAAGAAGTCTGCTTCGTGCTTGAAAGTGCAAGTATTGACATGGGCGATCCGATCCGGGGCAACACCCCCTGTGATCAGCTGTTGGCGCAGGAACCCGGCCAGATCCAATCGGAAGCGGCCCGGTTCCGGGTCGGGGAGGAAATGCACCCCGTTGCCGATATCGCTTAGCAAAAACTGTTCCCGCACTTCGCCACCCACCTGGAAAGCCTCCGGCCCGATGCAGGGGCCGATCCAGGCCTGGAGTTGGTCGATTCGCGCCCCCAGGCCGATCATGGCCGCCTGGCAGGCCGGAATCACCCCCGCCAGGGCGCCCCGCCAACCGGCATGGGCCGCTCCCACCACCCGGGCCCGGGCATCGGCCAGCAGCACCGGGGCGCAGTCGGCGGTGAGAATGCCCAGCAGCAGACCAGGTTCCCGGGTCACCAGGGCATCGCCGTCGGGGGGAGGATCGGGCAAATTCTGCCCGGTCACGGTCAGGACGGTGGTGCCATGGACCTGGTTGGCCAGCCGCAGGCTGTGGGCCGGCAGTCCCAGGGTCGCCATGAGCCGGCGGCGGTTTTCGGCCACCCGCAGGGGATCGTCCCCCACATGGGCGCCCAGGTTGAGGCTGGCATATCCGCCCTGGCTCACCCCGCCGCGGCGGGTGGTGACGACCAGGTCAACCCCGGGGGCCGGGGTGTCACGAAGCAGAGGGGGGGCTGAAATGGTCACTGGCGTTCGTCGTCCTGTTGAGTTAACATGAAAATTTTCCCCTGTTCGGGGACTGATGTGCTTCCTTGCTCCGGGCCAGCGATGGACCCGGGGCTAACGTGAAAGTCGCCCGGCGACTTTCATCGGTGGAGGGTGGAGGAAGACCTCCACCGTCCAGTGTGACCAACAGCCGAAAGGAGGTGCGGGTGGCCTACTACGAGTCAATCTACATTCTGCGTTCCGATCTGGCCACGGACCAGGTGGAACAGGTGACCAAACGGGTCGGGGACATCATTGCCGCCAATGGTGGCAAGGTTCTGCGGACCGAACTGTGGGGGCGGCGGCAACTGGCCTATCCCATCAAGAAGAATACCAAGGGATACTATATCTTTCACATTCTGGAGGGCAGCGGCGATCTGGTCGGCGCCCTGGAATCGCTTCTGAAGATCGACGAGGACGTTCTCAAATTCCAGAATGTCCGCATCCCCGAGCCCTTCGATACCCCCTCCCCCCTGGTCGCCAATCCCGATGATCGGGATCGCGGCGAACGTCGGGGTCCCCGGGAACGGGTGGGTGGCCGGGACGGCCAAGGTTCCGGGGAGGAGGGCGAAGCCTCCTTCGGGGACGATGACGGTCCCGATTCCCCCCTCGACGAGTCCGGTCCGGAAACGGGCGAGGAGTTCGGGGGCTGAGGCTCCCGTTCGTGGCCAGCCAACCTCCGGACAGTGGTCAGGTCATCCCGGAAAATCGTGCCGTGGTGGAAGGGGTGCTGTTGGAGCCGGTCCGCCTGCGGAACACTCCGCGGGGGACTCTGGTCGCCGAGCTGGTCCTGGCCCATGCCAGGGAGGTGTCCGATCTGCCCCCCATCACCCGCTGCGAGCTGCAGATGACGGTGGTGGCCGTCGGATCCCTGGCCGAGGCGTGCCGGAATTGGGCGCCTGGCATTCCCCTGCGGGTCAGCGGACGTCTCAACCAGCGGCGCTGGATCCGTGACGGCCGGACCCGTTGGGGGCCCGTGGAACTGGTGGCCCAGACCCTGGCAACGGGGACCTTGGGTGTCGATCGATCCGCTCCTCCGGCGGAACAGTCCGGGAGAGCGTGCCAATCAGAGGAAACGCAAGATGGACAAGAATGACAACACTCCCAATGATGCCGACCGGGGCGGTTTCCGGGGCGGCAACGGCGGCGGTTTTGGTGGCGGCAGCGGTGGATTCGGTGGTGGCGGATTCGGTGGTGGTGGCGGTTTTGGCGGTGGCCCCAGGCGGCCCCGTCCAGTCCGCGCCGGCGCAGGGACAGGGACGGGACCAGCGGCGGCAGGAGGGGACGGGGGACGTTTCCGGCGGCCCTTCTTCCGGCGTCGCAAGGTCTGCCTGTTCTGCGCCGACAAGACCGTGCGCATCGACTACAAGGACCCCAAGCTCCTGCTGCGCTTCATCACGGAGCGGGGCAAAATGGTGCCCAGCCGGATCACCGGGGTCTGCGCGCCCCATCAGCGGTCGCTGGCCAAGGCCATCAAACGGGCCCGCAACATCGCCCTGTTGCCTTTCCTGGTCTGACCCTCCCAGCGTTGGCGGGAGACCCGGGGCCGTGCCACCTTGTTGACGATCCGCACCCTTGCAACCCCCTGGATCGGGGGGCTGACGGTGGCATTGCTTTGGCTTGCCTACCTGGTAATGCCGCTGCTGAAGATACTGCAGCTCATTACCCCCTTCCCGCTGCTGCTCGTCGGGTTGACCCACGGGGTGCGGGGGTCGATCCTGGCCGTTGGGGTGGCCGTGGCCGCCGCGCTGCTGGTGGCTGGTGGGTTCCATCCGGAAGTGCAGGTCACCCTGTTGCTGATGGCGGCCTTTCCGGTGCTGGCCGCCTGGCTGCTGCGGGGGGGCTGGCGGGTGACCCATTGTTTCTTCACCGCCTTGTTCCTGAGCCTGCTGGTGCTGGTGATCGGCATGGCGGTGGCCGCCCTCGATGGCGGCGACTTGGCAGCCAACCTGGCCGACACCTTGAACGCCGAACTGGCGGCCACCCGGGAAATGTGGGTGGCCTCCATGGAGGAAGCCAAGGTGGACCCCCAGGCCCTGGCCCAGGTCAAGGCCATGCTGGATCATCTGGTCAGGGTCATGGCCCTGAGCCTGCCCGGGATGGTGACGGTGAGCTGGCTGATCATGCAGACCGGCAATCTGCTGATGGTGCGCACTCTGTTCCGCCCCAACGGGGTGGCGGTGTTGGCCACGGAGGATCTGGACCGTTTTCGGGTCCCGTTCTTCCTGGTCTGGCCCCTGATCCTGGCCGCGGTTCTGGGGCTGTTCGGCAGTGGCAACTGGCGCTTTGCCGGCGTCAACGCCGGCCTGGTTCTGGCCATGCCTTACCTCTTGCAGGGCATGGCGGTCATCAATACCGTGCTGCGCAGTCGGCAAGCGTCCAAAGTATGGTGGTACTCTTACTATATCCTGTTGATATTATGGGATAAGATGATAATCTTGGTCACGGTGGCCGGGCTGCTGGATGCCTGGTTCAACTTCCGTGACCGGTTCAGCAAATCGGGGGACGACGGGTCCTCCGGGGAGGCATGACCGATGGAAGTCATCCTGTTGGAAAAGATCAGCAAGCTGGGCAACCTGGGCGACATGGTCCGGGTGAAGAACGGCTTTGGGCGCAATTTCCTGGTGCCCCAGGGCAAGGCCCTGCCGGCCACCGACGCCAACCGGGCCCGCTTCGAGGCGGACCGCGTCGCTTTCGAGGAGCGGCAGGCGCGGGTCAAGGTGGAGGCCGAACAGTTGGCCGCCCACATCGCGGAGGTCGAATTCGTGCTGGACCGTCCCGCCGGAGCCACCGACAAGCTGTTCGGGTCGGTCACCAGCAGCGACCTGGCCGCCTTCCTCAAGGAAAAGGGCATCGATGTGGCCCGGGGTCTCATAGAACTGCCCCATCCCATTCGCACCCTGGGGGAACACCATGCCCGCATTCGTCTGCATCCCGATGTGACGCCCGACGTGGTGGTGCGGGTGGAACGCAGCGTCAAGAGCTGATATCAACCAGAAGGAGTACGAGCCATGCCTCTGTACGACTACAAATGCAACGCCTGCGGCGGCCGCTTCGAACTCAATCATGCCATGTCCGCCCCGGTGGTCACCAAATGTCCCGGCTGTGGCCAGGAGAAACTGCGCAAGGTGCTTTCCACGGGCGGGGTGATGGGATCCAGCAAGTTGGGCCAGGCGGACTCCGGCCCGCCCATGCCGTCCTGTGGTGGCGGGGGCTGCGGTTCGGGTATGTGCGGCCTGGGCTGACAACCGGCAGGGGGGGGCCGCGGTCCGGTTGGCGGACCGGCCCCCCGGGTCCGGCCATAGAGAGCCTGTCGCAAAATGGCCATGGATGGCCTTCTGCGACAGGCTCTAGAGTGACTTCCATGACTTCCTGGCACCCGGTTGCCTGTCACGGCAAGCCATCACTGCGGCACAGCGTGTTCTCGGTCCCCGCCAAGCTCCTGGGGGGCCTGACCGCCCTGGCCATCCTGCTCGCCGGGTGTGGAACCAGCATCCTGCCCAGCGGCAAGAAGATCTCCAAATCCCCCTGGTCCAGCTTCGCCGCCGCAAAATCCGCCTACGACAGCATCGTGCCCTACGGCTCCACCGAGAGCCATCTGCGCCTGTTGGGCTTCGATCCCTTCGTCACTCCCAATATCAAGGTGCTGAATTACCTGGACGTGGTCAAACGTTTCAACTATCACCCCAGCCACGCCGCCAACTATCCCCGGGGGGTGCGGGAATGCGTGGCGGCCACCCAGGCCTGCACCGCTCTCGACATCCGCCTGGAAGATCGCCAGGAACGTCGGGTGGGGGCGGTGCTGGCCGATTTCTTTTCCTTCGAAAGACAGACCCACGAAACCGGCTGGACCTTCAATGCGCTGATTCTTTTGCGGAACAAAGAGGTGATCTACAAGCTGTGGAGCGGCCAGCCCCGGGTGGATGAGATGGCCGTGGAGGAGAACCCACTGGGACCGCTCCAGGGCATGGGGTACATGGGAAGTGAGGCCATCGAACGGCAGGTCAAGTAGGCAGCCGTCAGCAGGGGTCCATGACCCGGGGGGCCCCTCCAGGGGCCCCCCGGGTCATTGTCTCCCGGTCATCGTGGGGGGTGCGGCACGAACCCGACTGTCTACTTCGACTTCGGCACCACCAGCCCGACCTGCTTGGCAGCGGCCAGGATCACTTTCACGGCCGCGGCTTCGTCGAAGGTATCGGTGTTGAGGATCAGGTCGAACTGGAGCTGGTTGGTGGGATGTTTTTTGAAGACCGTTTTCACGAACTCGGCCCGTTCCTCATTGACTTGGCGCATGCGCCGGGCGGCCTCGGATTTCTTGATATCCAGCCGTTTGGCCAGCCGCTTGATGCAGACCTCATCGGAGCCCTCCAGGCGTACCCGCAGCACCGGGCGATTTTCGGGGATCAGCAGATGGGCCCCGCGCCCCACGATCACCCCGCCCTGGGCGCTGATGCTCAGGATCACCTTGCCCATGTAGCGGAAAAAGGCGCTCTTGGTGGTGCTTTTCTTGGAAAAGAAGCCATGCAGCAGGTCATCCATCAGCGATGTGGCCCGTTCGTCCAGGGCTTCCAGCAGAAACTTGTCCTCCTTGGCCTCCTTGACCACCGCCTTCAGCAGTTCACCATCGTAGAGGGGGACCTCCAGCTCCTTGGCCAGACGTCGGGCGATGTCGGTGCCGTTGGCGCCGTAGGACCGTGAAACGGTCACCAGGGGCCGTTTGGCGAGTTCCTTGGGGGTCGGAGGCTGCAGCTTTTTGTTCTTTTCGTACTCCTCCACCCCGATGATGGACTGAATCAACTCCAAATGCTCTTTGGCCATGGTTGGCTCTCTCCTGAACAGGGACGACAGAGGGAACGGCTCAAATGCGTTCGATATGCACCTTGCGGATGGCGCGGGCATCGGCCTGGCGGACTGTGAAACGGTGGTCCTGTTCCACGATGTAAGCCCCTTCCTTGGGAATGGAGCGCAGCCGGTTGAGAATCAGACCGGCCACGGTATGGGCATCCCCCACCGGCAGACGGATATGCAGTTCATCGTTGATCTGGCTCAGGGGAGTGCGGCCATCGACCAGGTATTCGTTCTCCCCGGCCTGGGCGAACACGAAGCGCCGTTTGGGTTTGTACTCGTCGAAATCATAGCCGACGTCGATTTCCCCCACCACTTCCTCGAAGACATCCTCCATGGTGAGGATGCCGATGGTGGCGCCGAATTCGTCCACCACCACCGCCATGTGATCGGCAGGGCGGGCCTGAAGCAGGGGCAGGGTCTGGTCGATGGTCTGCTTGGTGGAAATGTAGAGGGGTGCCTTGACGAAGTCTTCCAGGGTCCGCTGTGCCACCTGGAGATCCAGCAGATCCCAGGTATTGAGGGTGGCCACCCCCACCACGTTGGTCAGGTTGCCCTCGTAGACCGGCAGGCGATTGAAACCGGTGCGCCACACGGTATCCATGGCCTCCCGCACGCTGGCGCCCTTGCGGATGCCGACCACCTCGGGCAGGGGGATCATCGCCTCGCCCACGGTGGTGTCGGCAAAGCGGATGATGCGCCGTACCCGGGCCCGGTCGAAGCGGCGGCCGCGGGTGCTGGAGCTTTCGGTCATGTCCAACAGCATGCGGATTTCCTCCCGGGTGACGAAGGAACCGGACTGCTCCATGGATCCGCCCAGCAGCCGGGTGGCCTGGCGAGCCGCCCGGCTGAAGACGAAGATCAACGGGAAGAACAATTGGGAAAAGAACCGCAGGCCATAGACGATGATGGGGGCGATTTCATCGGCCTTCTGCTGGAAGATGCTCTTGGGGACGATCTCGCCCAGCACCAGCAGGAAGGGGGTGAAGACCAGCACTGCCACCAGATCCCCGGTGGAGGAACCGAGGGCCTGAATGAACATCAGGGTGCCCAGGGTGGACAGGGTGACGGTGGCGATGTTGGTGCCCATCAGGGTGGTGCCCAGGATCACATCGGGATTCTCGAACATGCGCAGCACCATCCGGGCTCCCCGATGGCCCATTTTGGCCTGATGGCGCATTTTCAGCTTGTCGCAGTTGACCATGGCGATCTCGGAACCCGAAAAGAATCCCTTGAGGACCAGGAAGATCAACAGGAGAAAGGTTTCGATCAGGATTTCCATGGGTCAACCCTGGGTGGCGGCTGGCGGTTCGGGGGCGGGAACGGCGGGTGCAGCGGCGCCGTGGTCCGCGGGCGGCGGCAGAGGAACCGCCTCTTCGACGGCGGCCAGTCCGCCGCCGGGACTGCTCCGGGAGACGCCGATCAGCCCGAGGCGCAGACCGTCCCGCTGGAGGATGGTGAAGTGGATGCCCTCGTAGCTGGTGGACTCCCCGACCTGGGGGAGATAGTCGAACAGGCGGAAGACGAAACCGCCGATGGTGGTCATGAGGGGATCTTCGATGGGCAGACCGGTCACGTTGCGGAAATCCGTCAGCCGCATGTCCCCGGGCACCGAGAAGGAGCCGTCCTCGTTGGAGGCGGACACCTGCCCCCGGGCCTGCAGGGTGCCGGAAATTTCGCCGAAGATGAAGGTCAGCACGTCCTTCATGGTGACGATGCCGGCCACCCCGCCGAACTCGCCCAGGATGATGGCCGCCCGGGTGTGATGGGTCTGGAAATAATCGAACATTTCGTCCACCTTCTTGGTGGGGGGGACGAAATGGGCGGGGCGCAGGATGCTGTCCAGCGTGACGGTGGCCGGGTCCACCTTGCTGTGAATCAGGCGCAGCAGGTCCTCGGATTGCAGAAAACCGATGATGTTGTCTTCGCTGTGCCGGACCACCGGCACCCGGGGATGTTGATAGCTGCGGAACAGCTCGATGATTTCATCCATGGGCAGGGTGCCATCGATGAAGTTGATCCGGGTGCGGGGGGTCATGACATGGTAGACCTCGGTTTCCGAGGCTTTCAGCATGTTGTCGATCAGCACCCGTTCGGTGGCGTCCAGCACGCCGTTGGCGGCGCCATCCTCCACCAGAGTGCGGAATTCGTCGGGTTGGAGGATGTTCTCCCGGGTCACGGGTTCGCCGACGATGAAGGTGGTGATGCGGTCGGCCAGGAAACGCACCCCCACCCGCAGCGGCGTGATGAACACCATCCAGCGCGGCAACAGCGGGGCCGAGATGAGGGAGGCGAACCGTTTGGGAAAGGTGACCGCGAAAGTTTTGGGGGTGACCTCGCCGAACAGCAGCAACAGGGGCACCATGATCAGGATGTTGGCCCAGGCGGCGGTCTCATGGCCGTAGAGCATCACCAGAATGGCGGCCATGTTGGCCACCGAGGCGATGCTGACCAGCTCGTTGCCGCACAGGATGGAGATGATCAGGCGGCGGGGTTCATCCAGCAGTTCGTGGATCTTTTCCGAACGGGGGTTGCGGGAGAGGCGGAGTTTCTGCAGATCCAGACGGCTGAGGGAGAACAGGGCGGTCTCGCTGCCGGCGAAACAGGCCGCCCCGACCAACAACAGGATCTGCAAGGCGATCCGCAGGCCCAATTCCAGATCCGAGGGGTCCAATGCTGCAAGAAAAGCCTGCACGGTTTTGACGATCCTGTTGCTGCCCGTGAATCATGGCAGTGACTGGTGGAGGTCCAGGGCCTGAAGAACCGGGTTCTGCAAAATCGGGTCCAGCCTGCCGCTCACTCGTTGCCGACTTCCTCCTGGACGGTGCGCACAATGGTGCGGTCGTACTCCAGCAGGGAGGGGATCTTGTTGGGGTAGTCCAGTTTGCTGAGAAAGTGGCGGATGGAATTGATGCGGGCCCGCTTCTTGTCGTTGGACTTGATGATCACCCAGGGGGATTCGGCGGTGGAGGAGTAGAAGAACATGTCCTCCTTGGCCTTGGTGTACTGCTGCCACTTGTCCTGGGATTCCTTGTCCACCGGGCTGAGTTTCCACTGCTTGAGGGGATCGGTCTTGCGCGCATTGAAGCGGCGCAGCTGCTCCTCCTTGCTGACCGAAAAGTAGAATTTGAACAGGATGATGCCACTGGCGATCAGCATCCGTTCGAATTCCGGCACCGAGCGCAGGAATTCACGCACCTGGTCCTTGCTGCAGAAGCCCATCACCCGTTCGACGCCGGCCCGATTGTACCAGCTGCGGTCGAACAGGCAGATTTCCCCGGCCGAAGGCAGATGGGCCACATAACGCTGGAAGTACCACTGGGAGCGTTCCAGGTCCGTGGGCTTGTCCAGGGCCACCACCCGGCAGCCCCGGGGGTTCAGGTGTTCGATGAACCGCTTGATGGTGCCCCCCTTGCCCGAGGCGTCCCGCCCCTCGAACAGGGCCATCACCCGCAGGCGGTTTTCCTTCACCCAGCTCTGCATCTTCAGCAGTTCGATATGCAGCGGGGTGATGGTTTCCAGGTATTCCTTGGTGGACATCGAGTGCTTCTTCTTGGGGATGGCCGCGGTATCGGAGGCCTCCGCATCAGTGGTCAACGGGTCCCGGCCCATGGGGGAAGTCTCCCTTTGTTGCAGTTGGTGACTGGCAATGATAGGAGGGAAAAGGCTCCCTGTCCACTCGTTGCCGGGGGCGGAAGGTTGACGGGGAGGCGGGGTGCTTCTACTATCCCCCTTTTTTCCCGTCCTCCATCTGTCACCACCATGAATGAACAAATCCATCGACTGGATGCCCTGCGGAGTCGCCTGAATCACGGTGGTGGCGCCCTCCTGTGTCCTGGCCCCATGAGCCGCAACTGTGTGGATGCCATCCTGGAGATCGGCCGGGCCCGCCAGATCCCCTTCGTCATCATCGCCAGCCGTCAGCAGATCGACAGCCGGGAGATGGGCGGCGGCTACGCCAACGGCTGGGACACCCGATCCTTCGCCAGTTATGTGCGGGAACGCGATGCCGACGGGGGTCTGCTGCTGGCCCGGGATCATGGCGGTCCCTGGCAGAACGAACGGGAATCCGGCCTGGACGCCGACGCCGCCATGGCCTCCGCCCTGGACAGCTATCGCACCGATCTGGAAGCAGGCTTCGACCTGATCCATCTGGACCCGGGCAAGAATCTGGAAGGCATTCCTGACCCCGAGGAGCGGGTGGCGCTGTTCCTGGAGCGGACCAAAACCCTCCTGGCTGCGCTGCATGATCACAGCCGCTCCCTGGGGATCGCTCCGGGTTTCGAGGTGGGTACCGACATGGGGCCCGTGGGGGAAATGGCCCCGTCCACCTGGGTGCCCTGGGTTGAGCGGCTGCTGGACTTCTGCCGGGAGGAGGGGCTGCCCCGCCCCGATTTTCTGGTCACCCCGGTGGAAACCCGGGTGATGGAGACCCGCAACGTGGGCAAGCTGGAAGTCAAATGCATCGATCAGACCAGCGTGCAGCAGCACCAGGGCCTGCGGGAATGGGTTGCCTTCTGCCGGCGTCATGGCTTGTTCATGAAAGTCCACAATGCCGATTATTCCGCCCAGCATGTCCTGACCGGCCTGTCCGCCGCCGGGGTCCATGCGGTCAACGTGGCCCCGGAATTCGGGGTGGTGGAGACCCGGGCCTTTCTGGGACTGCTGCACGAGGTGAACCGGCTGGATCTGCGGGATCGGCTGGTGGATCTGGCCCTGGAACGGGGCCAGTTCAAGAAATGGCTGCTGCCCAATTCCCGAGCCACCGACTTCGACCGCACGGTGATCTCCGGCCATTACCTCTTCGCCACCGAGCCGTTCCGGGAGATCCGCGCCGAGGCCCTGCGGGCCTGTGCGCCCCGGGGCATCGACATGGATCGGATGTTGCGCGAAGCGGTCAGGCAGTCGGTGCTGCGCTATGTGATCGCTTTCCAGGCCGCCGTCGGGCGGGCTTGAGGAAGTCCCCTTCCTGCCTCCGCCCGCACCGCGGTGATCAGGCCTGGCGCAGCTTGTTCACGAAGTGGGATGGATGCCGGCGCGGGTCGAAGGGTTCGAAGAACTTCTCCAGAATGTGCAGGCAGGCCTCGGCCACCGCCCGGTCCCCGCCCCGGCGTTCCGTGACGAATTTGGCGCAGCGCTTGGCGTTGGGGTCGGCGTTGGCTGGGGCGATGCCGTAGCCCACCTCCAGCAGCACATGACCGTCGAAAATGCCGTCACCCATGAAGATCACCTGTTTGGGATCGTAGTGCTGGCGGATCCAGTCGATGCGGTGGGTGGTGCTGACCTGGTCCAGGGGGTAGCCCATGTCCTCCACGATCCGTTTGCGGGTGATGGGAAAGCCCCGCACATCACCGCTGATGAAGCGGATCTCCAGGTGGGGCTTCAACAGGCCCAGACCGTCGTTGTCGTCGGGTCCGAACACCTTGTAGAGCTTGCCTTCCTCGGAATAATAGAACTGGCCGGTGGTCATCACGCCGTCCACGTCGAGGATGAATGCTTTCGGTTTGTCTTGCATGGCGAGGGCCGACTCCCGGGTCGAGGGTGGTTCCAGACAGGGCGGCCATTATTCGGGTATCCCGGTCGGATGGCAAGCGGTTCGGGGTCCGCGGTCCGGGATCGGGGCCGGGAGGAGGGTGCCGAGGCATGATTGACCGGGGGTTCATATTGGCATATAAATCATATCGATTCGCCGCCACCCCCTTTTTCTTCCCCTGGAACCCATGCGCATCTTTCTGCTGTCCGCCCAAAAGGATACCGAGGTACTGGGGCTGAAATCCATCCAGTACTACCTGCGGCGGGAAGGTCATGATGTCTCCATCCTGTTCCTGCCCCGGCTGCAACTGGAGACCCCGGCTCAGCAGCGGGATGTCCGGGAACTGCTGGCCCGGGAGGAACCGAAGCTGTTCGGCATGTCATTGATGTCCGGCGAGTACGACAAGGCCAAGGTCCTGACCGCTTTCCTGAAACGGGAGTTTCCCCAGGTGCCCCTGATCTGGGGTGGCATCCACCCCACCATCGCCCCGGAGGAGAGCCTGGCCCATGCCGATTATGTCTGCATCGGCGAGGGGGAGCTGATGATGGCCGACCTGGCCGCTTGTCTGGAACGGGGCGAGGATCCCCGCCAGATCAACAATCTGGCCTATATCCAGGACGGCCAGGTGATCCGCAATCCGCTCCACCCCCTGATGGCGGAGCTGGACCGTTTTCCTCCCTATGAGCATGTGGCGGCCCACAGTTGGCTGCAGCACAAGGGCCGGGTGCGGTCCCTGGATACCGCCCTCAACCAGCGCTATGCCCCCTACCTGGGGCGCACCTACAGCGTTCTCACCTCCCGGGGCTGTCCCTTCCACTGCACCTATTGCTGCAACAATTTTTTGCAGGAACTCTACGACGACCGCAAGATTCGTCGCCGTTCCATCGACCATGTGATCCAGGAGCTGGAACAGGCGCGCCGCAGCCATCCCGAGCTGCAGCTGGTCAATTTCCAGGACGACTGCTTCCTGGCGGTCAACGCCAAACAGTTGCGGGCCTTTTTCCAGGAGTACAACCGCCGGGTGGGGTTGCCGTTCGTCTGCCATTCCATCCCCACCTACCTCACCGAGGAAAAGGTGGCCCTGCTGCGGGAATCCCGGGTGGCCTGGGTGATCATGGGCCTGCAGAGCGGCAGCGACCGGGTATTGCGGGAGGTCTACCGGCGCAAGTCCTACAGCGACCATTTCCTCAAGGCGGCCCACCTGTTGTCCCGGCACGGGGTGGCCGGCATCTACGATGTGATCCTGGACAACCCCCTGGAGACCGAGGAGGAAACCCTGGACACCATCGCCACCTTCATGGCGACCCCCAAGCCCTTCATGCCGGAATTCTTTTCCCTCAGCCTCTACCAGGGGACGGAGATCCATCGTTTGGCCCGGGAGGCGGGCAAGGCACAGGACGTGGAGGACTACCGCCGCAAGAATTATCTGGTGTACGGCAAGAGTGATCTCAACCGGATGATGCGATTGTCGGCCTTCCTGGACCGCTCCCTGCTGGAACCCCTGGTGGCGCGCTACCAGCGGGGACGGCGATCCCTGGCGTTCCGGATCCATCTGTTCCTGGCCCAGCTCGCCTCGTCGTTCTTTTTCGAACCCCTGACCTATTTCCGGGTGATCCGCCTGTCCCAGGGCGGCTCCTACCTGCGCATGGCCCAGACCATCCCCCTCTACCTCAAGGAGGGGGGCAAGCGGTTTTTGGATCAATTTTGAACCTTGACGCTCCTAGCCTCTGGCGCGGTCGAGCAGCTCCAGGAGATGCCGGGCATTGGCCCACCACTGTTGGGGGATGGCCGTGGCCACCAGGGGACCCAGGGTCCAGATGACCGCAAAAGCGGCGGCCATGAGGCGCAGCGCGGTGCTTCCGTAACGACCCACCAGCAGAAAAAACGCCATCAGGCCCAGGTTGAAGGGGATTTCCTGCAGGCGCGAGGCCGGCCAGGGCATGTGGCCCACCTGCATGAAATCCCGCACATAGAGAAACAGGGCAAAACAAACCAGCGCCAGGGTGGTCAGCACCGCCAGCAGCAGGGGATCCCATTCCCGTTCCGGGAGATTGCGCAGCCGGGGGGCGAAATACGCGGTAAAGCCGGTGAAGAGCAGGAAGGGACCGAAAAAGGTCAGAAAATCCAATCCCGATCCGTAATGGGGGACCATGCGGAACAGATGGGTCCCGCTGGGTACGCCCAGAAAGGGAAAGCCGTTCAGGTAGAAATCCGGCGTGAGTTCGTTGAACTGCCGGCTGAGGACCTCTGGCAGCCACGCCGGCGGTGCCCCGAGGGCCGCCAGCAGTCCAGTGACAAACCGGGTGGGCAGGTTCCCCAGGGTGGCCCAGGAGCCCAGAAGCCCCAGGGCCATGGCCAGGGCGGTACGCGCGGCCCAGGGGTCCGGGGCCAGCTCCCGGGCCGCTCCCCCGGCGACCCGCCAGGCCCGCCACAAGGCGGGCGACAGCCGGGCCGCGGCGACCAGGGCCCCGGTCAGCAGGATGCCGCCGCTGGCGGTGGGCAGGAAGGCACTGCCGCCGACGGTGTAGGCCAGCACCAGAGTGAACACCAGCACACCCGCGGTGCGGGCAGGAAGGTTGGGATCGAGAAGCAGACGGCGCCAGGGAGCGTAAACGGCCAGGGGGCGGAACAGCCAGAACAGCAGCAGGATCGACAGCACATACAGACCGATGTGCAGCGAGGTGGCGGCCACACCCATGCCCAACACGAACCCGCCGCCCACGTCGGCCCAGCTTCCGGAGTCGTGTTCCCGCCGTTCCAGAGCCAGCAGCAGGACCAGGAAGAACAGGGGCAGGGCCACCGCATAGACCCGTTCGGTGGCCAGGCGGTGGCCCAGGGGGTTGGCGGCGTCCCAGTACCAGAAGAAGGCCAGGGGATCCCAGGCAAAGGTGCCGGTGGCAAAGAAGGCGCAGAACAGCAGCGCCAGCCAGCGGGGCGTGCCCAGGTGGCGGAACAGGAGATAACACAACGCCAGCACCCCCACCTTGGCCAAGTGGCAACTGGTCCAGAGGGGGATGAACAGGGTTTCCGTCCGGGGAAACAGGAGAAACAGGGGGTAGCCGGCCAGTTCCTTGTCGTAGTGGGGGGAGATCAGGGGCAGGGTGGCGGCGGGATCGGGTCCGGCGGCCAGCAGCGGCAGGATGATCGTCTCCAGACTGAAGGAGATGGCCGAATCCCCCACCAGGTAATGATCCCAGAGCTGGATGCCCAGGATCAGGAACAGCAGGCCCAGGGCGGCCAGCAGCAGCATCTGTCCCCAGGCGGCGGGGCGGAGCAGGGTGGTGGCCAGGCCGACGGCCAGTCCCCGGGGACCACCGGCGGAGAGGATGGCTGTCAGCAACAGGAGTCCCAGACAGACCCAGGGGGCCACGGCATGGGGCAGGATCAGGGTCACCAGGCGGTTGATCACCACCGCGACCAGGTAACCCGGCACCAGGGCCGCCGCCAGCCGCAGGGGACCCCGGCCTGGGGAGGCGCCGAACAGGCGGTGGATGAAGAACAGACCACAGGCTGCAACGAGCAGCAGATAGCCCAGGCTGGCCCCCAGCAGGGCGGGATCCAGCACGGGGAGCTGGGACCGCAGAGCCTCGGATCCATGGGTGATCAGAAAGCCATCCTCGGGACGCCAGACCTGCAACAGATGGGGCTGGGAGGCCAGGCGGCCGGGGCGGAGGTGGAAAAAAATCGCCAGGGGAAAGAGCGCACCCAGCCAGAGCAGCGCCCGGCGGTGATCCGCCGCCAGCCAATGGGGAGGGGGGGCGAGCATGTCTCAGCCCCCGGATTCGGGCGGGGTGGTGCCGTCCTGGGGAGCAACGGGGTGCCGCAGGGCCGCGCCGGCCGCCTCCAGGTAAGGTTCCAGGGCGTCCAGGAAGGTCCGCCAGCGCTGCAGGGCCGTCTGCTGGTCGGCGGGGGTCATCCTGTCCAGGCCGTCGAGGACGGAGTTGGAGCAGGCTTTCAGGGCGTAACGGGTTTCGGTGGCGGTGGCGATCACGCTGTTACGCACGGCCGACAGCGACAGGAACAGGGCCGATCCCACGGCGGAAAACACGACTGCCTCCAACAGCAGGCCCGCAATCAGCACTTTGGCCAGGAAGAGCAGCCAGGGGCGATGGCGGGCACGGGGAGCAGCCGTCTGGGACGGGAGCAGGCCGGCCCGGGCAAGGCGATCATCCAGAGCCAGGCGTTCCTGACGGTACCGGTCATAGGCCTGCTGCAGGCTGGTCGCCTCGATCAGGAGACTCCGCTGGGGGTCGAACAGGAACACGGCCCCATCGGGGCCGTGGCGAACCTCCAGGTTGACCGGGGGCGGATCGGCGGTCACCGGGGCTCTCCCATCGGACGGCAGGTCGGGGCCGGGCCGAACGTGTGGTGCCATTCCCGGACGAAGGGCTGCAGTTGGAGGGCAGCGCGCCGGATACGAGCCGTTACGATGTCCCGTTCCCGGGGATCCAGGGCCTGCAATTCGGCGCTCTTGCGGTCGATGTAATCTCCCAGAGCCGCGGAGGCCGCGGTTTCCATGCGGGAGGCAATGGGAGGCAGGGAGCGCCACAGCCGGTCGAAGGCCCAGCCGGTGCCGGACAGCAGCAGGCCGATCACCCCCACCACCAGCACCCCCCGCCCCGCGAACCGGGCCAGGCGGCGTCGGACGGGGGAGGGGGGCCGCGGCGGCCAAAGGAATCCTGAACGTTGGGACAATTCCTGCATGGCCTGGCATCGGGACAGGAACTGCCCATGGGCCGCGGCGAAATCGGCGCCTTCGGCCAGGATGCCCAGCCGGGGATTCCAGAGAAACAGCCGGTGGTCCCGTTCCACCACCTGGAACCGGATCCCGGAGACCGCGCCGGCCGGGGCAGGAAGGGGAGGGTCGTGCAAGGGGTTGGGCATGGCAGTCTGACCGCGTGGGACGGGTCTTCCCCATCCTCGGACATTGTGGAACAACGCCGTCGGTCAGAAGACCATAAATCCGCACCCCCCTCAAGGGGTGGGCGCACCGGCGGGGAGTGGGCGCACCGGCGGATGGTTGTTTCGGAAGGCCCGGACCCTCCATAATGGCTCCGGGAAGACTGTTTCGACAGGCCCTGACCCCGTCGGGGATGGAAAGGAACTCAGTCATGACCAGGTCCGCCAAGAGCAGGGAATCCTCCATCACCCGGGATCAGTCGGTCAACCAGGCCTTCCAGACCATTCTGCGACAGAATTTTCAGGTGATGACCGGGTGGGAGCCGGTGGCTTACCACCGGTCGGATATCGAGGGGGTTCACCAGGTGCGGGTCGCCCTGCGGCGCATGCGTTCGGCCCTGGTGGTGTTCCGCCGCGCCCTGCCCCGGACCCTCACCGACCCGATGGGGGACGCGATGCGTTGGGCCGCCGGAGAGCTGGGAGCGGCCCGGGACCTGGACGTGTTCATCAGCGAGGGTCTGGACCTGATGGCCGGCCGGATGCCCCTGGATGCGGAAATCCGGAAGCTGCGGGCCAGGGCCATGGCGGCCCAGGAGGTCGCCTATGGGCAGGTACGGGCGCTGCTCGACAGCGGTCGGTACCGAAGTTTCCGGGATTCCTTCGGCGCCTGGGTGGAGCAGGGCGCCTGGTATCAACAGGATCTGCCGGGACCGGTGCGGGCGCGATTGATGGATCCGGTGCCGGGCTTTGCCGTCCGGGCGCTGGACAAACACCACGACCGGGTGCTGGCCAGCGGCGCCCCGCTGTCCACCATGGGCGCCAACCAGTTGCATGAGTTGCGCATCGAGTGCAAAAAACTGCGCTATGCGGTGGAATTCTTCGCCCCCCTGTTCGACGCCGAAGGCATGGGCCGTTACACCGGATATCTCAAGGGGTTGCAGGGCGTGCTGGGCACCATCAATGATGTATCGCTGCTGCCGGGGCTGCTGGAGCGGCTGGTGGGGGACCAGGCGGATCCCGACCTGATCCGCTGTGCCGGGGCCACCCTGGGCTGGCGCTCCCGGGAGGCGGAACAGGCCCGGGTGGGTCTCGCCAAACAGTGGAAGGCCTTCAGCCGGGCCGGGACTCCCTGGCGGTCGCCGGTCGGGGAGGAGACAGTCCCTATGAACCTTCAAGTTTCCTGAGCAGCCGGATCATCTCCGGCAGGGCCTGGTAGAGATCGGCCACCAGGGCCAGATCCGCGGCCTTGTGGATGGGGGCCTGGGGATCGTGGTTGATGGCCACGATGGTTCCGGCGTCCTTGATGCCCGCCAGATGTTGAATGGCCCCGGACAGGCCGACGCCGATGTAGAGCCGTGGGGCGATGATCTTGCCGGTCTGCCCCACCTGCCAGTCGTTGGGCGCCAGCCCGGCGTCCACCGCCCCCCGGGTGGCGCCCACCGCCGCCCCCAGCTGGTCGGCCAAGGCCTCGATGGGGGCGAAATCGCCCCCCGCTTCCAATCCCTGACCGCCGGCCACCACCCGCTCCGCGTAACTCAATTCCGGCCGTCCCGCCGGGGCTGGATGGAAGGCAAGCAGGCGCACGCCCGGATGGGTCGCGATCACCTCTGGCGCAGGGGTCAGAATGTCCAGGGGCGCCGGCGCCCCGGGGCGTGGTTGGGGGGCTGCGAAACCGTGGGTGCGCACCGTCAACAGGACGGGGCGGGATCGCAGCCGTATCCGGGTGTGGATATTGCCGGCGTGGGTGGGACAGATGACCGTCTGCCCGTCGAGGATGGCCGTCACCTCGCTGGCCATGGCCACCCCCAACAGGGCCGCCACCCGGGGCAGCAGCGCCCGCCCGAAACTGTCGGCGGGGGCCAGCAGATGGCTGTGACCTTCGGCGCAATCGGCCACCAGGGGCGCCAGCCGTTCCGGGAAGGGGGGATCCAGTCCGGGGTGGTCGGCCACCACCACCCGGGCCACGCCCTGGCGCCGGCCAAATTCCGCGGCGCAGGCCTGGCAGTCCCGACCGGCCACCAGCACCGTGGCCGGTGCCAGGATGCTGGCGGCCCCCAGGGTTCGGAGTCCGGCGGTGTCGGGGGCCTGTCCGGGTCGCACCCGGACGATCACCAGGGGGGTCATGGCAGCAGGCCCCGCTGTTCCAGATGGTGCAGCAGCTCGGCGACGCTGGCCACCCGCAGGCCCGGGGGGCGCATGGGGGGCGCGGTGACGCCCAGAATCTCCCGGCCCGGGGTCGGGATCACCCCCAGGGCTTCCAGGGTGATTTCCTCTACCGGCTTGCGACGGGCCTTGAGGATATTGGGCAGGCTGGCGTAGCGGGGGCGGTTGAGACGCAGCTCGGTGGTGACCACCGCCGGCCGGGGCAGGGCCAGGCATTCCAGGCCGCCGTCCACTTCCCGGGTGACCTCCAGGCCGTCGGCGGTGAGCGTCAGCCGGGCGACGTTGGTGGCCTGGGGCCAGTCCAGCAGGCCGGCCAGCATGGGTCCGGTCTGGCCATGCTCGCCATCCACCGACTGTTTGCCGGCGATCACCAGGCGGCTGCCCTCCCGGCGGACCACGGCAGCCAACGCCCGGGCCACGGTCAAGGGGTCCGGGACCGCGGGGTGCGGGGGCGTCGCGACCCGCAGGGCGCGGTCGGCGCCCATGGCCAGGGCGGTGCGCAGTCCGTCCCCCCAGGACGGCGGGCCGACGCTGACGGCCAGAACCCCGGTGGCCTGGCCGGCCTCCCGCAGCTGCAGGGCCGCTTCCAGGGCGATTTCATCGAAGGGATTGAGGCCATGGCCGATGCCGTCCAGGTCCACCCCGGACCCGTCGGCCAGGGGGCGGGCGGGATGGGCCGGGTCGGCCACGGTCTTGACCGGGACCAGGATGTTCACCGGGCGGCGAGCCCCGTGGCGATCTCAAGCAGGCGGTCCCACTTGCCGTCGGCATGCTTGCCGGTGACCAGATAGCGCCCCTGCACCACCACGCAGGGGGTGCCGGTGACGCCGTAGGCCTTGGCCTTGGCCTTGGCCAGCCCCACCTGGGCGGTGACGCCGAAACTGGCCATGGCGTCCCGGAAGCGGGCCGCGTCCAGGCCCACCTCCTCGGCCAGCAGGACCAGGGTTTCCTCTTCTTCGATGTTCAGGCCTTCCTCAAACTGGGCCCGGAAGATTCGGGTCTTCATCTCCTCGCCCTTGCCCAGGAAGCGGGCGGCGAAATAGGCCCGGGTCGGGGCGTCGGTCTGGTCGCCCCAGAAGACCGGCAGGGAGCGGATGTCGTACCGCTGCCCGTTGTCATGGGACCATTTCTGGAAGACGGGGCTGAACTGGTTGCAGTGGGAGCATTTGAAGTTGAACACCTCCACCACCTCGGGCAAAGTCCCGGTGGTGGGAACGGGGGGGCGGATCTCCTGGAAATGGTCGTCGGCCTGCCAATCCTGGGCGGTCGCCGGCGCGATCGGACACCAGGCCAGCAGGAGCAGCAGGAGGACCGGCAGGGAGCGATGGATGGGGTGGTGGTGCATGGCGTCGGATCTCCGTGGGGGGGATTGCGCCGGTCTCAGGGGGCCGGAGTCTCCACGATTTCATGGCTGGTGGTGATGGTGGCGGTCTTGCCGAGCATGATGGAGGCGGAGCAGTATTTCTCCTCGGACAGTTGAATGGCCCGTTCCACCGCCCGGGCCGGGATGTTGCGGCCGGTGATCGTGTAATGGACCTGGATGGCCGTGTAGACCATGGGTTCGGTGGCAGCCCGCTGGCCGCGCAGGGTCACCTCGCAATCATCGACCTGGTGGCGCCCCTTGCGCAGAATGTTCAGCACGTCGATGGAGGTGCAGCCGCCCATCCCGATCAGCAGCAGTTCCATGGGGCGCAGGCCCATGTTGCGTCCGCCGACCTCGGGGGCGGCATCCATGACCACGGTGTGGCCGGAGCCGGACTCTCCCAGCATCTGGATGCCTTCGATCAATTTGACTCGCGCGGTGTTCTCCGCCATGAATCGCCTCCTTGGGTCGAGTAGAATGGCTGGCCGGGTGCCCCGGAAAGCTGTCCCAAGGATGCCCCACCCGGTTGACCGAGTGAAAGGGCAAATTGTACCGTGCAATGGAGCCTGCCGGCTCGACGGCACCCAACCCTGTTCCGGAGGACCATGAATCGTGGACGCACCCGGTGGTGAACGCAGCATGTCGGAACGCCTGGCGGAAGTTCTGCGGGGGCGGGAGGGGGAGCGCCACGCGGTGGTGTTGCAGGACTTCCCGGATCCCGATGCCATCTCGGCGGGCTTCGCCTATCGGATGATCGCCAGCGAATTCGGGGTGGAGGCGGATCTGCTCTACGGCGGACGCATCAGCCACCAGGAAAATCTGGCCCTGATCAATCTGCTGGAAATCCATCTCACCCAGTGGCAGGGGGAGCCCATCCCGAAGGATTATTATCAGGGCGCCGTGTTCGTGGACAACCAGGGCACCACCAGCCATCTGACCGAAGCCCTGGAAAAGGTGGGGGTGCCCGCCCTGGTGGTGGTGGATCACCATGCGGAGCAGGGGCGGTTGACGCCCCTGTTCGCCGATCTGCGCCAGGTGGGGGCCAGCGCCTCCATTTTCGCCAGCTATCTCGAGGAAGGACTGGTGGTCTTGAAGGATACCTATCCCGAACACCGACGCCTGGCCACCGCCCTGATGCATGGCATCATCTCCGACACCGGCTCCATGATCGATGCCCGACCCCTGGATTTCCGGGCCGCGGCCTTCCTGCAGCCCCACATCATCCCCGATCAGCTCAACGAGATTCTGCACCAGAAGCGCAGCCACAAGGTGATGGAGGTGATCCGCATCGCCCTGGCCAACCGGGTCATCCGGGAGAGTTACTGTCTGGCCGGGGTGGGCTACCTGCGTTCCGACGACCGGGACGCCATTCCCCAGGCGGCCGATTTTCTGTTGACCGAGGACATGATCCATACCGCCATCGTCTACGGCATCGTCACCTACCCGGACGGCGCCGAGACCATTCATGGTTCCCTGCGCACCTCCAAATCGACCCTGGCCCCGGACAGCTTCCTCAAGGAAACCCTGGGACGCAACGAGGAAGGGCACTACTACGGTGGCGGCAAGACGGCGGCGGGGGGCTTCGAGATTCCCCTGGGGTTCCTGTCGGGCCAGGACAGTCCCGAGCTGGCCAACCTCAAGTGGGAGGCCTTCGACAGCAAGATCCAGGGCAAATTCTTCGACAAGATCGGGGTGGAGGAATGATCCGGTGACCTCTCCCCTGGCCGGCAAACCCCGCTGGTTGAAGGTGCCTGCCCCCACCTCGGCGGAGTTCCGCGCGGTGCAGTCCCTGGTGCGCCGGCATCGTCTCCATACGGTGTGCGAGTCGGCCGCCTGCCCCAACATCGGACAATGCTGGCGCGAGGGCAGCGCCACGTTCATGATCCTGGGCGACATCTGCACCCGTCGCTGCGCCTTCTGCGATGTGACCACCGGCCGTCCCGGTCCGGTGGATCCGGACGAGCCGGAGCGCCTGGCCGCTGCCGCCACCGCCATGGGCCTGCGCCATGTGGTGATCACCTCGGTGGACCGGGACGACCTGCCCGACGGCGGCGCGGGCCAGTTCGCCGCCTGCCTGGCGGCCCTGGGCCGCGCCGACCCCGGCCTGACGGTGGAGGTGCTGACCCCCGATTTCCGCCACAAGGCCGGGGCGTTGGAAACCGTGGTGGCGGCCGGCCCGGCGGTCTTCAACCACAACGTGGAGACCATCCCCAGGCTCTATGCCACCGTGCGGCCGGTCTCCAGCTATCGGCATTCCCTGGACCTGCTGGCCCGGGCCGCCGATTTGGCCCCGGCCATGGTCGTCAAGTCCGGCCTCATGGTGGGGCTGGGGGAAACCACCGGGGAGGTGCGGGAGGTGCTGGCCGATCTGCGCACGGCCGGTGTCTCCCTGCTGACCGTGGGCCAGTACCTGCGGCCCAGTCGGAACCACCATCCGGTGGTCGGTTACCTGGAACCGGCCTGGTTCGAGGCGCTGCGGACGGAGGCCCTGGCCATGGGCTTCGCCGGGGTGGCCAGCCATCCCCTGGCCCGGTCTTCCCACCATGCCCGGGAGCTTTTCGCCGGCCGCGGCGGGAGTTCTTCGTGATTCCGTTCCGGCTCATTCGCCATCGGCGGCAGGCCTATGGGGATTCCCTGGAAGAACAACAGCGGATCGTGGCCGGCATTCTGGCCGGTCGCGAGCCCAACCGGTTGATTCTCACCGAACACGAGCCGGTCTATACCCTGGGCCGGTCGGCGGCGCCGGGCGAGGTGATCGACACCCGCCCGGGGGGCGCGCCGGTGGCGGTGTTCGAAACCGACCGGGGCGGGCGGGTCACCTACCATGGTCCGGGGCAACTGGTGGCCTATGTGCTGATGGATCTGCACCCCAACCCCCGGGACGTGCGGGGTCATGTCTGGCGGCTGGAGGAGAGCGCCATCCGCACCCTGGCGGGCTTCGGGATCGACGCCGGTCGGGACGCGGCCGGCCCCGGCATCTGGGTGAATGGCGCCAAGATCGGCGCCCTGGGGGTGCGCATCCGCCGCGGGGTCACCTCCCATGGCCTTGCCATCAACCGGGATCCGACCCTGGACCACTTCGCCGGCATCGTGCCCTGCGGATTCCGCAACCTGCGGGTCACCTCCCTGGCCGCCCTGGGAATCGGGGTGGACCGGGAGACCTTCGAGGCGGCCTATCTGGAAGCGTTCCAGGCGGTGTTCCAGGCCCGCATCGAGGCCGAAGAAACCCCAAGCTGAACCAGGGAGAACCAAGCCCATGTGGCCACCGGCAACACCTTATCTGACCGCCGACGTGATCGTGGAACTGGTGGATCGCCCCGGGCGTCCCATCGTCCTGATTCAACGCCGCAACCCGCCCTACGGCTGGGCGATTCCCGGTGGATTCGTGGACCGTGGGGAACGGGTGGAACAGGCGGCGGTGCGGGAGGCCCGGGAGGAGATTTCCCTGGCGGTGCGGCTCAAGGCCCTGTTGGGGATCTATTCGGATCCCCACCGGGATCCCCGGCTGCATACCTGCACCCCGGTTTATGTGGCCGAGGCCACCGGCGAGCCCCGGGCGGCGGATGATGCCCAGGCGCTGGGGCTGTTCGCCATGGATGACCTGCCCGCCGAGCTGGCCTTCGATCATGCCCGGATCCTGGCGGATTATCGCCGATACCGGGAAACCGGGGCCGTGGCCCCGCTGTGGGAGGAGCAATCGTGAAGCGTTCAATCGCACTGTCCACCCTGTTGCTGGGGGCGACCCTGCTGGGGGCCGCTCCGGGCCAGGGCGGCTGGCCCACCGCGGTGGGCGGCCGGGAGCTGCCTAGCCTGGCCCCGATTCTGGAGAAAGTGGTGCCGGGGGTGGTCAACATCCACACCACCTCCCGGATCCGCATCCCGGAACATCCCCTGTTCAGCGACCCCCTGTTCCGCTATTTCTTCGAGCTGCCCCGGCAGACCAAACCCCGGGAAAAGCTGGAGCGCAGCCTCGGCTCGGGGGTGGTGGTGGATGCCGAGAACGGCTATCTCCTGACCAATCACCATGTGATCCGGCAGGCGGAGCGCATCGTGGTGGCCCTCAACGATGGTCGCAACGTCCAGGCCACCCGGGTGGGGGAGGATCCGGAAACCGATGTGGCCGTGATCCGCATCGAACCGGATCAGCTCACCGCCCTGCCCCGGGCCGACTCGGACCGGTTGCGGGTGGGGGACTTCGTGGTGGCCATCGGCAATCCCTTCGGGCTGGGCTCCACGGTCACCTCGGGCATCGTCAGCGCCCTGGGGCGTTCGGGTCTGGGCATCGAAGGGTATGAGGATTTCATCCAGACCGATGCCTCCATCAATCCGGGTAATTCCGGCGGTGCCCTGATCGACCTGGAGGGGCAACTGGTGGGCATCAACACCGCCATCCTGGCCCGGGGCGGGGGCAACGTGGGGATCGGCTTCGCCATCCCCATCAACATGGCCCACGAAATCATGGGCCAGTTGATCGCCCACGGCGAGGTGCGCCGCGGGCTGCTGGGGGTGCAGACCCAGGACCTGACCCCGGAGCTGGCCACCGCCTTCAACCTGAAGCGCACCGGCGGAGCGGTGGTCAGCCAGGTGGTGCCCCGCTCGGGGGCCGATCGGGCCGGGCTGCGGCCCGGCGACGTGGTGATCGCGGCCAACGGTCGCCCGGTGCGCAGCGCTGCCGGACTGCGCAACGTGGTGGGTCTGGTGCGGGTGGGGCAGAAGGTGAAGCTGGAATATCTCCGGGACGGCGAAACCCTGGAAGCCGAGGCAGTGGTCACCCAGCCCGAAACCATTCAAATGCAGGGCCGGGAGGTGGATCCGCGCTTCGAAGGCGCGGTGTTCGAGCTGGTGCCGGGCACCGGCGGGGACGACGAGGAGAGCGGCATCCGGCTGTTGGTGGTGCGTCAGGGCAGCCCGGCCTGGGGGATCGGGTTGCGTCCCAAGGACCGGCTGGTCATGGTCAACAACATGAAAGTGAAGGATTTCGAGGAATTGACCCGGGTGTTGCGCACCAACCAGACCAAGATGCTGCTCAACATCCAACGCAACGGCGAGGGGCTGCTCATTCTGGTCCGGTGAGGAGCCTGGAGAGGAGAGCGACATGACAGTCGAACAACGGCCGAACGTTCCATCGACGACCCCCACCGCCGGGCGTCGCACCTTTCTGCAGGGGGTCGGGGCTGTGGCGCTGGCGGCGGTGACGGCCCCGTCGGTGGCCCGGGGGGAGGGTCCCATCCGCTGGAAGATGGTGACCACCTGGCCGCGCAACTTTCCCGGGGTGGGGACCGGCGCCGATTTCCTGGCCGGGTTGATCGGCGTGATGAGCGGCGAGCGCCTCAAAGTGAAGGTCTACGGAGCCGGGGAGCTGGTGGGGGCCTTCGAGGTGTTCGATGCGGTGGCCCAGGGCACCGCTCAGATGGGGCACGGCGCCAGCTATTACTGGAAGGGCAAGCATCCCGCCACCCAGTTCTTTTCCGCGGTGCCCTTCGGCCTGACCGCCCAGGAGATGAACGGCTGGCTGTTCCATGGCGGGGGCTGGGAATTGTGGCAGAAACTCTATGCCCCCTTCGGGCTGATGCCCATCGCCACCGGCAACACCGGCGTGCAGATGGGGGGCTGGTTCAACAAGGAGATTCGATCCGCCGAGGACCTCAATGGCTTGAAGATGCGCATTCCCGGTCTGGGGGGGGAGGTGCTGGCCCGGGCCGGCGGCACACCGGTGAATCTGCCGGGGGGAGAAATCTTTTCCGCCCTGCAATCCGGCGCCATCGACGCCACCGAATGGGTGGGGCCGTACAATGATCTGGCCTTCGGGCTGCACAAGGCGGCGAAGTTCTACTACTATCCGGGCTGGCACGAACCGGGCACCACCCTGGAGGCCCTGATCAACCGCCAGGCGCTGGACAGCCTGCCCAAGGACCTCCAGTCCATCGTCCTCAATGCCTGTCGGGTCGCCAACCAGGACATGCTGGCCGAATACACCGCCCGCAACAACACCGCCCTGGAGACCCTGGTCAACACCCACAAGGTGCAGGTGCGGGCCTTTCCGAAGGATGTGCTGGCGAAACTGAAGACGCTGTCGGAAGCCGTGGTGGGCGAGATCGCCGCCGCCGATCCGGCCGCCCGGGAGATCCACGACTCCCTGCGCCGCTTCCGGGACCAGGCGATGGCCTGGCACCGCCTGTCGGAGCAGGCCTACATGGATGCCCGTCTCGCGTGAGGGGTTCTTTTTTTACTCCTTCCCACTGCCCCGGCCCGGCCGGGCATGCCGTGAGCCGGGCACCTGGAACAGGGGCCGGGCAGGATCGTCCAGCCGCACCCCGGTCAACACGCCGCCGTAGACGCATCCCGAGTCGAGGCCGATGGAATGCGGTCGCACCTTGACGCCGGCGGTGGCCCAATGGCCATAGACCATCAGCTCGCCTGGCTGCCAGTCCCGGATCTCGTACCAGGGTTGGAACGGGGAATCGGCGACCGGAGCGGCGAAGGGATCTTCCTTGCCGGCTTCCGGCGGGCGGGTCCAGAGGCAGGCGCCGTCCCGGGTGCAGCGCCGCAGGCGGGTGAAGATGGCCAGATCGCGCCAGCTCTTCTGCCAGGGGTCCAGCTCCGGCCCATCGCTGGCCGGCAGAAAGTCGCTGCGGTTGCGGCGCAACAGCTCCAGCCTTCGGGCCGGATCGGCCAGCAGTTCGGACAGGGCCTTGGCTCGTCGCCGGGCCTCGGCCAGGCTCCAGGTGGGACAGATGCCGGCATGGACCAGGGTGGCCCCCAGCCGCGGGTCGTGATGCAGCAGAGGACGGGAACAAAGCCACTCCAACAGCTCGGGCGCATCGGGACTGTCGACCAGCAGCGGCGTGGCGAATTTCTGGAACTGGGGGCTGACCTGCCCGCACAGGCTGACGATGGCCCGGATTTCGTGATTGCCCAGGGTCACCACCGCCCGGGAATCCAGTTCCCGCACCAGTCGCACTACCCCCAGAGGATCCGGTCCCCGGTTGATCAGATCGCCGACCAGCCACAGGGTATCCCGGCCGGCATCGAATTCCATCACGGCCAGCAGGGCTTCCAGCTCTCTCAGACAGCCGTGAACATCGCCGACGGCATAGACGGCCATGGGGTTTCTCCCGTCACCAGCGGGTGAATGGATGCATCACCAGGTTGGCGTTGGAATAGCGATGGTCATGGGTGATTTCCATCGCCACCCAGGGGGGCAGGACCACGGCCTGGTCTTCCGTTTTCAGCTCCACCTCGGCCACCACCAGCCCCTGATTCTCCCCGAAGAACTCGTCAACCTCCCAGATCAGTCCCTGCCAGGGGATCCGGTAGCGGGTTTTCTCGATCAGGGGCTGGTGGCAGAGATGGTCCAGGAGGTATTCGGCATCGGCGGCGGGAATCGGGTATTCGAACTCGGGGCGGGTGAAGCCGGACTCCCTGGCGGGTCCCTTGATGGTCAGGGTGGCCTGTCCACCGGCCAGACGGACCCGCACCACCCGTTCCCGGACAGTGGACAGAAAGCCCTGGCGAAAGGGCGTGGCCCGGTCCGGCTGGCGCCACCCTTCGCCATTCACCAGAAAACGACGTTCGATCTCGCGGCCCATGGCGTCAGGGAATCAACCCGTGGTCCCAGCGTTCCACCCAGCCATTGGGTCCCTCGCCCCGCAACAGGGCGGCCAGGGCATGAACCGCCTTGAAGGCATCCCCCAGGGGATAGTAGTGGGCGTCCCAATGGTCGTGACCGCTGCCATCGTGGAGCGGAATCACATGGTCGAACTTGCAGGCCTCCCGCATTTCCGCCGGGGTCATGCCGCAACGCCGCTCGACGGTCTGGAGATCCTTGATGGAAAGGATTCCCTTCTCGTTGCGCATGCTGAGCAACAGTTTGCGCCGCTGCACATCGATCAGATAGTCCATCAGGTCCACCCGGCGGGGGAGGTTCTTCAGGAACAGGATTTCCTCCCGGGACAGGGGACTGACGAAGATCGACAGGGTCGGGTATTTCTGGAACACCCCGGCGTCCCGCAGCTTGGCGGGCACGAAGGGGTTGCCCTCGAAGTAGGGATCCCGGTCCGAGGCCATGATGCGTTCGATCTGGGCCAGCTCCAGGGCCTGCAGGTCGCCCCGGACATCGGTGACGATGGTCCCCGGCTTGAGGCTCTGGGCCTCCACTTCCTGACGGCTGCGGAAATGATAATGGACGCCGTCCAGCTCTCCCGGCCTGGCCTGACGGTCGTTGTGCAGCACCACCCGCTGCAACCGTCCGGCCAGTTCCGGATAGAGCTTTTCCAACGCCTTGAACAAGGCCCGTTTCCCAACCCCGGACGGGCCGGACAATACCACGAATCGGCTCATGTGTTCAGTCCGCTGGTCCAGAACGCTTCACTTGTCCAGTTCGCGCTGGAAGATCGCCTTGTGAATGTCCCCCAGGCTGAGGACGCCCACCAGTTTGCCCTTGTCCACCACCGGGATGCGGCGGAAATTGTGGATGGCCATCTGGGAGGCAGCCTTCATCACCGGATCGTCGGGTCCCACGGTGAACAGCTTCCGGGTCATGAGGCTGGCCACATCCTTGGACAGGATCTCGCTGTAGCTCTTCTCCATGGCCACGAAATCCCGTGCCCCGATGGGATCCTCCAGAAAGTCCGAATAGCTGGGCAACAGGGTGTTGAGGATGTCCTTTTCCGAGATCAAGCCGATGAGGTTGTTGTCGTCATCGACAACCGGCAATCCGCTGATCCGGTTGGTGCAAATGATGCCCGCGACCGACCGGACGGAATCGCCCGGTTTGGCGGAACGGACCTGCTTGACCATCACCTCGCGAACCAACATGGTGTACTCCTTTGCGGCAGTCGTGGATCGTGAAAGTCGCAGCGCGACCTTCTCGGTGGAGGGTGGCATTCCCCCTCATGATCGGAAAGGTACCGTACAAGTCGCTTGGCGACTTTACCACAAACTCAATTTTTAGAGTCAAAATCCAGTTTATAATAAGATCCGTCCCATTGTCACCGGGAATGATGTCCCGCATCGGAGGCCAGCTCCAGGGCCATGACCAGGGCGTCCTCGGGGCGTGGGCAGGTATAGTAGTTGCGTCGCCGGTGCAGTTCCAGGAAGCCCTGTTTGCGGTAGAGGGCGATGGCGGGCTGGTTGGTGACCCGGACTTCCAGCAGCATCCGCGTGCCATCCCGATTCCGGGCGGTCTGGAGGGCATCGGCCAGCAGCCGTCGTCCCCAGCCCCGGCGCTGGTGCCCGCGGGCGACGCCGAGGATCATCAGGTGCCATTCGTCCAGCAGCGCCCGGGTCACGACATGACCGGTCACCACCCCGTCCGCTGCCAGCAGGACCCGGGCATGGGCGCCGGCGATCAGTTCGTCGGCCAGCATGGCGGCGGTCCAGGGTTGGGGAGCCAGCTGGAATTCCAGGTCCGCCACCGCCGTCAGATGCGTTCGGGTCATGGGGGCGAGCTGCATCGGGAGTCTCACCGGGGGCTGGAGGATTCGGCATCCGACGGTCGCAGATAAAGGGGTTCCAGGGTCATGGGGTCCGCCGGTCCGGTGCTGTGCAGGCACCCCGGAGCCAGGACAGCCAACCGCCGGGGATCCGGAATCCAGTCCCCGTCCGGCAGGGTCGTCCACCGCGTGCCCAGGCGGGCCGCCAGGAGGGGCCCGCAGATCTTGAGACCGTTGCCCACCCCCCGCAGGTTCCCGGGGTGGGACAATAATTCCTGGGCCAGGGCGTCCGGATCCCAGCGGGCGGGGGGCAGCAGACCGGTGCCGGCAGGTTTCTCATGACTTTGATGGATGGGGGATGCCTCCCTCCACCCTCCACCCATGAAAGTCGCGGAGCGACTTTCATGGTAAAGGGCGGCGAACACCTGACCGCGCCGGGCGTCGGTCACCGCCAGCACCGGCGGTCCCGGGGGGGCGTTGGCGGCCAGCAGCTCCAGGGTGGTGACCGCCACCAGGGGCTTGCCTCTCGCCCAGGCCAGGCCCTTGGCCAGGCCCAGGGCGGTGCGCAGGCCGGTGAAGGAGCCGGGTCCCACGGTCACGGCGATCAGGTCGGGTTCATGGTCAGCCAGCACTGTCCGGCAGGCGGCGGTCAGTCGGGGCAGGTGGCCGGAACTGTCCGGCCAGTGCTGCCAATCCAGAACCCTGCCCCCCTCGGTCAGGGCCACGCCGGCGCCCGGGCCGGAGGCCTCCAGGGCCAGCACCCTCATGAGAAGAATCCCGTCACGGCGGCCAAATCCCGCACCACCGGGGCTGGCGGCAGCCCGGAACGGACCTGCTGGCCGTAGCTGCGACGCGACAGGCGCACGTCCAGGATGGCCATGATGCCCCGGTCATCCCGGCGGCGCAGCAGCCGGCCCAGGCCCTGCTTGAGGGTCAGAATGGCCCGGGGCAGGGACAAGTCCCGAAAGGAATTGCCGCCCCGGGATTCCAGATAGCGGCCCCGGGCGGCCACCAGGGGATCGCCGGGGGAGGGGAAGGGCAGCCGATCGATGATGACCATGGACAGGGCCTCGCCGGGCACGTCCACACCCTCCCAGAAGCTGCTCATGCCCAACAGGACCGCGCCCGGAACTTCCTGGAACGATTCCAGCAGCGCCCGTTTCGGGGCTTCCCCCTGCACCAGGAGGGGGAAGGGGATCCGGCCCCGCAGGCCCGCCAGCACGCCCTCCAGCACCCGCCGGCTGGTGAACAGGCAGAAAGCCCGCCCCGAACTGGCCGTCAGCAGGGCGGCGATTTCCTCCACCGCCCGGGTGGTGAAATCCGGGGCGTCGGGTTCGGGCAGGCTGTCGGGCAGATACAGCAGCGCGCGGTTGCCATAGTCGAACGGCGTGGGCATCTGGGCGACCAGGGTGTCCTCCGAGGGCAGTCCCAGCTGCAGGCCCAGGTAGCGGAACGCCCCCCGGCCCTGGCCGGTGGCCAGGGTGGCGGAGGTGAAGATGGCCGACCGCAGTCGGGGATAGAGCGTGTCCGCCAGCAGGGGTCCCACCTCCAGGGGAGAAGCCTGGAGGAAGATCCCCCGGCCCCGGGTTTCGTACCAGTAGACCTGCCGGGGATCGTCCAGGGTGCGCAGGCGGCTGGCGATGCCGATCAGCTCCTCGGCCCGCCGCAGGCCGGCGGCCAGGCCGGCGCTGCGGGGGGCGTGGGGTTCCAGGGCGTTGATCAGACGGTGCAGTTCCTGTTCCACCTGGAGCAGCATCCGCCCCGGGGCCTGTTCCATGTCGGCGGCGGCGAGGCCGCTGCGGCGATCCTCCGGGGGAAAACTGCCCCGCAGCCGGGCGGCCACCTCGTCCAGGTCCTTCAGCACCCCCAGCAGCACCAGGTCATCGGCGCCCACGGCGTCGAACTCGGTGCGGAGGTCCCGGACCAGATCCCGCAGCCGGTAGTTGCTGATCTCCAGGCCGAAGAACTGGGTGGCCACGTCGGGAATGCGGTGGGCTTCGTCGAACACCACGACTTCATACTTGGGCAGGATTTCGCCGAAACCGCCCTCCCGGACCGCCAGGTCGGCGAAGAACAGATGATGATTGACCACAACCAGGTCGGCCTTGCGGGCCCGCTCCCGGGCGTGGAACAGGTGGCACTCCCGAAAGGCGGCGCATTTCTGACCGGTGCAGTGGTCGCCCCCGGCGCTGATGAAGGGCCAGAAGGGCAGCGACTCCGGCAGGTCGGTCAATTCGTCCCGATCGCCGGTCAGGGTGGTGCGGGCCCAGTCGGTGACCTGCTGCCAGAGGGGGCGCTCCCGGGGGGCGAGGGACGGTTCCTGATCGGCCATCAGCCGCAGGCGCGCCACGCACAGGTAATTGCCGCGGCCCTTGAGGACCGCGGAACGGAAGGGGATGGGGACCACCCGGCGCAACAGGGGCAGGTCCTTCTCCACGATCTGATCCTGGAGCGCCCTGGTGGCGGTGGAGACCACCACGGTCTCCCCCAGGGCCAGCAGGGGCAGCAGATAGGCGAGGGTCTTGCCGGTGCCGGTGCCGGCCTCCACCATGAGGAAACGCTCGTCGGCCACCACCTGGGCGACCAGGCGGGCCATGCGCATCTGGGCGGGACGGGACTCGTAAAGGGGAATCTGCCGGGCCAGCCGGCTGTCCGGTCCGAACAGACTGATTATGAACTCATCCAGTTCAGACACCCGTTTTCCTTCTCCTGTCGCGGTCAATCCAGGGAGAGGTATCCACGTCCCGGGTTCCCGGGTCAAGTGGAACGTTGACCGCCGGGGGAAAAAACGCCAAGATTTTCCGAAAGGAGGGTGGGGGGAGGCTTCCCCCATCCCATTGAGGTTGCCATGAAGATCGCCCGCCGCTTCCGTTTCGAGGCCGCCCACCGGTTGGACCACCATGACGGTCGGTGTCGCGAACTGCACGGCCATTCCTACGAGCTGGAGCTGGTGTTCACCGGTGCCGTGCGTCCGGTGGACCCGGCCGACCCCCAGTCCGGCTTCCTGGCGGATTTCGGCCGCATCCGACGCCTGGTCCAGGAAGGTCTGATCGACCCCCATCTGGATCATCGCCTGCTCAACGACAGCCTGCCCGGGCTGCCCTATACGTCCGCCGAATACCTGGCCGCCTGGATCCTGTCGTGGTGCATGACCCATCTGGAAGGCAAGCCCCCCCTGGAGGGCATCCGGGTATTGTCGGCCCGACTGTGGGAGACCCCCGGGTCCTGGGCCGAAGCCGACCGGGTGGACGCCGCGGCGCTGTTCCCCGAAGGGATTGCCAGCCCATGACGGAGCCGCTGCACGCCCTCTGCGACCTGTTCGCCTCGGTGCAGGGGGAGGGGGAGCAGACCGGCCGGGCCATGCTGTTCATCCGGTTCTGGGGCTGCCCCCTGGCCTGCCCCTGGTGTGACGAGCCCCGCCACCGGGATCCGGCCTGCCGCTTCGATTGGACCGCCGGCCGCATTCACGACCGTCTGCAGGAACTGGGGCCGGGGATTCCCCACATCCTGCTCACCGGCGGCGAGCCCCTGGTGGCGCCGGGTTTGAACGATCTGGTGGCCTTTTTCAAGGAACGCGACTACTGGGTCGCCCTGGAGACCAGCGGCGTGGGTGGGGTTCCGCCGCCGGGTCTGGACTGGATCACCCTGTCCCCCAAGACCCGTCTTTCCGAAGACTGGTACCGGCGGGCGGACGAAATCAAATACGTCCTGGGTCCCGACCCCGATCCGGCGGCGGAGGCGGCCATAGTCGAACGGGCCGCACGGCATCCCCGGGTGCGGGTGCAGCCCCGGGCCGCGGGCAACCGACCGGACCCCCGGGCGGTGCGGCGTTGCCTGGAGCTGGTCATGGCCCATGGCGCCCGGTTGCGCCTGTCCCTGCAGGTCCACAAATGGCTCGGCGTGCCGTGAGTCCTGTGCCGCGCCTGCTGCTGATCACCGATCCGGCCCTGGGGGAGGACCTGCCTCACCGGGTGGACCAGGCCCTGGGCGGCGGTCCCTGCCATGTGCTGCTGCGGGACAAGACCGCCAGCGCCCGCCACCTGTATCACCTGGCCCGGGAGTTGGTCACGATCACCACCCGCCATGGCGGCGCCCTGTTGATCCATGACCGGGCCGATCTGGCCCTGGCGGTGGGGGCGGCGGGGGTCCACCTGCCGGAAAACGGGTTGCCCACGACCCTGGTCCGGCGGCTGTTGGGACCTGATACCCTGGTGGGGCGCTCCTGTCACGATGGCCCGGGCGCCCGGCGGGCGTTGGCGGAGGGCGCCGATTATGTCACCCTCTCGCCCCTGTTCGCCACCGCTTCCCATCCCGAAGCCCGGCCCCTGGGCATCGAGGAATTCTCCCGGCTGTGCCAGGGCATTCCCGGTCCGGTGCTGGCCCTGGGGGGCATCACACCGGACAACCTGACCGCGGCCCTGGAGGCCGGGGCGGCAGGGGCCGCCCTGATCCGGGGTGCGCTCCATCATCCCGATCCCGCCGGGGTTGTGACCAGGCTGTTGGAGCAGCTTTCCGGCCCCCCGCAGTCCGGGTTTTCGGACCACCGGGGGAAAAAGGGGTGAATGTCTGGTGGTTTTTTTGTTGATTCTCGAACGAGGTTGGATAAAATCAGTTCCCTGGTACGTTCCGGTTGCCTGGAGCGTGACTCGGGAAGTCCCTGGGGGGCCTTCATGCGCTGGGGGAGACGCTCTCTTCTGTCCGCGCTGGTCACTGCCAACTTTGATGGAGGGGGGGGGGAGGCCTTCCTCCGCTCTCCACCGAATGAAGGGCGCTTTGCGACTGTCACGTTAAAAAAAACAGCACCGGAAACGGCGGTTGCCGACAAGCTTCAGAGCCCTTTTCGGGGGGGGCGCCGGGGCCATGTCAACGTGGATCAGTGCCATCCCGGATTTCAGCTTTTCGACTTGATGCCAGGCCCTGTGGAGAGACGATCATGTACGATCTCGTCATCGACGATACCGGAACCGGAAAGCTGACCCTGAAAGGCGACCTGACCATTCAGCATGTCCAGGAGCTCAAGCAGAGCTTCCAGGATGTCGCCTCCCAGGCCAAGGAACTGCATCTCAAGTTCACCGACGTGGAACGGGCGGATCTGGCCGGCCTGCAGATACTCTGCACGGCCCATCGCAGCCTGGTGAAGGGCGGCATCCCGGTCATCATCGCAGGAAAGGTGCCCGCCGCGTTGCGGGAAGCCTCCGATGCGGCCGGTTTCAAAGGGTGCGTCTCGGACGACGATCAAAGCGGACTGTGGACGGGAGGGTGATATTCGATGGCGAAGACCATTATGACCGTGGACGACTCTTCCAGCGTCCGACAGATGGTTGGCCTGACCCTCAAGGGGGCGGGTTACAATGTGGTGGAAGGGGTGGATGGCCAGGATGCCCTGAACAAGCTCAAGGCCAACCCGGTGGACATGGTCATCACCGACCTGAACATGCCCAATATGGACGGCATCACGCTCATTCGGGAACTGCGGGCCCTGCCGGCCTTCAAGTTCACGCCCATCGTCATGCTGACCACCGAATCCCAGGCCAATCGCAAGGCCGATGGCAAGTCCGCCGGCGCCACCGGCTGGATCGTCAAGCCCTTCAAGCCGGCTCAGCTGCTCGGCGTGATCAAGAAGGTGTTGGGTTAAGTTTGATGGATGGGGGAGGCCTCCCTCCACCCTCCATCGATCAAAGTCGCTAACAGTCATGGACGGGTGCTGCCTCCGGCCACCCGCCAGCGGATGAAAGTCGCCAGGCGACCGTCACGGCAACCACCAACCCGAGGGGCATGCCCATGGCCGTGGAAATCGACACCAGTGCATTCACGGAAGAAGCCTACGAGCTGCTCTCCGAACTGGAAGACTCCCTGCTCGAACTGGAAGAGTCGCCGGAGGATCAGGAGCTGATCGGCCGGGTCTTCCGCGCCATGCATACCATCAAGGGCTCCGGGGCCATGTTCGGCTTCGATGACGTGGCGGAGTTCACCCACAACGTCGAAACCGTCTTCGACCTGGCCCGCAACGGCACCATTCCCATCACCAAGGACCTCATCGACCTGACCCTGGGGGCCCGGGATCAGATCCGGGCCATGCTGGATGCCGCCGCCGGCGGCAACGCGGCCGATGGTGCCAATGCCGCACGCATCATCGCCGGTCTGCGCGCCCTCACCCCCGGGGCCGACGGCAGCCCGCCTGCCGCGGCCAAGAGCGCCGCCGGCAAACCCGCCGAAAAGGAGGATGCCGGCCCCCATACCTTCCGCATCCGCTTCAAACCCCATGGCGACATCTTCGCCAACGGCACCAACCCCATCCTCCTGTTGGACGAGCTGCGGGAGCTGGGGGATGTCCGTCTGATACCATTCCTGGACGATCTGCCCCACAGCCTGGCCGAAATCGACCCCGAGCGCTGCTATGTCTCCTGGGAAATTTTTCTCACCACCGAGCAGGGGGAAAACGCCATCCAGGATGTCTTCATCTTCGTCGAGGATGAATGTGACCTGAATGTCCGCATGGTGGACCGCTCGGAGGCCCTTGCGGAAGACGGCCCCGACAAGCGCCTGGGCGACATCCTGGTGGAACGCGGGGACGTGGATCCCGAGGTCCTGGAAGAGGTCATGCAGCCGTTGGGTGAGCGGCTGGTCCGTTCCGGCCTCGTCAACAAGGGCAAGGTGGAAGCCGCGCTCACCGAGCAGCAGATCATCAAGGAAAAGCGGGAGTCCAAGAAGCAGCAGGCTGCCGCCCAGAGCGTCAAGGTGCCCTCGGACAAGCTGGACCATCTGGTGGATCTGGTCGGGGAGCTGGTCACGGTCCAGGCCCGCCTCAACCAGACCTCCGCCACCCTCAACGATCATGACCTGCAACTGATTGCCGAGGAAGTGGAGCGGCTCACCGGCGAGCTGCGGGACAACACCATGTCCATCCGCATGCTGGCCATCGGCAGCACCTTCAACAAGTTCAAGCGGCTGGTCAGGGACCTCTCCAAGGAGCTGGGCAAGCAGATCGAAATGACCACCGCCGGCGCCGAAACCGAGCTGGACAAAACGGTCATCGATCAGCTCAACGACCCGCTGATCCACATCATCCGCAACTCCATCGACCACGGCATCGAACCCCCCGACGGCCGCAGCGCGGCGGGCAAGCCGTCGGTGGGGCGCATTCACCTCTCGGCGGAACATTCCGGCGCCAACGTGTTGATCAAGGTCACCGACGACGGCCGCGGCCTGGATGCGGAAAAGCTCAAGCGCAAGGCCATCGAAAAGGGCCAGCTGGCCCCGGACGCCGAACTCACCGACAAGGAAGCCTTTCAGCTGATCTTCGGCGCCGGTTTCTCCACCGCCGAAAAGATCACCAACGTCTCGGGCCGCGGCGTGGGCATGGACGTGGTCCGCAAGTCCATCGACGCCCTCCGGGGCGCCATCGACGTGCAGAGCGAGCTGGGCCAGGGCACCACCATCACTCTCAAGTTGCCGTTGACCCTGGCCATCATCGAGGGCCTGCTGGTCAAGATCCAGTCCGAATTCTTCGTGCTGCCCCTGGCGGCGGTGGAGGAATGCGTGGAGCTGACCCGGGAGGACGTGTCCGCCACCCACGGCCGGCATGTCATCAACGTGCGGGGCAGCATCGTGCCCTACATTCGCATCCGTGACCGGTTCGAGGTCGAAGGCGATCCGCCGGAGGTGGAGCAGATCGTCATCGCCGAAGTGGACGAAAAACGGGTCGGTTTCGTGGTGGATGACGTGATCGGCCAACACCAGACCGTCATCAAGGGTCTGGGCAAGACCTTCCAGAATTCCGAGGAGTTTTCCGGCGCCACCATCCTGGGAGATGGCACGGTCGCCCTTATCCTGGATCTCCAGAAAATGGTCCGTTTCGTCGAAGATCAGGAGCATGTCGAGGCTGGCATCTCCGGCTGACCGCGCCACCCTGGGCTGACTGGAGACAACCAAAGCGAGGGAGTGTCCCATGGATCAGGATGCAGACGTCGAAGAATCCCAGGAGTACGAGGAGAGCGCACCGCCGCGTGCCGCCGCCAAGGCCGCCAGTCCCCAGGCCAGCGGCGCTTCCGGCGAAACGACCCAATACCTCACCTTCCAACTGGATGACGAGGTGTTCGCGGTCGATATTTCCAAGGTCCGCGAGGTCCTGGAATACACCAACATCACCAAGGTCCCCCGGACACCGGACTTCATGTGCGGCGTCATCAATCTGCGGGGCAGCGTGGTGCCGGTGGTGGACCTGCGCCTCAAATTCGGCATGTCCCGCTCGGAGCGCACCGTCAATACCTGCATCATCATCGTGGAGATCGTCCAGGAGGACGAGGTCACCGAAATGGGGGCCCTGGCCGACTCGGTCAAGGAGGTGATGGAGCTGGAACATTCCAAGATCGAACCGCCCCCCAAACTCGGCACTCGTCTGCGCAGCGATTTCCTCAAGGGCATGGGCAAGCACGAGGACCAGTTCATCATGCTGTTGGAAATCGATCGCATCTTCTCCACCGAGGAACTTTCCATAGCGAATCACACCCTCTCCTGAATCCAGCAGATCCAGGGACCGTTTCCATTGCTGTCACAGGTCGGGATGCGCCCGGTGCGCATCCCGAAGGTCCGTTATTCGAGCCTCGGAACCCCCCCATTTTCAATCGGAATGGCCGCTCGGCGCTCTGACCTGCCAACGCCCCCGCTCCGACAGGATCCTTCGTTTGTCAACCAACTGGTTCGGAAGGGCTTTCCGGGGATGGGAAGGTGTGGTAGAAACATGTGCGAGTCTGTCCTGGTGGGAAGCCACTCCACAGGGACAGGGGGTGGGGCTGTTCCGTTCGGGACAGGGATGCAAGGGGCAGGCTTGGAGCGCTAGATGAAAGACCGCAAGATTCGGGTGTTGATCGTGGACGACTCCGCGGTCGTCCGCCAGACCATGGACAAGGTTCTGAATTCCGATCCCGATATCGAGGTGATCGGGCATGCCCCGGACCCCTTCGTGGCTGCGGAGCGCATCAAGACTCTGGTCCCCGATGTCATCACGCTGGATGTGGAAATGCCGCGCATGGATGGTCTCACCTTCCTGCGCAAGATCATGACCCAGCATCCGATCCCGGTGGTGATGTGTTCCACCCTCACCGTGGAAGGTTCCGAGACCGCGTTGCGGGCCCTGGAATATGGCGCGGTGGAGGTGATCACCAAGCCCAAGATGGGCACCAAGCAGTTTCTGGAAGAGGCCCGCATCCGCATCTGCGATGCCGTCAAGGCCGCCGCCATGGCGCGACCGGTACGCTCAACCGGAAGCCGGGGCGCGGCGCCGACTTTCAGCGCGGTCCACAAGGTGGCGCCCAAGCTCACTGCCGATGCGGTTCTCCCGCCCCCGACCGGCAAGGCCATGGTGCAGACCACCGAAAAGATCATCGCCGTCGGCGCCTCCACCGGCGGCACCGAGGCCCTGCGGGAATTTCTCCAGGCCATGCCTGCGGATGCTCCGGGGATCGTGATCGTGCAGCACATGCCCGAGAACTTCACCCGCGCCTTTGCCGATCGGCTCAACACCCTCTGTCGCGTCACGGTCAAGGAGGCCGCGGACAACGACAGCGTGATCCGGGGCCGGGCGTTGATCGCTCCGGGCAGCAAGCACATGATGCTGAAGCGCAGCGGCGCCCGCTACTTCGTGGAAGTCAGGGATGGCCCTCTGGTGAGCCGCCACCGGCCCTCGGTGGATGTGCTGTTCCGCTCCGCGGCCCGCTACGGCGGCAAGAACGTGGTGGGGGTCATCATGACCGGCATGGGGGATGACGGCGCCCGGGGCATGAAGGAAATGAAGGATGCCGGCGCCTACAACATCGCCCAGGACGAGGCCAGTTGCGTGGTCTTCGGCATGCCCAAGGAAGCCATCAAACATGGCGGAGTGGACGTGGTGAAACCCCTGAACCTGATCGCCCAGGAGGTGGTCCGGGCTGCCGGCTGAAGTCCGGTTCGCCCCTGCGGCGGGCCTGGCCGCTCGGCTGGCGCCTCCTCCCCTTGGGGGCAGCCTCTTCGCCCCATGGGGGAGGAGGACTCCGGCCTTGTCAGCGTCCGCTATCGACCTCCTCCATGGCTAAAATTCCAGCCTCCGGCCTTCCTGCCCTCGATCTGCAACCTGGTGAGCTGCATATCGCCACCCGGCCGACCGTGGTCACGACCATACTGGGATCCTGCGTCTCCCTGACCCTGTTTCATCCCTCAAGCCGGACCGGAGCCATCTGCCACGGCGTGATGCCACGCCGGGACAAGGGACGGGAACGGTTGTCTCCCCCCTTTCCAGAAGTCGAGGATTGTTTCCGCTTCGTGGATTGCGCCATTCGCCACATGATCGGCTTTTTCGACCGTCAGGGCTTGGGTCGCTCCGCCCTCACCGCCAAGCTGTTCGGTGGTGGGGACATGTTCGCCACGAGCGCCGGACAGATCAGCATCGGACGACAGAATGTGGCGGTGGCCCTCCAGGAGGTGAAAGACCATGCCTTGCGACTGGCGGCCTCGGACGTGGGGGGACTCACGGGTCGCAAGATCGTCTTCCTGACCCATACCGGTCAGGTGTTTCTCAAGCGGCTCGGCCAGACCGATCCGAACATGATCGCGAACCTGAAGTTCGATGCCGTGCCCGGCTGGCGTGGTCCTTAGATGGGCCGGCCGAGCCTCAGTTCACCGGCGTCCGCAGGTCGTCCAGGCCCGGCTGGCCGATGCCCAGCAGGGATTGCAGGGAACTGCTGCTGCCCCGCAGGCGCTGCCGGTAGACCGCCATGCCGTGGATCACCAGCTTGACGTAGTTGCGGGTCTCCTTGAAACGGATCGACTCCATGAATTCCAGAGGGGTCATGGCGAGTCGCTCCGCCCGCCACTTGCCGGCCCGATGGGGGCCGGCATTGTAGCTGACCAGGGCCAGGACCAGATCTCCATTCCATTTGGCCAGCATCCGCGACAGATAGGACTGCCCCAGGCTCAGGTTGTAGGCAGGCAGTTGCAGGAGAAAGGGGGTGGGTTCGGGCAGGCCGACCAGCCGGGCTTCCTCACGGGCGGTGGCGGGCATCAACTGCATCAGACCGGCGGCTCCCACCCGAGAGTTGACCCGGTTGGCGAACAGGCTTTCCTGACGGGTGGTGCCGGCCACCACGGATGGATCCAATGACCAACCCAGGGCCGGTTTCCAGGGCAGGGGCGGATACAGGCCGGTCCAGACCCGTTGATTTGTCTTGCGCAGCAGCTCGCTGGCGGCCTTGATGGCCCGGTTGGGAGCGCCGAAGTGGTTGGCCAGGCAGACCTGGTCGGCCAGACCGAGGTTGCGGCGCTGGGCCAGGGCTTCGATTTCGCCGCCGTTGTAGTAGCTGCGTTCCATTTGTCGCAGCAGCTCCATGCGTGCCAGCTCCGGCGCCAGGGTCGGGTCGGCCAGCAGGGCATCGCATTGGGGTTCGGGTCTGATCAGATCGGGCAGGCCGCGATACAGGCTTTCGAAGGCCAGCAGACCGTAGAAGGTTTCCGGAAAATCGGCGGCCTTTTGCAGCAGGAGGCGGCTGTCCGGATGGTCGAAGCCGAGGAGGGATGCCGCCCAGTAGGCGCCCTGGGCGCGCAGGGTGGGGGTGGGGGCCCCCTGACCCAGGGTGCGAAAATGCGCCAGGGCGACCTCCTTGTAGCCGGCCCGGTAGGCGCTCCAGCCGGCCAGCCAGAGGGAATCCTCCAACTGGGCGCCCATCTCCTGGGCATTGGGGTCCAGGAGGGTGAAGGCGGTCAGGAAATCCTGTTTGTCGAACAGGAAGTCCTGTCCCAGGCTGAAGCGGATGCGGTGGCGGTCCTCGGCGGCCAGATACTTGCCCTGGGGACCGTTGAGCAGCTCCATGGCCAGCAGGTCGAACCCGCTGGCCCGCAGCCGTTCCATGCGGGTGTACCACAGCTCCGAGGAACGGGCCAGTTCCGGAGGCAGACGGTTGACCAGGGTGAAGAAATCCGTGTTGAGACGATGGGCAGCGGCCAGGGCCTCCAGGTAGGCGCGTCGGTTGGGGTCGGGGATGCGCTTGAGCTGGGCCTCGAAGGTCTTGGGGCTGCCCCATTTGAGGACCTGCCTGGCCCGGGCTTCATGGTCATCGGCGGTGAGCCTGGCCTGGAACTGCCGCACCCCGGTATCCAGGGCGCCGGGAAAGGAGGCGCCGGCGCGGTAGAGGGTGACGAACAGATCGCCGGCTTCCTTCATCCGCTGCTTGGCCAACAACAGCCGCAGGTAGCGCAGACGGGCCTTGGAGGTGGTGGGGGAAAACCGGTCGTACCAGGCCAGGGCTTCCGCGTCGGTGCCTTCATCGGTCATGAACCGGTCCACCAGGGGCTTGATCAGGGGAATCTGGGGATGGGCCGGGTAGCGGCTCAGGAATTGCCGGAGTTGCGCGTAGGAGATCCGGGTGCGGGGGTGAAACAGCAGCTCCAGCTCCAGATAGGAGGCCAGCAATTCGTCCCGGGGCCAGAGGCTGCGGTCCAGGGCGTCGTCGATGGGACCGGTGCCTTCCAGAACCCGGAACAGGCCCCGGAATTTTTCCAGGGTGTCCCGGGAGGGTTCGGCGGTCAGGCTGCTTCCCGGCCAGGCAACCAGCAGGGTCGCCATGGCGAGGATCACCGGGGTCAGGAGCCGGAGCATGTGGATATGGTTCCTTCCTTGGACCATCATCTGTCGTTTCCCTGTCTTTGCCAACCTCGATGGATGGGGAAAGCCTCCCTCCACCCTCCTTCTGAAGGGAAGGCGCGACGCGACTTCCCTCAGTCATGAAAAACGCTTGCGCTCGCGGCCGGGTGACCGACCGGCGGCAGGGGTCGGATTCAGCGCCCGAACAGCGCCTCGACGAACGCATCGGCCGCGAAGGGTTTCAGGTCGTCCAGACCTTCCCCCACGCCGATATAACGAATGGGCAGGCCGAAGCGGTCGGCGATGCCCACGATCACCCCTCCCCGAGCGGTGCCATCCAGTTTGGTGACGATCAGGCCGGTCAGCGCCATGGCTTCATGGAACTGCCGCACCTGACTGATGGCGTTCTGACCGGTGGTGGCGTCCAGCACCAGCCAGATGTCATGGGGCGCCTGGGGATCCCGGCGACCCAGCACCCGCTTGATCTTTTTCAGCTCCTCCATGAGATTGACCTTGGTGTGGAGCCGTCCGGCGGTGTCGCCGATGAGGAGGTCGCAGCCCCGGGCGCTGGCGGCGGCATGGGCATCGAACAGCACCGACGCCGCATCGGCGTCCTGGCCCTGGGCAATCACCGGACAGCCGGCCCGCTCCCCCCAGATCTGCAACTGCTCCACGGCGGCGGCGCGGAAGGTGTCGCCGGCGGCCAGCATCACCCGGTGACCGTCGTTGCCCAGCAGGCAGGCCAGTTTGCCGATGGTGGTGGTCTTGCCCACCCCGTTGACCCCGACCACCAGGATGACGTGGGGATTGCCCACCGTCAAATCCAGGGGGGTCTGGTGGGCTTCCAGCCGCTCGCGGATGACCTCCCGCAACCCATCCCGCAGGTGAAAATCCGGATCCTTGCGGTTCTGTTTGCAGCGCCGGCGCGCGTCCTCCAAAATCGCCCCGGTGGTTTCCACGCCGAAATCGCTGGTGATGAGCAGATCTTCCAGCTCCTCCAGCACGCCGGCATCCACCGGACCCCGGGACAACAGGGCGTCGAGCTTGTCGATGAACCCGCTGCGGGTTTTGTCGAGTCCCTGGCGGAGGCGTTGCAGCAGCGACATGGTTTCCTCGATCTCCCAAGGCGGCTATCTGGATCCCTCCGGGTCGAACCCCAGACGCCGGGCGACTCTTTCCAGCTCGGACCAGAAGAATTCTTCCCCCCGGTAGCCCCGAAAGACGGCCTGTTCATGGCCATCGGGGGTGACGACGATGAAAGTGGGGGTGAAGGAAACCCGGCTGGCCTGGGCCGCGTACTGTTCCGGCGGATCGAGGGTATCCACCCGCACGATGGGCAGACGTTCCCCCAGGGGCGTCTTGGCATAGATTCGCCCCACCTCCCGCTCGAAGGCTTCGCAATACTGGCAGACGGGATTGACGAATACCAGCAGCCGTCCCAGCGGCTCTTCGGCCCGGACGGGTAATGTAAGCAAAAACAGGGCCAAAATCAGGGGCAGCCATGCCGTCGGCCGGTACATATTTCGCCTTTTTCGTGCAAGTCCCCGTTCGCACCACCGACAATGGACGGTAAAATGCTGCCCATGCCAGTCACAGGGAACCAGAATCATCCCCCCAGTGCAAGCCCTTTCGCCGTCCCGACGCTGTCGGTGATCATCCCGACCCTGAACGAGGCGGCGGCCTTGCCGGGTCTGCTGGAGCGGTTGCGCGGTCAGCAGGGAATCGCCCTGGAGGTGATCGTGGCCGACGGGGGCAGCGGGGACGCGACCCGGGCGGTGGCCCGGGCCGGTGGAGCTGTCTGGGTGGAGGCGCCCCGGGGCCGGGGCTCCCAGATGAACGCCGGCGCCCGGCTGGCCCGGGGTGCGCGGCTGCTGTTCCTCCATGCCGATTCCGGCCTGCCCGATTCCGGTCTGCTGGCCGCGGCCCTGGCGTGCCTGGAGCAGGCCCAGCGGCGTCTGGGCCATCGGCGGGTGGCGGGGCATTTTCCCCTGCGCTTCGCGGACGCCAACCCCCGCACCCTCGGGCGGTTGCGATACCAGGAGGCCAAGAGTGCCCTCGACCGTGAGGAATGCATCAACGGCGATCAGGGCCTGCTGCTGGACGGCGCGTTCTTCCGGGAACTGGGCGGATTCGACAGCTCATTGCCCTTTCTGGAAGATCAACGGCTGGCCAGACGGATCTTTCGCCAGGGTTCGTGGATCACCCTGCCCGGGCACCTGGTGACCTCCGCCCGCCGTTTCGAGGCCGAAGGGTATTGGCGTCGCTCTTTGCTCAACATGGTGATCATGGCTTGCCACCACCTGGACTGGGAGGCGTTTTTCCTTCAGGCTCCGGCGATCTATCGCACCCAAACCGCCGCCGGCCCGCTGCGGCTGGTGCCGTTTCTCGATCTGGCGTGGCGTCTGGATCGGGCCAGCCCTTGGCGGGTCCGGGTGCAACGCTGGCGGGGTTTCGGCCGCTATGGCCTGGAATCCCTCTGGCAGGTGTTTTTCCGCCTGGATCTGGCCCTGGGCCGCTGGGAGCCTGGAACCCGACGGCCGGCCCTGGCCTTCCATGACTGGCTGGCGGGACCGCTGTTGCGTCTGCCCCTGCTGGAACTGCCCGTGGCCCTGCTGCTGTGGCTGCTGGTGACCGGGGTCGGCCTCGGCAGCGCCTGGAGGTCTCGGGCATGACCTGTCCTCGACCTGCCGACCACGCCGTGCCGGACCTGGAGGCGGCCTACCTGGCCGACCGGCGCCGGCGATTCAAGGAGGCGGTGGCCCGGGTCAACCGGCGGCCGGACCATGTCTGGCCCGCGGCGGAGTTCCCGGGACCGCTGCAGGGCATTGCCGGAGCGCTGTTCGCCCATCAGTGGCTGCGGCGCCATGTGGCGGAGCCCTGCCGGGCCGCCGTGGCGGCGGTGAGCCGCAATCCCGCCCACGCATCCCTGGTCCGCCTGCTGCTGGCCTGCCCCGACGCCCCGACCCTGGTGGCGGAGTTGCTGCGGGAGTGGCTGCCGGACGCACCCGGGCGCTATCCGCTCCTGCAGCAGAATATCCTGGCCCGCTGGGCAACCCTCGATCCGTTCCGGGAGGATCCCCTGACCCGCCAGCGGGCAATCCAACAGGAACAGAAGCGGGAATACGGCGCCCCCCTGTCGCCATTGGTATTGGAACGCCTGGCCCTGGTGGATTCTCTGCCGGATCCTGGCCCGGCGGCCCGGCGCTTCGTCAAGGCGGGGGTCATTCCGGTCATGGCCTGCCCCCAGTCCTGCCGCCACTGCATGTTCGTTTGGCGTCCGTCCCTGGGGGTTGCTCCCGACCAGTCTTTCCTCTGGGAACTGCTGCCCCGGCTCACGAATAACCTCCTCTTCACCGGCGGCGACCTGAGCGGCCATCTGGACGGCTTTTTCCACGCCATCACCCACCTGACCGGGATCACCACCTGCGCCATCCTGCTCAACGGCAGCCTCGGCCAATCCCTGGCCGCGGCCCGGGAATTCCTGGAACGCTGCGCTGCCGCCCGGCGGCGGCGCCCCGCGGCGGCGCCGGTGACGGTGGTCATCCAGATCAGCTTCGATGAATTCCACCAGGAGATCCTGGCCGACCGCCATGGCGTGCTGCGGGAACGGATTCCGGTGGCCCGGGTGGCCAACCTGCTCCAGGCGGCCCTGGACCATCCCGAGTTGCAGCTGGTGCTGCTCCACAAACAGAACCGACTCAATTTTTCCACAGCCCTGTTCCAACAAGGGGTGTTCGCCAGACTGGACGCGGAACTGGCCCGCCGTGGCCTCCCCATCCGGGTGGAGTCCCACGCGCCTGCCCCCCGGCCCAAGGCCGATCCGGTGGACCCCGTTCGCCGGGCCGGGGTGATCCGGGAAGCCGTCTTCACCCTGGGCACGCACCGCCGCCGTCCCTTCCACTTCGTCAGCTCCACCCTGGACGCCTACGGGCGGGCCGCCGTCCGGGTGGATCCCGCGGAATACGTGGCCGAACGGCCCCTGTTGCAGGACGTGCTGGCCGGCCGGGTGCCGCCGGGGGAGGCCTTCGACACCGACCTCATGTTCCGGGTCGATGGACCGGTGACCCTCTTTTCCGCCTTCCACATCTGTCTTGGGGATCTGGGCCGGGACGGAGCGGACCGCATCCTGGCCCGACACCGCAAGGATCCCCTGTTGCGGGCCCTGGAGCGGTTCGACCCCCGCCTGCCGGTCTGGTACGGCGAAGTCAGGAACGACCTGTCCGCCCTGGTCGAACAGGCCACCGGACCGTATCATCTGTTCCACCGCCTCACCCGGGAGGCGGAGGTGCGTCTGGCACTGACCCGGCGTTTGGTGGGCTTCAGGGCTGATTGATTGTTTGACAACATTTTTGTTGACGTATCGACCTTCCGGTCCTATGCTCTGCCGGACCGGAACCCATTTCATCTGTTTCTCCGGGGAACAGAACCGCAACGACAGGAGTGACCCCCCCCATGTCCCTGACCCTGACCGCCGCTGCCTCCAAGAAACTGGGCCATCTGCTCCAGGAGGAGAACAATCCCAACCTGAAGCTGCGCATCTTCGTTTCCGGTGGCGGCTGCTCTGGATTCCAGTACGGTTTCACCTTCGACGACAACCAGGATGCGCAGGATCTGTGCGTGGAGTCCGAGGGTGTCAAGGTGCTGGTGGATCCGACTTCCCTCAACTACCTGAAGGGCGCCCAGGTGGATTATGTGGAGGATCTCAACGGCTCCCAGTTCGTGATCAAGAATCCCAACGCCGCCAGCACCTGCGGCTGCGGCAGCTCCTTCACTCCCGCCGAGGGCGGTGGTTGCGCCAGCGCGCATTGATATACCGGACAGCACGGACGGTTCGCGAAGCCCCGGCCGGAATGGCCGGGGTTTCGCGTTTTTTGGGGAGGGCCAGCATGGTCCGGGGTTGAATTGTCCGGCATTGGTGGCCATATTTCAGCTCACAGAACAGCCTTAACATGCCCGACCGTTCCCATCCGGAGAACATGGACCATGGCCGACGACTCCAATGACAACGCCCCCCCAACCGCCGGGGCCAACACCTCCGAAGACCTGGAGGGCGCCACCGGGACCGGGGCGGACCCTGCCGCCGGCCCGGGGGAAAGCGGGGAAAAAGGGCCGCCGCCGGCCCGCCTGGAGGATGTGCTGCCGCCCATTCTGGTCCTGTATCCCCTGGGCGGGAGACCGTTCTTCCCCGGCATGCTGACGCCCATCCAGGTGGATGGCTCCCCCTACTACGAGACCATCAAATGGGCCCTGGGCTCCCCCGGCAAGATGTTCGGGATCATTCTCAGCCAGGCCGAGGATGGGCAGGAGGTCTTCAATCCGGACAAGCTGTACCGGGTTGGCACGGTGGTGCGGATCCTGGAGGCGGCGGTCAACGAGGAGGAACAGCAGGTCAAACTGCTGGCCGAGGGGCTGTCCCGGTTCGAAGTGCGGGAGATCATCAGCGGCGACGGCCCCCTGCGGGCCCAGGTGGTCCATCATCTCACCCCCGGCCGGCAGGTGGATCAGGATGCCCTCAAGCCCTACACCATGGCGGTGATCAACACCCTGAAGGAGATCCTGAAATACGACTCCCTCTACCAGGAACAGGTGAAGATGTTCCTCAGCCGGCACAATTTCTCCGAGCCGGACCGGCTGGCGGACTTCGTCGCCTCCATGACCAGCTCCACCCGGGAGGAGTTGCAGGAGGTGCTGGAGACCCTCAACATCCAGCAGCGCCTGGAACGGGTGCTGGGCCTGCTGAAGAAGGAACTGGAGATCGTCAAGCTCCAGGACAAGATCTCCAAGCAGGTGGAGCATGGGATCAGCGAGAACCAGCGGCAGTTCTTCCTGCGGGAGCAGTTGAAGGAAATCCAGAAGGAACTGGGCATCACCAAGGACGACCGCACCGCCGACGTGGACCGCTTCCGCAAGCGGATGGAGGCCCTGACCCTGTCCGAGGACGCCCGCCAGCGCATCGACGAGGAGCTGGACAAGCTGGCGGTGCTGGAGCCCAGTTCCGCCGAATACGGGGTCACCCGCAACTATCTGGACTGGCTCACCCTGTTGCCCTGGGGGGTGCATTCGGCGGACAAGCTGGACCTGCCCCGGGCACGGCGCATCCTGGACGAGGACCATGACGGTCTGGAGGATGTCAAGGATCGCATCCTGGAATTTTTGGCGGTGGGCAAGCTCAAGGGGGAGATTGGCGGTTCCATCATCCTGCTGGTGGGTCCCCCGGGGGTGGGCAAGACCTCCATCGGGCGCTCCGTGGCCCGCTCCGTGGGGCGGGAATTCTACCGCTTTTCGGTGGGGGGGATGCGGGACGAGGCCGAGATCAAGGGTCATCGCCGCACCTATGTGGGGGCCATGCCCGGCAAGTTTCTCCAGGCGGTCCGCCACACCAAGGTGGCCAATCCCATCATCATGCTCGACGAGGTGGACAAGATCGGCGCCAGCTATCAGGGCGACCCGGCCTCGGCCCTGCTGGAGGTGTTGGACCCGGAACAGAACAGCGAATTCCTGGATCACTACCTGGACGTGCGGTTCGATCTCTCCAAGATCCTGTTCATCTGCACCGCCAACCAGTTGGACACCATCCCCCGGCCCCTGCTGGACCGCATGGAGGTGATCCGCCTGTCCGGCTACATCACCGAGGAAAAGCTGGAAATCGCCCGTCACCACCTGGTGCCCAAGCAGTTGGAGAAGAACGGCCTGACCCGCAACGACCTGCGCATCGCCAAGGATGCCCTGCGGGTCATGGTGGAGGGGTATGCCCGGGAGGCGGGGGTGCGGCGCCTGGAACAGAAGATCGGCGCCATCGCCCGCAAGAGCGCGGTACGGATCCTGGACGGGGCGGACAAGCCGATCCGCGTGAGCAACCGCGCCGACGTGGAGGAATTCCTGGGCAAGCCGGATTTCCGCGACGAGAAACCCCTCAAGGGCGTGGGCATCGTCACCGGTCTGGCCTGGACCGCCCTGGGCGGGGCCACCCTGGACATCGAGGCGGCGGTCATCGAGCGGGAAAAGCCCGGCCTGACCCTCACCGGCTCCCTGGGCGAGGTGATGAAGGAGTCGGCCCGTATCGCCCATGGCTTTGTCTTGTCCAACAGCGCCCTGTTTGGTGGCAAGACCGAGGCCCTCAAGGGCACCATCCATCTCCATGTGCCCGAGGGCGCCACCCCCAAGGACGGCCCGTCCGCCGGCATCACCATGACCACCGCCCTGGTCTCCCTGATGCGCGGCGAGGCGGTGCCCCGGCAGTTGGCCATGACCGGAGAGATCACCCTCACCGGTCAGGTGCTGGCGGTGGGCGGCATCCGGGAAAAGGTCATCGCCGCCCGCCGGGTGGGCATCCGCGAGTTGATCCTGCCCGATGCCTGCCGCAAGGACTACGAAGAGGTGCCGGACTATATTCGCAACGGCTTCACCGTCCACTTCGTCAAACGCTACCAGGAGGTGGCGCGTATCGTCTTCGAGAACAAGACGTCCTGAGCCTCGTTCCACGCGGTTCGGCACCCTGTTGACCACGGTCCATGGGTCGGGGAATAGCGGCTGGGCGGCGTTCTTCCGGTCCTCTGGAATACCGCTGCCCACAGGTTTGGCGGTGTTGCCGGGCTGCCGGGGACTATATCAGGTCCTTGCCGGTGGCGCGGAGAACGAATTCCTTCAGCTCCAGGAAATCATTTGGTTTGTCAGTCACTTCCGGCCGCATCAAGTCCTTGACCACTGCAATGATTCTGTCTCTGCCCTGTACCGGCTCGTTCACCCTGTCCCGGACTTCGCAGCAGGTCGTGACCAACTGATGGAAGAGTTCTTTGCCGCTCATGCGGTCGAGCCACTGGCCGTGACCAAAGACCAAGGGCACTTGCCCGGCAGAAAATTCGTCCAGGACCTCATCGAAGAGCTTGCCGATCACCTGTGGTGCCACAGCAGCGGCCACGTCCCTGCCCCGCTGGCTGAGCGTTGCGCTGTCCTGCAGACGCTGTCTGGCGGAAGAGACATCGGGAAAGTCGTCCGGGTTGCTGAACGTCTCGATCCAGTTGCGCTTCTGCTCTTCACGGACCGTCAGGATGACCCTGTTGACCACGTCCAGGAACAACCGTTTGTTGGCTAACTTGACCAATAGATTTTCCAGACGGGAGCGGCCCTGCGCTCCCCGACAGGATTTCTTGATGTGGTTCGATTGTTGTAAAAAACCTGGATCGAGAAAATAATTCTCGAATTCACGCTTGCGCCAGATCAACAGGTTCTTCTGTGCCGGGTCCGGAAAATGTTTCCAGGAGTCGGCGACGGTCCGATCATCGTGGTGGTCGCGGTCGATGAGGAAGAAATAGGTGGGATGGTGCCGATGCAGGGCGCTGGCCACACTTCGCAGATGAAAGGACGGTCCCATGACCTCGATATCGATCCGGTTCTCCAGAAGTACCTTGAGCCCTTCCGCATCGACGCCATCGTCACGGCCTTCGACGAACAGTTTGTAGCGGGCCGCCCCCTGGTGGACTTCATCGGCGTTGCCGCCGACCTTGACGGCAATCACCGCACGTTCTCCCCGGCGGTGCCGACGGAAGGGGGGACAGCTTCCGCTATGCCGAGAAATATCCGCCGGTCCCGATCCACCGACTTGAAGATGTCTTCGGAATGGGTGGCCAGGATGTACTGGTTTTGCGGCACCAGTTGGGTGACATGGCGCACGAAGTCCCGGTGCCACTCGGAATTCAGATGCAGTTCGGGCTCGTCGATGAGGATGATGCCAGGGCGGTTCCGGGTGTAATGCCAGATCAGGAACAGCGTGGCGACGATTTCTTTCTGGCCGGAACTCAATCCGTCGAAGGCAAATGAAGCCCCTCCTTTTATTGGAGTGATACGGAAATCCACCCGGTTGTCGGATAGCGGGCGCAGTTTTTCGATTCTTCCAGCGGCGTATCTTTCAATCAGGCCGTTCAGTTTTTCCAAGGTCTCGTCCGTATTGTCGCCAGCCAGCTGTTCGAACAGATTGGCCTTTCTCATCATGGCCCGCAAGATCTCGATCTTAAATCTACTGACTATCGAAAATCTTTCGAAGACCATGTTGATTTCGTGAGATGGAACCCCGCCCATGGGACGGGACAGCAATTTCGGCTCCACCATCATGCCGAACTCGGGATTGCCCTCCTGTATCTTTCGGTAGCTGTGGAAATACAGACAAGAATTCATGATGATCGGGTCCATATCGTAACCCGACAGCAGTGTAAAAAATTGTTTCCATCTTTCAAAAGGTTGCTCTATGTCTGATCGGTGTTTCTTCTCCGTCAGCGAATCGTGAAGTTCTTTTTGAATTTCAATGGATACTCTACCTGTTCGCGACAGTCTGACTCTGACTGAAAACTCATCCTTGTAAAAATCAAAAATGCCGTCGATGGCGGCCCCTTTTCTTCCTGAACGAACGAACAGATCAGGGACAAGACGAATAAATGATTCTGGCGGATTTATCGTAATCTTTACAAATCCGTTTTCCGTATTTGATTTTTTGGTGATGGGTATATTCAAGCTCAGGAAAAGAAACACGCAGGCTTCCAGAATGGATGTCTTGCCCTATGTCCTGGTCTGTATCGAGGTTTGGATATCCGGGTCGCCATTCATTCTCGGGGGAAGGAAATCGAGCTGGACATGATCGATCCCCTTGAAGTCGGTGATTTCCACCCGCTTCAAGCGGACCCCGTTGCCGATGGAGCGGCGTTCTGCCATGGCGGGCGGTTCCTGTGCAAAGACGTTGGGGCGAGACTTCGTCGATGGCGCCAGCGCGAGAATTCCCAAGGGGACGCCATGGCCATTATCGGCCATTTCTCCCTGCCCGGCCAGTCTCCGGTTACGCCACTTTGTGCGCCGCTGCCCCGCGGACAGGGCGCGGGCCTATGCCGCCACCTGTTTGTTGGAGAGCTGCCATCGCCTTGCTCCAGGCGTTGACGGTTGGTTGTGCGCTGCGCCAGTGGTCTCAAGTATCGATTTGTGAACAGGACGGGGTTGTCTGCAATCGATGATGACTGTATCATCGCAAAACCCATTGCCGATGGATAAAAAGAGGGGCGCTGCCATGGCCGTAATTATCGAACTGAGGGATACGACCCTGATTTTCAATGCCGGGGAGGGTCGGCGTGGGTTGGACCCCAACGATTTCCAGCGACTCCGTACCTGGGCCGAGAGCTATGCGGTCGCGGTCGATGCCAAACAGTCAGATGCTTTGTTGGTCATCGGCCATGAATTGCACGCCTGGCTGGATGCCGAGGGGTGGTTGAGCACGGCCCGACAGGTGGGTGGAACTCTGGAGGTGACTTTGCAGGTTGCCGCGGCCGCAACCGCCGATGCCCTGACGTTCCTGGATGTCCCCTGGGAGCTGCTGGCGGTGGACGGGGAATTTCTGGCCGCCGATTCTCTGGTGTTGTTCACCCTGGAACGACGCCTCGGCGCGCCTGCCGGGCAACCAGTGTCAGCGCGCCATTCCGACCTGGCCATCGCCTTCATGGCCGCCGCGCCCGAGGGTGTGGAGCCGGAGCTGAATTACGAGGCCGAGGAAGTGGCCATTTACGCCGCCACGAGCAACTTGCAGGCGCATCTGGTGGTGGAGGAGAGCGGCCATCTGCCCTGGCTGGTGGATCGGCTGCATGGCTGGTCCCAGCTGCCGGAAGTGCTGCATGTCTCATGTCATGGCGAGATCGACCGGAGGGGCATGCCCGGTCTGATGCTGGAGGACCCCCAGGGTCTGGGCGCCTGGGTGAGCACCACGGATTTCGTCAATGAACTGGGTGACTGGCGGCCGTCGTTGATGTTCGTGTCCGCCTGTCGCAGCGCCGAGCGGGCGCCGACGGTGTTTTCCCTGATCGCCGCTCTGACTCGCAGCGGGGTTGCCAATGTTCTGGGCTGGGATGGCAGCGTCTATGATCAGGATGCCACGCGCTTTGCCGAGGAACTCTACCGGCAGTTGGCGCGCCATGTCACCCCGGCCCGGGCCGTGGCCCTGGCGCGGCGGAAATTGCTGCGCGGTTGGTTCGAAGATCCCGACAGTGGCGGCAGTCATTGGCATCTGGCGCGGCTGCTGATCGGTCCCGGCGGTGGGCAGCCGCTGTGCCGGCAAGGTCTTGGTCCCCGTCCCAACCGGACACAGGCGGGCAACAGGGAATTCCTGGACAAGGAGCGGCCCCGGATCCCGGTGGCCTCCCGGGAGCAGTTCGTGGGTCGCAGGTGGGAGCTGCGCACGCTGCTGCGGGCCTTTGCCCCGAACGGCCGGCACTGGGGAGCCTTGATCCACGGCATGGGCCGGCTGGGCAAGTCCAGCCTGGCCGCCCGGCTTGCCAACCGCCTGCCCGAGCATGCCGCGGTGGTGGTGTTCAAGGATTACGACCGAACGGCGATTTTTCAGGCCGTATACGCCAAGCTGCCCGCAGTGGCGGCTGACGTGCGCAAGGACTGGTTGTCGGAGGTTCAGGCCGAAGACGAGGGCCTCTACAATGTCTTGAAGAGGATCCTCCACGATCAGCCGCCTCTGCTGCTCATCATCGACGATCTGGAGCAGATTCTGGAGGAACCGGTTCCCGAGCAGCAGGGCACCCGGGTCAGGAGCGAATGGCGTGGCGCGTTGGCGGCGGTGCTGCGGGCGTTTCGGGATACCTGGGGCAACCGGTCCCGACTGTTGCTCACCAGCCGTTACCCCTTCACCCTGCCGGCGCCGGACGGGCACGACCTGGCCGGGGATCTCTTGGAGGTGCCCCTGTCCCCGCTTTCCGAGGCTCAACGGATCAAGATGGCGCAGGCCGAGCTGCGGATCGCCGGGTCCAAACTGACGGATGGCGAAGACAAAAAGATACTGCTGGCCCGCATCCAGGAGGTGGCCCAGGGCAATCCGGGCCTGCAGTATCTGCTGACCAAACCGTTGCTGGCGGGAGACGTCCCCACGGCGACCCAGGCCGTGGCGGAGGTGGCCGCCTGGCTGGCCGCGGGTCGGCAGCCCGAGGGGAAGGACGTCGCGGAATTCTTCAGCAAATTGACCCTGGATGTCTACCGTCGGGCCTTGACCGCGGACCAGGTGACAGCCTTCCGGGCTGCCACCCTGTTCGAGCTGCCCGCTCCGGAAGCGGCGGTGCGGGCGGCCGTGTCGGCAGCCGGAGTGGCCGTTCCCGAAGTCGCGGTGGCGCGTCTGGTGGGGCTGGGGTTGCTGGATTGGCATGCGTCCGCCGTGGAATCGCCGCATCTGCTGGCCAACCGGCTGGCGCGGCCGCTGTTCCCCCCTGCTTTGGACCGCACGGAGGTCGCGGCTCTGGCCCGGGCCGCTCTGGCGCCTTTGGTCAACACCTGGGCGGACGCCGAGGGCGACCTGCCTGCTTCGCCGCGTGGGCTGGAGGCGCACCGCCTGGCAGAGGCAGCGGATAATGACCTTGGCCTGCTGGCCCGTGCCGCATATGCGGCCGCTTCCTGGCATTTCAGGCGTAATCATGACGCCAATAGCGCGCTGCCTCTGGTGTTGCGGGCCGTGGAGAAGCTGGAGGCCGGCCAATTGGCCCCTTCGCCGCATTTGTTGCGGCTGGGGGCGGAATGCGCAAGGCGTCTGGGAGACATGGCAACAGCCGAGCGTCTGCTGCGGGCCGGGCTGGAGGCGACGGGTTCTCCGTCTCCGCCGTTGGCCATGCTGTGGTCGGAGTGGGCTGGGCTGTTGGCACGCCGCGGGAAGCCAGATGATTCCCTGGAGTGGTTGGGCAAGGCCGAAGCGGTGTTTCGCGCCGCCGGCGACGTGCGCGAACGAGCGGTGACCCAGGGAAAAATCGCCGACATTCTGCAGGCGCGAGGGCAGTTGGATGAGGCGCTGCGCATCCGCGTTGAAGAACAATTGCCCGTCTACGAACGCCTGGAGGTC
>PEAP01000116.1 GCA_002753665.1 Magnetococcales bacterium DC0425bin3
CAGCTTGCGCACCTCCGCCGCCACCACCGCGAAGCCCTTGCCATGCTCCCCGGCCCGGGCCGCCTCGATGGCGGCGTTCAGGGCCAGCAGGTTGGTCTGCCGGGCGATCTCCTCGATGATGCTGATCTTGCCGGCGATTTCCTTCATGGCGCCCACGGCCTGGTTCACCGCCTTGCCACCTTCCACGGCTTCCTTGGCGGCGGTTTCGGCGATCTTTTCGGTGGTCTGGGCATTGTCGGTGTTCTGCTGGATGTTGCCGGACATCTGCTCCATGGCCGAGGAGGTTTCCTCGATGCTGGCGGCCTGCTCGGTGGCGCCCTGGGACAGGTTCTGGGCCGATTCCGCCAGTTCTCCGGAGCCGCTGTCCACGTTGACGGCGGCGCCGCGCACGTTTTCCACCACGCTCTTCAGCTTGTCCAGCATGGTGCGCATGGCCTCGGCCAGTTGCCCCACCTCGTCCTTCTGCCGGAGGTTGATGGTGGCGGTGAGGTCGCCCTCGGCGATGCGGTGGGCGAAACTCACCCCCTGCACCAGGGCCCCAACGATGGCCTGACTGATGATCCAGGCCAGGATGGCGCCCAGGATCACGGCCACCGCGCTGCCGGTGAGGATCATGCCGTTGGCCGAGGATACCTGAGCCGCCATCTTGTGCTGCTGGTCTTCCTTGGCCGCCTCGACCTCCTTGTCCACGACCATGGCCTGGTCGAGCATGCTCTTGGCCAGCTTGCCCTGCTGGCCCGTGGTCTCGGCGAATTCGGTGAACTTCTTGTCGTAGGCGACCAGCGCACTCAGCACGGCGTTGCCCTGCTGGATGTTCTTCTCCTGCCGGAAGGAGGCGGTGAGGGCCTTGGCCTGCTCCATCAACCTGGCTATGCCCTCATGCACCTTGCCGGCGTAACTCTCGTCCCGGGAGATGATGAATTCCTTCTCGTTCTTGCGGGCGTCGATGAAGTCGGCGGCGAGGTCCTTGGCAATGCCGACCTTCTGCACCCGACCCTGGATCTTCTCCACCATCTCGGCCTGGCTGCCGGCCTTGTCCATCTGGGCCAGCTGGGCATCCAGCTGGGCGTTCTGGTCCTTGGCGATTTCCTCGGCCTGCTTCAGCGCCTCGCGCCCCGTGGCCTGCATCTCTTCCATGATGGCCGCCAGGCGGGTTTCGGATTCACCATAGGATTGGAAGAACCGACCCCATTCCTCGGCGGCCTTTGCGATCCGATCCATCTGGGCCTGGTTGGCGGGATCGTTGAAGGTCTGCCGGGCTTTCTGGGCCGCCTTGCCGACCTCCGCAATGTAGTCCTGGGTGGCCTTGAAGTCCTCGGCCTTCTTGAAAAGACGAAAATCCCGCACCGCCACGCGGCCCAGCAGCATCTGTTCCTGGATATGGGACATGGCCTCGACCTTGCCGGCCCGGTCCGCGACTCCTTCGAGGCTGCTCCAGCCGGTGAAGCCCACCGCCACGGCCAGGATCAGGATGATGCCAAAGCCCAGGCCCAGCTTGAGCGACAGTTTCAAGTCATTCATCTGCACCCCCTCACGATCGAAAGTCACGCCTCCGGTCGAGGCAGTTCCAGCCCAATGAAGCGGATTGCGCCATAGTCCATCCGCGCGGCATAATACCATCACGGAATCGTGAGAGTGGAGAAAAAAGTTTGCATTTGCGTGCCTCTCCATCCCGGGATCCGTCTGGTTTCCCCTGTTCGGGTCCGCGGGATCCTGTCGATCGGCCCGTCGGCATGAGGTTCTGCCCCCGAGGTCCGCGCATTATCCCTCGTGACCGCTGGCAATGGCTCCATCTTTTTTCTGGTTCGGCTCCGGGTTCAATAAAAAATGACAAAGATCAATTTTCGCCTGGGCGGCATGGCCGTTCTGGCCGTGCTGGCGAGCTGGGGCGCCGGGCTGGCCGCCCCGCCGTCTCCCCCCGGCCCGGCGGCGCCGGTGCTGTCGGTCACCGTCGCCGTCCCCCAGCGGGAGCAATGGCCCCGCACCCTGATGGCCAGCGGCGGCATTCACGCCTGGCAGGAGGCGGTGGTGGCCGCCGAAATCGGCGGCTTGGCCATCGTCGCGCTGCCGGTGGACGTGGGCAGCGCGGTCAAGCGCGGCCAGGAACTGGTCCGGCTGTCCGATGAGGCCGTGCAGGCGGTGCTGGCGCAGCACCGGGCCAACGTATCCCGGGCCGAGGCCCAGCTGGCCCTGGCGGAAAACAATGCCGACCGCGCCCGCGGCTTGCGGGACTCCAGCGCCATGTCCGAACAGCAGAAGACCCACTATCTGTTGACCGAGCGGGCGGCCCGGGCCGATCTGGCCGCTGCCCAGGCCGCCCTGGGGGTGGAGGAGGTGCGGCTGCGGCAGACCCGCATCACGGCGGCGGACGACGGGGTGATCTCGTCCCGCACCGCCAGTCTGGGGGCGGTGGTCCAGACCGGCGGCGAGCTGCTGCGCCTGCTGCGCCAGGGCCGCCTGGAATGGCGCGCCGAACTGACCGGCGCCCAGATGGCCCAGGTGCGGGCCGGCATGACCGCCCGCCTGACCCTGGACAACGGCCAGACCCTGGAGGCCGTGGCCCGGATGGTGGCGCCGGTCCTGGAAACCCGCAGCCGCCGCGGGCTGGTCTATTTCGACCTGCCGGCCGGCAACCCGGCCCGGGCCGGCCTGTTCGCCCAGGGCGAGATCCGCCTCGGGGAGGCCGATGCCCTGACCCTCCCCCAATCGGCCTTCGTGCTGCGCGACGGCCATGCCTATCTGTTCGAACTGGCGGCCGGGGACCGGGTCACCCTGCGCAAGGTCGTGACCGGGCGGCAGCGGGGCGACCGCATCGAGGTGGTGGACGGCATCACTCCGGAGGCCCGGGTGGTGGCCGCGGGCGGCGCCTTTCTCCACGAAGGCGATGGGGTGCGGGTGGTGCCGGCGGAGGGGGAGCGATGAATGTCTCCTCCTGGTCCATCCGCGACCCGGTGCCGGCCATCCTGCTGTTCGTCTTGTTGATCTTCCTCGGCCTGGGCTCCTTCCGGACCCTGGGCATCCAGAATTTTCCCGACATCGAAATTCCGGTGATCACCATCCTGGCCACCCAGGAGGGGGCGGCCCCGGCCCAGTTGGAAACCGACGTGGCCCGCAAGATCGAGGACGCCGTGGCCTCCCTGGGAGGGGTGGAGCATGTGCGCACCACCCTGACCGACGGCCGGGTCATGGTGATGGTGGAGTTCGTCATCGACAAGAACCCGGAAATCGCCCTGGACGAGGTGCGCAATGCCGTGGACAGCGTGCGGCCCGATCTGCCCCAGGACCTGACCACCCCGGTGGTATCGAAGCGCACCACCGCCGGGGGCACCATCATCGCCTTCACGGTCGAGTCCCCCGGCATGGACGAAACCGATCTCTCCTGGTTCGTGGACAACGACCTGGCCAAGGCCCTCCTGGCCGTGCCGGGGGTGGGCAGGTTCAACCGCCTGGGGGGCGTGGACCGGGAGGTGCAGGTCGATCTCGACCCCCTGCGCATGCGCGCCCTGGACGTGACGGCGGCGGATGTATCCACCCTGTTGCGCCGGACCCGCCGGGACGCCTCCGGCGGCCGGGGCGACATCGCCGGCGGGGTGCAGGCGGTGCGCACCCTGGCCGCCGCCACCACCGTCGCCGACCTGGCCCGGATCGACATCCCCCTGGCCGACGGCCGGCGCGTTCCCCTGCACGAGGTCGCCCAGGTCAACGACGGCAACGCCGAACGCAGCTCCCGGGCCTTTCTGGATGGCCGTCCGGTGGTCGCCTTCGAGATCACCCGCTCCAAGGGCTGGAGCGAAGTGACCGTGGCGGAAGCGGTGCGCCGCGCCGTGGCGGCGTTCTCCAGGGATCACCCCCAGGTGACCATCACCGAAGCGTACAATACCATCGCCCGGGTGCAGGACAACTACCAGGGCTCCATGGAACTGCTCTACGAGGGGGCCTTCCTGGCGGTGGTGGTGGTGTGGTGGTTTCTGCGGGACTGGCGGGCGACCTTCGTATCGGCCATCGCCCTGCCGCTGTCCATCATCCCCGCCTTTCTGATCATGAAGCTGTCCCGGTTCAGCCTCGACACCCTGACCCTGCTGGCCCTGGCCCTGGTGGTGGGGATCCTGGTGGACGACGCCATCGTGGAGGTGGAAAACATCGTCCGCCATCTGCGCATGGGCAAGAAGCCCTATCAGGCCGCCATGGAGGCCGCCGACGAGATTGGCCTGGCGGTGATCGCCACCACCCTGACCCTGGTGGCGGTGTTTCTGCCCACGGCCTTCATGGGCGGCGTTCCGGGGATGTTCTTCCGCTCCTTCGGCATCACCGCCGTCAGCGCCATCTTAGCCTCGCTGATGGTGGCGCGGCTGCTGACCCCCATGATGGCGGCCTACATGCTGCGACCCATCACCCATCAGGTCGTCGAGGGTCGGCTGCTGCGCCGCTACCTGGGCTGGGCGCGCTTCTGTATCGACCACCGCCGCCTGACCGTGGCGGCGGTGTTGGTCTTCTTCGCCGGGTCGATGGCGATGATCCGTTTCCTGCCCACCGGCTTCATCCCGGCCGCCGATCGCGGCCAGACCGCCGTCACCCTGGAACTGCCCCCCGGCAGCGCCCTGGCCGATACCGCGGCGGTCACCGAACGCGCCGCCGCCCTGTTGCGGGAGATGCCGGAGGTGACCCGGGTGTTCGCCGTGGCCGGTGCCGCCGCCAACCTGGACGGCGGTCCCCTGGGCGGCGGGACCAGCAGCGACGTGCGCAAGGCCACCCTGACCATCAACCTGCTGGACCGGCGGGAGCGGGACGCCAGCCAGGCCGAAATCGAACAGGCGATCCGCCAGCGTCTGCGCCTGCTGCCCGGCATCCGTGTGGCCATCGTGTCCGCAGAGCCGGGCTCCAAGCTGGTGGTCACCCTGGCCAGCGACGACCCCGTGGCCCTGGCCGGGGCCTTCCAGGCGGTTGGGGATGACCTGCACAGCCTCCAGGGACTGGGCAACATCGTCTCCAACGCCAGCCTGGAACGGCCCGAGATCCATGTGACCCCCGATTTCGCCCAGGCGGCGGATCTGGGGGTGACCAGCGAGGCCGTGGCCCAGGCGGTGCGGGTGGCCACGGCCGGGGATTACCTGGTGCAGCTGCCCAAGCTTAACCTGCCCCAGCGGCAGGTGCCGATCCGGGTGCGCCTGGCCAAACCGTTACGCACCGATCTGGACGCCGTGCGCCAGCTTCCGGTCGCCACCCCCTCAGGCACCCGGCTGTTGGAGAATTTCGCCACGGTGCGCATGGGCAGCGGCCCGACCCAGATCGACCGCCTGGACCGCATGCGCCGCATCGGCATCGACATCGAACTGGGCCAACGCATCATCGGCGACGTGCTGGCCGAGGTCAATCGGCTGCCATCGGTGCAGAACCTGCCGGCCGGGGTGCGGCGGCCGGCGGATGGCGACGCCCAACGCATGGGCGAGCTGTTCAAGAGCTTCGGCTCGGCCATGACCATCGGCATCCTGTGCATCTACATCGTGCTGGTGCTGCTGTTCCGGGACTTCTTCCAGCCGGTGACCATTCTGGCCGCCCTGCCCCTGTCCCTGGGGGGGGCGTTCCTGTCGCTCCTGGTCACCCACAACGCCTTCTCCATGCCGTCGGTGATCGGCATTCTGATGCTGATGGGGGTCACCACCAAGAACTCGATCCTGCTGGTGGAATACGCCATCGTCGCCCGACGCGACCGGGGTCTGGACCGCACCGCGGCCCTGCTGGACGCCTGCCGCAAACGCGCCCGCCCCATCGTCATGACCACCATCGCCATGGCCGCCGGCATGCTGCCGGTGGCGCTGGGCCTGGGGGCGGAGCCCAGCTTCCGCTCGCCCATGGCCATCGTGGTCATCGGCGGGCTGCTCACCTCCACCTTCCTTTCCCTGCTGGTGGTGCCGGTGATCTTCACCTATGTGGATGACCTGGTGCAGAAAGGCAGGCGTTTGCTGACGCGTGTCTGACTGGAAAACTACCATGAAAGTCGCGGAGCGGCTTGCATCGAAAATCAGCCGCACACCCGGTTGCGGCCGGACTTCTTGGCTTCGTAGAGTCGGGCGTCGGCCGCCTCGGCCAGGGTTCCCGGGGTGCTGTCCGGCCCGCTCACCGCCAGCCCCATGGACACGGTGACGCCGGGCAGCGGCCGGCCGTCCGGCATGGCGATCTCCCGCTGGCTCACCACCTCCCGCAGGCGATCGGCGACCTCCAGACCGGCATCCCGGTGGGTGTTGGGCAGCAGCAGGGCAAACTCCTCGCCGCCATAGCGGGCGGCGAAGTCGTTGGGCCGCATGTTGCCGGACAGGGTCTGGGCCAGGGCGATCAGGGCCTGGTCTCCCCCCTGGTGGCCCTGGGTATCGTTGTATTTCTTGAAATGATCCACATCCAGCAGCACGAAGGTCAGGGGGTTGCCGTCCTCCTGGGCGTTGGCCAGTTTGCGCCGCAGGGCCTGGTCCAGCCAGCGGCGGTTGAACAGTCCGGTCAGGCCATCCAGCCAGGCGACCTTTTCCAGGTCCTGCATGCGGCCCCGGTCCTGGGCCATCTGCCAGGTATTGGCCCGCAGCCAGTCGGCCACCAGCGACAGGAGATTGCGGGCCACGCCCCGGGCGTTGTCCACCAGCTCCCACATCTGATCCTCGGCCACGCACAGCACCCGGCAGGACGTTTTGGCCACCACGAAGGCCGAGGGGGGAGAGTTCTGGATGATGGACAGTTCCCCCACCGATCCGCCCGGCTCGATGACGCGGATTTCGACATCGGTGGGGCTGGCCAGGTGGATGGAGAGCTGCCCGTCCAGCAGCAGATACAGGGTGTCGTTGGCCATGGCCGGGGCGAGCAGCACCTCCCCGGGCTCCAGATGGCGGATGTCCGACCCCTGCAGGGCGCTGCGAATCCGCGGGGCAGGCACCCCCTTGAACAGCCGGATCGAGGCAATCTGTTCGTCGGTCAACATGGTCGGTTCCTTCAGGCCTTCCCCATCCCAATCGATGTCAGTCCGCAAGCCCCGCCAGACAATCCGTCAGCGCGCCCATGACCTCCTGCTGATGGTCTTCCAGACCGGGCCACAGGGGCAACCGCACCAGGCAGTCAGTGACATGTTCTGTCACAGACAAGCCGCCATGGCAACGCCCGAAGCGTTGACCGGCGGGCGAATTGTGCAGCGGTTGATAATGAAACGCGCAACCGATGCCCCGTTCCTTCATCCGGGCCATGAAGACTTCCCGCGATCGGGCATTCGGCAGCAGAAGATAATACAGATGGCCGTTGTGCTGGCAGTGCCTGGGAACGACGGGACGGCGCAGGATGCCATCCCGCTCCAGGGATGCGCAGCCCGTATGATAGGCCTGCCAGAGGCGAACCCGGCGTCGGGTGATCTCCTCGGCCACTTCCAGTTGCGCCCACAGAAATGCGGCGGTCAGTTCCGACGGCAGGCAGGACGACCCCTGGTCCACCCAGGTGTATTTATCCACCTCCCCGCGCAGGAACTGGCTGCGATTGGTCCCCATGACACGGACAATTTCGGCCCGTCGGCAGAAGCGCTCCTCGTTGACCAGCAGGGCGCCCCCCTCGCCGGCCGTGAGATTCTTGGTCGCGTGGAAGGACAGCACTCCCAGATGGCCGATGCTCCCCAGGGGACGACCCTTGCAGCCGGCCATGACCGCATGGGCCGCGTCCTCGATGACCAGCAGGCCGTGCCGTCGGGCGATGGCCATGATGGCGTCCATCTCACAGGCGACGCCGGCGTAATGGATCACCAGAATGGCGCGGGTTTGGGCAGTGATGGCTGGCTCGATGCGCGCTTCATCGATGTTGAGGGTGTCCGGGCGGATATCCACGAACACCGGCGTGGCGCCCCGCAACACGACGGCGTTGGCCGTGGAAGGAAAGGAATACGAGGGCATGATCACCTCGTCCCCGGGCTTGAGATCGGCCAGAATGGCCGCCATTTCCAACGCCGCCGTGCAGGAATGGGTCAGCAGGGCCATCCGGGTGCCCGTGCGCGCTTCCAGCCAGGCCCGGCACTTGGCGGTGAAGGGGCCATCCCCGGCCCAGTGGCCACCGGCGGCGGCCGCGGCGACATGGGCCAATTCGTTGCCGGTGGCGTATGGCCGGTTGAACGATATGATCATGGTGTGGACCGACCCGGCTCACAGGGCCTTCTTGACCTGAGCGGGCACGCCGGCCACCAGCACCCGGTCTCCGACATCCCGGGTGACGGCGGCCCCGGCGGCCACCAGGCTGTCGGCGCCCAACCGGATGCGGTCGATCACCGTGGCGCCGATCCCGACCATGGTGCGGGGGCCGACCGCCACCAATCCGCCGATGTGAACCCCGGGCATGATCCGGGCATAACATCCGACCTGGGTATCATGGCCGATGCTGGCGGCGCGATTGATCACCACGAAGGGCTCCAGCACCACCCCCGGGGCCAGGGTGGCCTGGACGCCCACGAAGCACCCCTCCCCCACCCGGGCCAGGGGCGACACATAAGCGGTTGGATGAATCAGTGGTTGGAATACCAGGCCATGCCGGCTCTTGAGTTCCTCGACCAGGGCGCGGCGGGCCGGCATGGTGGGAGCCAGGGCATAGGCTTCGTCCGGGCCGGGTTGGAATTCCGCCAGCCCGATCACCCGGGGTGGATCGGCCAGCAGGGCCAGCCGGTCCCGGAAGGAGCGATCCCGCGGACCCACGGTCTCCTCCTGGTTGAGAACCAGCCGATGGAGGCGCAACCCCAGCGTCAGGGCGCAATCGAACACATCGCCCAAAAAATTGCCTGCTCCAAAGATCACCAACGCCGGCATGGTCATGCTCCTCGTCCAGCAGGCAATCGCAACCAGCTCCGCACCTGGGCCGGAGTGGCGGGCGTCCGCCCCAGGGCCGCCCCCTGTTCGACCACGCCGGCCACCAGGTCCCGGTTGGTGGCTGGACGCTGCCTGGCGTCATCCAGCCACAGGTCGTCCTCCAAACCCACCCGCACCCCATGGCCCCAGGTCAACCCCAGGGCATGCCCCGCCCGGCGCGTCCGGCCCAGGCCGGAAACGCACCACACCGCGGGCTCGGGCAAGGCATTCACCAGGGCGGCCAGGTGATCCGGACGGGCCTGGGCCGTGGTGATGTTGCCGAGCAGCAGGTTGAAGTAATAGGGCGGGGTCAACAGTCCCCTGCGGATCAGGTAATGAGCCATGTTGACCATGCCCTGATCGAACACCTCCAGCTCCGCCTTGATGCCGACGGATTGCATGCGTTCG
>PEAP01000117.1 GCA_002753665.1 Magnetococcales bacterium DC0425bin3
CAGGGCGGCGCCGATGCGCCGGGCCGCGGCCAGCAGGGGCGGAATGGTGCGCAAGCCATGGACCGTGACCGCCAGCCAGCGGTCCAGGGGCCGCCCCAGGGGACCCCAGGCGGGTACGAGCCCCCGCAAGGCCCCCAGCAATCGCCTGGGCGGCGTGGTGCGTACCAGCAGCCAGGCCGACAGGACCATGGCCGCCAGCCGCACGCCCTGACTGCCCGCCTGCATCAGTCCCTCCCGGGTCGGAAACTCCCAGCCGTCCACCAGCGGATGGCCTGGAATGAACAGACCCTGCAACGCCATGACCATCAGAAACAGCCATTTCAGCTGCCACAGCGGCCGCAGCAGCCCCACCGCTCCCACCCCCCCGCTCCCGGCCGCCGTCCCCCCCAGCCCCACCCCGACCCACCACAAGGGCTCCACGGGCGAATGGGTGGTCAAGAAGGTGACCAGGAATACAAAGGCCGTCACCCGGGCCCGGGGATCCAGGGTCCGCCAGTCACGCACCGCTGATCCTTCAGGCACCCCGGGCGGGCGGGGAGGCATCGTCGTCGAGGGATAGCAGGGGGAACGCCACCCCCGGGCTGCCTTGTTCGGTCAAGAGCGAGGCGGGCCGTGGCTCCGCCATCCGGGGTTCCGGCGCAGGAGCGGTTTCGACCGGAGACTGGGAGAAATCGGGCGGATTTTCGTTAGCGCCGACAGAGAACCCCTTGAACGGAATGGTTTCCAAACCCGTGGAATCGATGGTCACCGGCACCGCGGGAGCGGCAGGGACGCTGTCTTCCTCCGGAGGCAACCCCTCGGACAGATCGGGAACCCCGTCATCGACGACCTCCGGCAGGGCTTCCATGTCCAGATCCGGCACCCCATCCCCCGGGACTTCGGGCAGGAGTTCATCGCCCACCATCGGCAGGCCCTCGTCGGGAGCCGGAGGCAGGAGTTCGTCACCCACCACCGGCAGGCTCTCCCCGAGGCTTTCGGACAGCTCACCGACCGGCGCCGGCAACTCCAGCGCCAGGCCTTCCCCAGGGGAGTCGGACAGCTCACCGACCGGCGCCGACAACTCCAGCGTGGGTTCTTCCGGGGCCGGGGCCGGAACCGGGGCAGGTGGATGACCACGGTCCGACCCGACGGTGGCCGCCGGCAGGCCGACCGGTTCACTGGTCAGCAGCTCCGCAGCCGAGGTCCGGGAGCCGATCTGGACCGCCGCGGCCGCCACCGATCCGGCAACGATCGCCGCAGGGATGACTTCTTCTGACATTCCAGTACGCCCGGAGAGCTTCAGCAGGCGGGCAAACGCCGCGCGCCCCCGACGGTTGAGACTGGACAGACCCCCCTCTGCCGGCTGGGCCGCCGCCGGGGCGGCGTCATCGTCGCCATCTTCCAGGATCGGCTCGGCCCGCTCCGGTTCGGGGGGTGGGACGGGCAGTTTGGCTTTCTTGGCGGTCTTGGTCGCTTTGATCGGCTTGGGGGGCACGGCCGCCTTGACATTGCCCCTGCCCTCGGCTGCGGCGGCCTTGGCCAGCAGACGGCGGCGATTGATGCGCCAACCCAGATAGGCCACCATGCCGATGGCCATCCCGGCCATGACCATGTCTCCCAGCCACAGGGTCATGCCTTCGGCCTTGACGGCCTGCTGACGCAACTGGGCGGCGAGGAGTTGATTCTGCTTCTGGAGGGCCGCCAATTGCGCCCGCAGCACCCGGGCGTCCTTGCTCCGTTCCGTCGGGGCGCCGTCCGGGGTGGCGACCACCGCCGGGATATCGTCCTGCCCGGCCTGGCTGGATCGGGCCTGTTCCAGGGCTTCCCGGGCGGTGTTCAACTCGGCGGCCAGCGCGTCGAGGCGTTTGCGGGCTTCGTCCAGCTCGGCGGTCAGACGAGCCTGCTCCGACGGACGTTCCAGGACCGATGGCGGAGCGGACGCCGGTGCGGTGGCGCTGCGCCCCTGCCAGGTGCGCAGGTGGGACTGGCGCAGGTCATGGGCCTGGTCGTCGTCGATGTCGGCCATTTCCACGGCAGGCGGCAGGACCAGGATCGCGCCTTCCTTGAGGCCGTGCATGTTGTCGGCCTGGAAGGCCTCGCGGTTGGCCCGCCACAGGGCCACCATCACCTGATTGATGGTGAGATCGCGCCCTTCCTGGACGTTGGCGGCCACGCTGGTCAGGGTCTCGCCCTTGCGGATCGGGCCATAGCGCGTCTCCTGGGGCGCTTCCGCAACGACCAGCCGGGCCGGGGGCAGGACCCGCACGTCCCGATGGGACGGGGGCGACACCTTGCTTCGGGACGCCGGCGGCGGGGCCTCTTTCGGCGGGCCCAGCAGCACGGTGAACTGCCCCACATGGTTGCCGAGTCCCTGGGAAACCTTGATCAACAGATCGAAAAACGGCTCGTCGATGGGCACGGTGCTGCGCACCGTCAGCCGGCTGCCATCGGGGCTCACTCCCACCTGCAGCCGGTCCACCACGCTGGAGCGAAACAGCCTGGCCCGCTGGTAATCCGCCGGAGCGCCCAGGGTGAAGCCCTCGGGGGTCAACCGTTCCCCGGGGGCCAGCCGCAGTGGCACCTCGGCGGCAAACGGCTGTCCCACGCCGCTTTGCACCCGCAAGTCTCCAAAGGACAATCCATGGGCCGTCTGGGGCACCCCCAGCAACAGCGCCAACCCGAACAACGACCTTTTCACCATTCCCTGTGCCACGATGCTTCCCTTTCGTCCCCCCCATGCGGGCCCTGGTCGAACGGAAACAGGGATGCAATTTCCGTTCCTGATAATCCGATTCAATAATCCTTGAACCAAGCACTCTCCCCCTCTATTCTGGGACGTTTCCCATCCCCAGAACAAAAGGATTTCCCCCATGGAGGGCGTCGAACATCTCCGCAACGTGGCCATCATCGCCCATGTGGATCATGGCAAGACCACGCTGGTGGACAAGCTGTTGCAGCAGTCTGGCACCCTGGGAACCCGGGGGGATGCCCGGGAACGGGTGATGGATTCCAACGATCTGGAACGGGAACGGGGCATCACCATTCTCGCCAAGAACACCGCCCTGCGCTGGAAGGATTACCGCATCAACGTGGTGGATACCCCGGGCCATGCCGACTTCGGCGGCGAGGTGGAACGGGTCCTGTCCATGGTGGACGCCGTCCTGCTGCTGGTGGACGCGGTGGACGGCCCCATGCCCCAGACCCGCTTCGTGACCCAGAAGGCCTTCAACCTGGGGCTCAACCCCATCGTGGTCATCAACAAGGTGGACCGGCCCGGCGCCCGGCCAGACTGGGTGCTGGATCAGACCTTCGACCTGTTCGTCAACCTGCGGGCCACCGACGAGCAGTTGGACTTTCCAGTGGTCTACGCCTCGGCCCTGGAAGGCTGGGCCATCCTGAACCTCAACGATCCGCGCCAGGACATGACCCCCCTGTTCGAGACCATCCTGCAACGGGTGCGCCCGCCGGCGGTGGATCCCAATGGCCCGTTCCAGATGCGGGTCACCAGCCTGGACTACAACAGCTACGTCGGTTTGGTTGGCATCGGCCGCATTCAGCGGGGCCGGGTCACCACCAATATGCCGGTGACGGTGGTGGATCCGGACCTGGCCCGGCGTCCGGGGCGGATGCTGCGGATCTACACCTTCATGGGCCTGAGCCGGACCGAAATCCCCGAGGCCCAGGCCGGAGACATCATCGGCTTCTCCGGCATCGAGGGCCTGGGCATCTCCGACACCCTCTGCCACCCGGACGCGGTGGAGGCCCTGCCGCCCCTCATCGTGGACGAACCCACCATCAGCATGACCTTCCAGGTCAACGACAGCCCCCTGTCCGGCCAGGAAGGCAAGTATGTCACCAGCCGCCAGATCCGCGACCGGCTGATGCGGGAACTGGAACACAACGTGGCCCTGCGGGTGGAGGACACCGCGGATGCCGACAAGTTCCGGGTCTCCGGCCGCGGTGAGCTGCACCTGGGCATCCTGATCGAAACCATGCGCCGGGAAGGCTTCGAACTGGGCGTCTCCCGTCCCGAGGTCATCCTCAAGGAAGTGGACGGCCGCCAATGCGAACCCTTCGAACAGCTGGCCGTGGACGTGGAGGAGCGTCATCAGGGAGCCATCATGGAGGCCCTGGGCAAACGCCGCGGCGAGCTGCGGGACATGGTTCCCGACGGCACCGGACGGGTGCGGCTGGACTACATCATCCCCGCCCGGGGACTCATTGGCTTCCTGACCGAATTCCGCACCCTCACCTCGGGCACCGGCCTGATGCACCATCTGTTCGACCATTTCGGCACCTGGATCCCCACCCCCATCGGTCAGCGCAACAACGGCGTGCTGGTGGCCAAGGAGGCCGGCAAGGCCGTGGCCTACGCCCTGTTCAACCTCCAGGACCGCGGCCGTCTCTGCACCGGTCCCGGGGATCCGGTCTACGAAGGCATGATCATCGGCATCCACAGCCGCGACAACGACCTGGTGGTCAACCCCCTCAAGGCCAAGCAGCTGACCAACATCCGCGCCGCCGGCAGCGATGAGAACATCACCCTCACGCCACCCATCCGCTACGCCCTGGAGGAGGCTCTGGAGTTCATCGACGACGACGAACTGGTGGAGGTGACCCCCACCAGCATCCGTCTGCGCAAGAAGCTCCTCAAGGAGACCGACCGCAAACGGGCCCGCAACGCGGCCCTCAAGCAGGGCTGAGACTCCGGTCATGGCGGGCGTCCACTGCCGCATCTGCACCCAACCGATCCCGCCGCCGCCCCTGCGGGTGCGGGAAATGATGTTTGGCCTGGAGGAGAGCTTCGATTACCATCTCTGCCCCCACTGCCAGTGCCTGCAGATCGGGACCATCCCCGGGGATCTGTCACCCTATTATCCCCCGGGCTATTACAGCTATGCCCCCGTCCCGCAGCCCGGCTCCGCTCCATTCCAACGGCTGCGGCGCCTCCGGGACCGGGCCACGGCGGCGGGCCGGTCCCCCTGGCAACGCCTGCTGCGCCGGCTGGCTCCCAGCGCCACCCTCGCCGACCTCTCCCCCCTGGATCTCCACGAATCCATGGCGGTTCTGGAACTGGGATGCGGCTCCGGGGCCCGGCTCCACGCCCTGGCGGCCTGCGGTTTTACCCGCCTCCTGGGCATCGACCCCTTCCTGCCGTCCGGCCTGGAACAGACCGGCCCGGTCACCCTGCGCCGGACCAGTCTGGCGGAGGTGTCTGGGGTCTTTCACCTGATCATGCTGCACCATACTTTCGAACACCTGCCCGATCCCCGGGATACCCTGGCCCAGATCGCCCGTCGGCTGCACCCGGGGGGGTGGTGCCTGATCCGCATTCCGGTGGTTCCCTCCCTGGCCTGGCACCGCTACCGGGAACATTGGGCCCAACTGGATGCCCCCCGCCACCTCCACCTGTTCTCGACCCGGTCCATGCAGATCCTGGCCCGTGACTCCGGCCTGACCCTGGAACGGGTGCGTTACGACAGCGGCAGCTTCCAGTTCTGGGCCAGCGAGCAGTATGCCCGAGGCATCCCCCTGCAGCATCCCGATTCCTGGAGTCGGGGCAACCGGTCTCTGTTCAGTCCGGCGGATATGCGGCGCTTTCGGCGCCTGGCCCGGCACTGCAACCGGCGGGGCGAGGGCGACCAGGCCGTCTTTTCCCTGCGCCGCCCCGGTTGAGAATCCGTCATGACCGCGCTCCAGCCCTTGGAGGACCGTCCCATGGCCACCGCCGCCCGGCGGGTCACTCTGCTTCGCTCCCACCTGTCGCACAATCCGGGATTCTTCTACGCCCGGGCGTTGGTCCAGGCCGGCGTGATCCTGGAGGATCGGCCCTTCGATCCCCGCCGGCAGCCACCCCCGACGCCGCTGCCGGAATCCGACCTGCTGCTGGTGTGCGACTCCGGGGTGCTGATGGACATGCCGGCGGTGCGCGCCCACCAGGGCCGCAAGGAATTCCTGGCCATCGATGCCCATCACAAGCTCGACCAACACCAGGCCTATGCCATGGCCCATGGGTTCGACCGGGTGTGGGTCAGCCAGCCCCAGGTGGCGGATGAATTCCAGGGCCGGGGCGCTTGGCTGCCGGTAGCGGCGGATCCGGACTATCACAGTTTTCGTCCGGCCCTGGCCGCCGGTGAGTCCTGGTGGCGGCGAATCCGTTATCGCTCATATTACGACGTGGGCCTGTGCGCGGCCCGCTACCAGCATCGGCAGGACTTCGAAAAGCTCTTCCGTCACGCCGGACTCACCACCAACTTCCACTATGGCACCCGTTTTCTGACGGCGGCCACCCGGGAGGTGGCCCGTTGCACCATCGGGTTCAACGTGGCGGCGGGCTTCGTGCCCCATGGCCAGAAAAAGTTCATCGGCCGGGATGTCAACATGCGGATTTTCGAAACCATGGCCAACGGCCAGGCCATGCTGCTGACCAATGTCTGGGAAGGAGTGGGGTTCGAGGAGCTGTTTCGGGAGGGGGAAGAATTCGTGGGCTATCGGACGGCGGAGGAAGCGGTGGAGAAGACCCGCCATTATGCGGCCCACACCGAAGAGGCGGCGGCCATCGCCCGGGCCGGTCAGCGGGTGATCCTGGAGCGGCATACCTATCTGCACCGCTGTCGGACCCTGCTGGCCTGAACCACCGTCGGACCCTGCCGACCGGTCTTGGATCGGCGGACGTCCGGGCCTGACCGCGGCAGCCGGAAGGCGGCTGGCAACGGTGGAGGATGGAAGGAGGCTTCCACCATTCAGTAGTAACGGCCGATTTCCCGAAAGAATTGGGGAAAGTAGCGTCCGATGACGGTGATGTCGAACTGGACCATGATGGCCTCCTTGGGCTCCCGCTCCAGCAGGAATCGAAAGGCGGCCTCCACACAGCGGACCGGATCCATGCCGGTGCAGCCCATATGCTCCCGGGTGGCGCTGTCCATGGTCACACGATGGGATGTGCGGCTGCCCCCCTCGACGATTTCGGCCTCGAAGGCCAACGGTTCTTCCGTCAGCCCGCTGGTCAGCCGAACGGTTACCCGGGGTTTCTCGGTCATGGCATGCTCCATAGGCACACGTGAAAGACGGGTTGTGGACCGGTCCCGACCGGTCGGCTATGATGCCGGCAACCGGTTGACTTTGATGGAGACCGATGATGGCCGCCGGGCGGCTGTCGTCGGTCGAGAACGGGTCCAACCCGTCTTTTTGACCTATTTTCCGGACGGACGCAACCCCATGACGGGTTATGCCGAGCCTTTTCTGCAGGCCCATTGCCCTTTTTGCAACGCAAAAGACGCCGCGCTCGCCCACCGGGTGGCGGATCAATTCTTTTCCGGCGACCGGATGTTTTTCCTCTTGCGTTGCAAGGCCTGTGGCGGCACCTTCCTGGACGGCAAGGTCTTTGCCTCCGTGACGGACTTTCTGGCCACCGCCTATCCGGCGAGTTACCATGGAGGGGACGGCATCGTCGCCCGGGGCCCCATTCCCCTCCTGGGACGCCATGCCGTGGACCGATGGATCAGCCACCGGCGGCCTTTGAAGGTGCTGGATGTGGGCTGCGGCGGCGGCCAGTTCCTGAAGTACATGGCCACCCGTGGCCATGCCATCACCGGCCTGGAGCCGGACCAGAAAGCGGCGGACAATGTCGCCCACCAGTTGCAATGCCAGGTTCTGGCGGGAACGGTGGAAACCCTGGACCCCGGGCAAAGATTCGACCTGATCACGCTGTGGGATGTGCTGGAGCATTTCGTCAACCCCACCTTCAGCCTGCAACGGCTGCGGGGTTGGCTGGACAATAACGGGCGGATCCTCTTCGGGGTGCCGAATTTCGACTCCTGGGAGGCCAAACTGCTGGGGGCGGGCTGGTTCGGGCTGGAAGTGCCGCGCCATACGCTCCAGTGTACGCCGCCGCATTTGCAGCGCTTGATGACCAGGGCGGGGTTGGAGCTGACCGCGCTGCGTTCTCTGCGGGGCAGCTCCTACTTTGCCAAATCATTCATGGATCAGCGTCTGTTCGAAAACCGCAACCGCTTTCGTCCCGCGACCCTCAAGGCGTTGCAGCGTCTGATCCGTCTGCTGGCGCCCGGCGCCTACCTGATCGGGATGGCCCATCCCGCGGCGGACGTCTGACCATGAGCCGCATCCACAGGAAGCTGTCCGAGTTGCCTCCGGTCCGGGCCCAGTCCGGGGCCACCCGCAAGTCCCCCCCGGGGGGAGGGGCCACCCGCAAACGGCACTGGAAACTCCAGCCCCCCCCCTTGAAGCCCCCCCAGTTGGGGGCCCTGGGACTGATGGCGGTCGCCCTGTTGCTGTGGTACTCCCTGGGGGACGACAGCGTGGAGTCCCCCAGCCTGGAAAAACGGGCGGTGGAAATCGCCATCACCCCCCACCCCGCGTCGCCTTCGACGGAACCCTCGTCACCCCTGAAACGACTGACCGACGCCAGCCCGCCACCGGCCGATGCGCCCGCCGAGAAACAGACAACGGCCCTGCCCGTTCCGACCCCCGGCAAGCCCCTGCCGCCCGATACCGCCACCCCGGCGTCACCCCAGCCCCGGCAGGACCCTGCCGTTGCCGCATCCAAACCGGATCATCCGGGCTTTACCAAGGTCCTGGTCCCATTGAAAGAAGGGCTGGCAGGCAGCCGGACCGACCAGGTCCCCCAGGGAGGACACAGCCAAAAGCCTCCGGCGCCGTCGAATCTGGTCTCCCTGCCCTTCGAACGGAATCCGCCCGCCACAGGACCGTTGCGGGAACCGGACATCCCCGCCTTCGCCATGCCCCCTCCCGACAAGCTCGCGGGAACGCCCGCCGCCCGGGACAAGAAATCGCCGCCGCCGGAACCACAGTCCACCGCCCGGGAGCCGCTGCCGAAATCCGCGCCGGCCGCCGCGACGGACAGCGCATCCCCACGGCCGTTGTCGGACTATACCTTCGTGTATACGCCGGACAAGGTCATTCCCCGCCTGCCGGACTCCCCGGTGGTCAAAGATCTCCCGCGGATTCCCCCGGAACCTCCGGTGGTCAAAGACCTCCCGCGGCCTCAGGCAACACGCCCCGCTCCGCTCGCCTCCGGTCCGGCAGCCACACCCTTGTCCCGGCCTGGGGCCGTCCCCGCTGGTCTGCCCCAGGTGACCCAACCGGTTCTCGCGGAAGTTGCGTCATCCCCGGTCCGTCCACCTCCCCGGGTCAGACCCCCCGCCCCCCCCGCGCCCCCCCCC
>PEAP01000118.1 GCA_002753665.1 Magnetococcales bacterium DC0425bin3
CTGGGCAGGCTAGGGGGGGAGGGGGGGGGAGGCCTCCCCCATCCATCGAAGTTCCTGCAATTATCATTCCCGTCCGGGCGTTGCCAGCGGTTGCGCCCGGCCGCTCGCCGCGGGCAATATTCCGGGCTCGATCCTTTCTCCCGCTGCCGAAGAGGCCCGCACATGAGCGCTTCCACCCTGCCCCTGCTGGACCAGCCCATGGCCATCCAGGCCATGTTCCATCCCCGGCGGGAAACGTCCGGCGGCATCGGCCCCGGCCTCACGGTGCGGATCCCGGTGGGCGGGGGCTTGCACACGGGGGGGCGGCTCTATTGCCAGGATCCCCAGGCGCCGCTGATCCTGTACTTTCACGGCAACGGGGAAATCGCCGCCGATTACGACGAACTGGGCCCCATCTACAACCAGGTGGGCGCCACCCTGCTGGTGGTGGATTTTCGCGGCTACGGCATCAGCGACGGCACCCCCACCGGCAGCGCCCTGATGGCCGACGCCCAGGCCGCCTGGGACCATCTGCCGCGCCTGGAGGAACAGGAAAACCTCCAACCCGCCCAGCGGCTGGTGATGGGCCGTTCCATGGGCAGCGCCGCGGCCCTGGCCGTGGCCGAGCGGGCCGGGGCCAGCCTGGACGGGCTGATCATCGAAAGCGGCTTCGCCTTCACCCTCGACCTGCTGGAGCGGCTGGGCTGTCCGCCCCTGGGGGCCTACAGCGAGGGGGACGGCTTTCGCACCCTGGAGAAGATCAGCCGGGTGACGGCCCCCACCCTGATCATCCACGGCGCCCAGGACTGGATCATCCCTCCCGGCGATGGTCAGGCCCTGGCGGAGAGCTGCCCCGCGCCCCGCAAGGGCCTGCTCCTCATCCCCAACGCCGGCCACAACGACCTGATGATGGTGGGGTTCCAGGCCTATTTCCAGGCCATCCGCGACCTGATGTATCCCCGTGACTGACCCGTCCCTCAACCGCGCCCGGGAGGCCTTGGCCCGCTGCGATGCCCTGCTGATCACCGCCGGAGCGGGCATGGGGGTGGATTCGGGTCTGCCCGACTTTCGGGGCAATTCCGGCTTCTGGCGGGCCTATCCGGCCATCGCCAAACTGGGGCGGTCCTTTGCCGAAATGGCCAACCCGGCCTGGTTCGAACAGGATCCCCACCTGGCCTGGGCCTTCTACGGCCACCGACTCAACCTGTACCGGGCCACCGCCCCCCACCGGGGTTTCCAGCAACTGCTGACCCTGGGACAGACCAAACCGGACGGCTGCCGGGTGATCACCTCCAACGTGGACGGCCAGTTCCAGCAGGCCGGGTTCGATCCCGACTGGATCGAGGAGGTTCACGGCTCCATCCATCACCTGCAATGCACCGGGCCCTGTTCCGGGCGCATCTGGCCGGCGGAGGGGATCACCGTCACCGTGAACATGGAGTCCTTTCGGGCCTTGGAGCCCCTGCCCCGCTGCCCCGACTGTGGCGCCATGGCCCGGCCCAACATTCTGATGTTCGGCGACTGGGGCTGGCTGAGCCAGCGCAGCAGCGCCCAGAGCGCCCGCCTGGCCCGCTGGCTGGATGACGGTGGCCGGCAGGGACAGTCCCTGGTGATCGTGGAGATCGGCGCCGGCCTGGCGGTGCCCACCATCCGCCATCGGTCCGAAACCACCGCCCGCCGCTGCCAGGGGGTGCTGATCCGCATCAATCCCCGGGACGGGCAGATCCCCCCGGGTCCCCATGTCTCCCTGTCCCTGGGGGGCGCGGCGGGCGTGGCGGCCCTGGTGGAAGGGCTTTGAAGGAGGCATGAGCGTGTTCGCATTGTTCGCGTTCGATTTCGATGGCGTTCTGGCCGATTCGGTCCCCCTCAAGGACGAGGCCCTGCTGCACCTGCTGCGGGACCATGGCCCGGAGGTGCAGGAGCGGGCCATGGCGGTCTGGAACCGGACCCGGGGGGTGTTCCGCCCCCAACGCATCAAACAGGTCTTCCAGGAGGCGGCGGGCATCGCCCTGTCCGAGGCCGAAGTGGCGGCCCGGGTGGATGAATTCGTGCATCAGGTGGTGGAGCGGACCGTGGCCACCCGGCCCATTCCCGGCTCGGTGGAGTTCGTCCAGCGCTGCCGGATCCAGGGTCCCTGCTTCGTGGTCAGCGCCGGTCCCCAGGACGAGGTGCGCAGCGTGGTCACCCGCCGGGGCATCGCCTCCCTGTTCAAGGGCATCTACGGTGGTCCGGAGAAGAAGGCCGTCGTATTGAACAAAATCCTCCAGGAACACGCCACCGACCCGGCCCGGGGCCTGTTCGTGGGCGACAGCGACGCCGATCATCTGGCCGCCGTGGCGGTGGGCATGGCCTTTCTGGGGCTGGTGCCGCCAGGCCAACCCAATCCCTTCCCCGCCGGGGTGCCGGTGGTGCCGGATCTCACCCACCCCCTGCCCCCCGGGCTGGCATGAACCCCAGCGCCGCCCTGGCCACCGCGGCCGGCGGGGCCGCCTTCCTGCTCTTCACCCTGGAGTTGATGGCCGCCAAGGCCCTGTTGCCCCGCTTCGGCGGCAGCTACCTGGTCTGGAGCGGGGCCATCATGTTCTTTCAGGGGGTGATGATCATCGGCTATGGCTGGGTGCATCTGGGCAGCCGCTGGCTGGGTGCGGCGCGCTTCTTCCGCCTGCATCTGGGGCTGCTGCTGCTCGCCCTGCCGCCGGCCTTCCTGTGGATGCCCCGGCTGACCGCTGCCGGCGGGCCGGAGGCGGGTTTTCTGCTGCCCCTGGCCCAGCTGCTGGCGGTCAGTTGCGCCATTCCGTTCCTCATGCTCGCCACGGTGGGGGTGGCCACCCAGCGTTGGCTGGCGGAGTCCGCGGGTGCGGAGTCGGACGTCGATCCCTATTTCCTGTATGGTTTTTCCAATCTGGGGGCGTTCCTGGCCCTGCTGGCCTACCCGACCCTGGTGGAACCCAACCTCACCCTGGCGGAACAGATGGACTGGTGGTCCTGGGGCTGCCTGCTGGTGGTGGCGGTGCAGGCGCCGCTGTTCGCCCGGCCGCCCGGCGCCACCCGCGCCGCCGTCCCCGCCTCCCATCTGCCGGCCTGGCGCCCGGTGCTGCGCTGGCTGCTGCTGATCACCGCCAGCAATACCCTCTACCTGGCCGTCACCAACCTGATCACCATGGACCTGGCGGCCGTGCCCTTCCTGTGGGTGCCGCCGCTGGCGCTCTTTCTGCTGACCTTCGCCCTGACCTTCGGCAGGACGCCCTGGTATCCCGACTGGATCCGGGACCGGTTCTACCTGGTGGTGCCGGCGGGGGTGTTCCAGTTCCTGCTGCAATCCCAGGGCTTCGTCGCCGCGCCGGGGCTCATGATCGCGCTGCATCTGATCATTCTGGGCTGGGTGACCCTGGTCTGCCACGGCGAGCTGCGCCGGGCCCGGCCGGAGCGGGCCGAGCATCTGACCGGCTTCTATCTGGTGCTGGCCGTGGGGGGCTTCCTGGGGGGGCTGCTGGTGGGCTGGTGGCTGCCGGCCTCGGGCCTGCCGGCCCTGGTGGAATACCCCCTGGGGCTGATGCTGGCCAGCGCCGGGTTGGCTTTGGATCCCGAATCCCGACGCTGGGAGCGGCGTGACCCCTGGATTCTGCTGGCCCTGGCGGCGGTGGTGGGCGGTTGGCCGCTGGCGGCCGGCCTGGGCCGCGGGCAGGCCTGGGAATCCCTGCCGGGCTGGCTGCTGCTTCTGCCTCTGTTGGCGATCTTCGGCGCCCTGCGCTTTCGACCCCGGCCCCTGACGGCGGCCCTGGGCCTGCTGGCCCTGGCCGCCCCCCTGACCGGCCATCTGGCCCCCCACCACACCCTGCTCCATGCCCACCGCAACCATTACGGCATTCTGCGGGTGTGGGAGCAGGACGGCCGGCGGCTGCTGCGCCACGGCTCGACCCAGCACGGCGCCCAGCATCTGGACCCGGCCCGGGCGCGGATTCCCCAGCTCTACTACCACCCCACCACCCCCATGGGCCGGCTGCTGGTGGACCTGCCCGTCACCCCTCTGCGGATGGCCGTCATCGGCCTGGGCACCGGCAGCCTGGCGGCCTATCTCCAGCCCGGGCAGCGGATGGATTTCTTTGAGCTGGATCCGGACGCCGTCGCCGTGGCCCGCAGCCATTTTTCCTACCTGGCCGCCAGCCAGGGCGCGGTGGGGGTGATCCTGGGCGATGCCCGCTTGTCCCTGGAGCGGGTGCCCGACGGCCGCTACGACCTGCTGACGGTGGACGCCTTCAACAGCGACGCCATTCCGCTCCATCTCCTGACCCTGGAAGCCCTGGCCCTCTACCGCCGGACCCTGAACACCGATGGGCTGCTGCTGTTTCACCTGTCCAACCGTTTTCTGGATCTGGGGCCGGCGGTTGGCGCCACGGCCCGGGCCCTGGGGGGGCGGGTCTTCACCCTGGCCAATCCCCCCCCGGAGCATCCCGATGCCTACCCGTCCCGCTGGCTGGCGGTGGCCTGGACCGCGGCCCCGGCCCAGCGGCTGCTGCGGCTGGGCTGGTCGGAGCAGGCGGCCATCCCGGCCCTGTCGCCCTGGAGCGACGCCTACGCGCCCCTGTGGCCCGTGCTGACCTGGTGAGGGAATTCCACCTTGCCAATCACCGCGCGATTGAATAAACCAGGAGGAAAGCGATCCGGTTACACCGCCGTGAGCCGACGACATGTCCCTGTACAACACCGCGCCCCTGTTCCGGCGCACCCTGTGGATCACCCTGGCCTATTGGCTGTCGATGGCGATGCTCGACCTGGCCGCCTACCTGGTCCGCTCCTGATGCGCCGCCTCCTGCTCCTGCTGCTGCTGTGGGTCGGGTTGCCGTGGACCGGTTTCGCCGCTCCGCCGGCGGACCAGGTCAGAAACGTCATCCTGATGATCGGCGACGGGCTGGGACCCCAGGGATTGTTTGGTGGCCTGACAGTCATCCAGTTCCAAGTAGCTGGAAGCTCAGCAGTTCCATCACACTCCAAGAATGGTCCGTTAACCCGATTACCATGGCAGGCGTCCGATGGCGATAGTGCCAGTCTCCGATGGGGGAGCCGCAGGGTGCGCGGCTGCCAACAAAAATTGTAATGGGTCACCATCAGAAAAAACAACCGCGCAGGGTCGTCACATTCACCAACGGGGACCCACCGGCAGGGTCATCACCACTTCCGGGGCACGAGCCCGGCATCGTTAGGCCAGTCGCATGGTCTCCCCGGACTGCACCAGCACGAACAGGCCTTCCTCGCGGGCAAAGACTTCCACGCCCTCCTCGGAGACGATGCCGGCCACCGCACCCATCACGATCTTGTCCCGATACTGCGGGAAAAACTGCTTGAACTGCCCAACCCGCTGGACATGCTCCCGCACATCGTCCACCGTCAGGGTGCTTTTCACTTCTCGCAGGCCGGAGTCACGAGATTCTCCACGAACTGCCCCCATTTCCCGGTCAGACCGCCCACCTGTTTCGACAGGTCCTTGATCACCCGGTCGGTTTCGGCGCGCATCTCACGCAATTGATGATCGGTCTCCTGGAATTTCCGATCGGTCTCCTTCATCTGCCGGGCGGTCTCCTTCATCTGCTGGGCGGATTCCTGGAACAGCCGCCAGACATCGTCGAAGGTGACAGTGGTGGACATCAGAAGCGCCCGGAGAAATTGATCAGGAAGGTGGAAGACCGGTTGGTGGTCTGGGCTTCCGCCCGGACGCCGTCGGTGATGGCATAGGCAGCCCGGGCCAGACCGCCGCTGTCCTCCCCGCCGGATTTCACCCCGCCGGCCAGCTCCAGGGACTTGTGGCTCCAGTTGGCTTCCAGCTCGCTGCCCTTGTGGGAAATGTCGTAGTTCAGGTTGAGGTTGCGCACCGAAGGGGCCAAACTCGTGACGTTCTTCAGCGGCTGGGCCTGGAACTCGGCCCGGGTGGGCCGCAGCGGGTTCCAGTTGACATCCACCCCGGTGGTCTCCCGGAAGCTGGTCCGGACCTGGGACACCTCCGGCAACAGGTTCAGACCCATGGACTCCACCTGGTCGCCCAACGCCTCGACGAACTTGTATTTGCGCCCCTCCTCCCGGGCATAGCGCAGGGCATCCTCCCGTAACACCGACCGGGCGCTGGCCAGGGGTTGGGCCAGCAGGTTGCGGGCCTGATCGCGGTTGACCGCCTGGGCCTCCTGCCGGATCAGCATGGTGCCCACGGACACATCGGGATCCTGCATCTGCAGGGCCGGGTCATCGTTGCGGATCCGGGTGCCGGCCGCCGCATGAACCGCCTTGCGCAGAGAATTGCCGATGCTGAACTCCTCATCCTCGCCAGAGTGCCTCAATCCTCCCCCACCCACCCCGGGATCCGCGTCCAGCAGATAGGCGCCATCCCAGCGCGATCCCGCCACCGGAGCGCCATCGTCGGCCTGGCTGCCCTGGGCCGAGAGGCCGTAGGCCAGGGCCATGCCGATCCCCAGAAACAACCACTTGCCGACCCCAAACGCCCGGGGCTCGGCACGGCAGGATCCGGCTTGCGCCAGAACGCGGGACAACACCTGGATGAAATGACGGGCATTCATACGAACCCCCCCAAAATATTCTGTTGTGCCTATAGGTATAGCAACCGACAGGCCAATTGACAAGCATGAATATCAGCACTTGCTTGAATTCAAAATCGGTCATTGTTTCAATATATTGACCTTCTGTCACATCTTATTGCCCCAGGCCCCGGCCCAGCCCCTGTCGGAATATTTTGCCTGTTCGGGTAACTTCCCGTGGAACCTGTTGATTCACTACCTAAAAATCGATTCAGTCCAAAATAATTTACAGTAAAATTTTTTTACTATCCCGTCCCTGTCAGTCCGGAACGCCAGAATCGCCGACATCCGCCAGTTTCCCACCGTAGAGGCGACGGGTGTTCCGGGCCAGGGCTGCCCGGACCGTGGCCTGGTCCAGGCCCTTCAGTTCGGCGATCACCGCCAGCACGCCGGCGGCATTGGCCGGCTCGTTGCGCTCGCCGGGCCGGGGACCCAACACCGGGCTGTCGGTTTCCAGGAGTAGCCGCTCCAGCGGCAGGGCCTGGACCAGCCGACGCTTCTGCCGGGAATGGACCACCGACGGCGGAATGGAAAAGAAGAACCCCGCCTCCACCGCCGCGGCCGCGGCCCCCGGTTTGGCGTCGAAGGCATGCATCTGCACCCGCCGCGCCCCCCGCTGCAGCAACAGCTCCACCGCTGCCCGGCCGGCGGAACGGGAATGGACATTGAGGGGCAGGTCCAGCTCCAGGGACAGGTCGATGAACCGGGCAAGGATTACCTCCTGGAGCTGCCGGTCCCGCGCCTCCTTGGCCAGCCAATGATCCAGCCCCACCTCGCCGATGGCCACCAGCTCAGTACGATGCTCCCGGATGAAGCCGACCATGGCCTCGGCCTGGGCCAGATCCAGATGGGCGGGATACAGCCCGGCGGCGGGATGCAGCAGGGCGTCGCCGGCGGCCAGTTCCAGGTTGCGGCGGGCATCGGCCAGGGTCTCCCCCACCAGGACAATCCCCGTGATCCCGGCCTGCCGGGCCCGCTCCAGCACCGCGGCCCGGTCGGCATCGAAGACCGGATCCGCCAGATGGGCATGGGTGTCGATCATTGTGATGACAAGATTGGAATCCGGCTTTCAATGAAATCCAACAAGCTGGTGATACGATTGATCAAATTCATCCGGTCCAGAGGGGCCTCCTGATCGTTTCCCCAGGTATAACGATGTTCAACGGCGAAAGGAGTGAGTTCCACCCATTCCCACAAGTCGCCGGTCTCGACACCCTGCGCTGCCAGTTGCGCAACCAGCCGGCTGATGTCATGGGTCAGCGGATACAGGACATCCATGGCAGCGATCCAGGCCTTGAGGCCTTTTTCAACAGCCTGCTGGGCATGAAAACCAAATATGGCATCGGTAAAAAGGGTCGGGTCCTGCATACCGGTCATGGCCTTGAGATCGGCCCGGGCCAGTTTGAACAGTTCCCGGACATGGTCAATGCCGCTCATACAAGACTTTGCCTTCCTGCAGCGCCCGGGCAATCAGATGATTCTTGGCACCCTGCCACTTCTGCACCTCGGCGGCACTGAACAGGACGATATCCTTGGCCACGGGTATATCACCAAGCATCCGCCATAACCGTGCCATGGCCTTGCGGCGGCTGTTGTCGGGACCATAGGATTCGGTGGTGATCACCAGCAGATCCACGTCCGCATCCGGTCCCGCCTCCCCACGGGCATGGGAGCCGAACAGAATGATCCGCTCCGGATGGATCAATTCGGCGATGCGCCGACTCATGGCGGCCAGATTGGCGTCGGTAACGGTCATGGAGTGGCTTTCAGCAGACGGCCGGTCTTACCAAAGGTCTATCATACTCACGCCGCCCGCAGCTTGTAGAAGAAATCTTCCGAGCTGATGTATTCCGACATCTTGCGCAGGGTGGCATGGATGTTGGCCGCCCGGAACTGCTCCAGTTGCCGCTGCAGATTGGCCCGTTGGGCGTCGGGCAGGAACAGCTCGCAGGTGGTCCGTACCGGTTCGGGGGCGCCCCGGCGGCCGTTGGCCCGCCAGGCCAGAAAATCGTACTCCATGTCCAAGCGCTTGCGATCCACCAGGGCCTGCTCACCGGTCAGCTCGATGCGCAGGGCGCGGCTGAGCCGCAGCACCTCCCGCACCTGGTCCACGGCGGCCGGGTCCGCCCCGGCCGCCGCCAGCAGGCTCTCCCCCACCCGTTGCATCAGGGCGAGGAATTCCGGGTAGTGGTCCAGGAGAATCTTGAAGGTCAACTGGAAGTTGAGCTTGCCGTAATCCCCGCTGCGCAGCCGCTGGAACGGGGCAGTGCCGGTCCAGTAGTCCGACAGGGACTCGAAGTCGGGAAAGTTTTCCAGATCATGGTCGCTGCGGAACCAGTCCATCACCCGGCCCAGGGGGCCGGTATCGGCCGCGAACCCGTCCGCCAGCGCCAGGATGGCATCCAACGGATGCACCCCATGGACCCCCAGCAGGGTGAGGGTGTCGTGGAAATACTTCCGCGACCACATGAACTGGATCAGGGCATGGATGAACCGGAACCCCCGCAGCTCCTCCCGGCCCATGGTGGTGGTGGCCAGCACGATCTCCTGGCCATCGATCACCCGCACGCCATCGTATTCGCCGTT
>PEAP01000119.1 GCA_002753665.1 Magnetococcales bacterium DC0425bin3
AGGAAGTAGAGCTGGACGGGCGTACCGTCACCGTCCGCGAACTGACCGTGGCCGAGGTCCGCCTCTGGCTCAAGGATCTGGATCAACTCCGGGAAGGGGCCATCGATCTGGTCACCGAGGGAATCATGGCCGACGCCTCCCTGGGCGACGTGGCCCGCATGACAGACCTGCAAGCGGCAGACCTGGACGAGATGACCCCTTCGGCCATCGAGGGGCTGATCACCGCCTGTCGGGAGATCAACCCCCATTTTTTCCGCATGAGGGACCGGCTGCTGGAAGCGGCGCGGGCGATGCCGTGACGGCCCGCAAGCGGCTGGAACGCTCGGCCTGCGCCCTGGCGCGGGCCGGGCATTCCCTCGTTTGGGACTACCCCTGGGAACTCTTCCTCGCTGCCCTGGAAGAGATCGCCGCCTCCACCAAAGGATGAACCGTGGCCACCACCGCACTGGAATTCACCATCCTCATGGACGCCGGGAACCTCTCCCGTTCCGTGGAGCAGGCGCGCCAAGCGGTGACGGGCGGCGTCCGGGGGATGGCGCGAGCGGCCCAGGAGGAGGCGCGGCGCATCCAGTCCGCCCTGGCCGGAATTGCCGGGTTCCGCGAGCTGAAACAAGGGGTGGCGGAAGCTCGCGGGGAGTGGTCCAAAGCTCAGGGCGAGGTGACCCGGCTGGCCGCCGCCATCGGTGCGGTCGCCAGCCCCACCCGCGCCATGCAGCGGGAGTTCGAGCAGGCTAAACGGACGGCGGCGGAAGCCAAGACCGCCTTCGAGGTCAAGCGCGACGCCCTGCAACGGCTGCGGGGAGAACTGCGTTCCACAGGGGTCGATACCGCCAATCTGGTCGAGGGGCAGCGGCGGCTTCGCCAGGAGTTGGCCCAATCTGCGGAAAAGCTGCGCCAGCAGCAACGGCTGCAGTCGGCACGGGATGCCCTCGGCCTTGCTCCCAGGATCAACACCGACCGGGAGATCGCCAGGGTCCAAGCGGCCTATGAGCGTCTGCGCGCCTCCGGCACGTTGACTGCCGCCGAACTTTCCCGCGCCCATCTCGCCATGACCACCCGGATCGTGGAGTTGCAGAACGGCACCGAGGGGTGGGCGTCGCGGTTGTCCCTGGTCAGGGAGCAACTGGCCAAGCTGGCTGTGGCCGGGGCCGGTATCGGGCTGGCGGCGCGGGAGGCGATCCGTTTCGAGAGTGCCATGGCGGATGTGCGCAAGGTGGTGGACTTTCCCACCCCCCAGGCTTTCGCCGAAATGACTGCCGATATCAAAGGCATGTCGCGGGAGATTCCCGTTTCCCTGGAGGGTCTCGCCCGTATCGCCGAGGCGGGCGGGCAGATGGGCATTGCCGCCAAGGATATCAGAGGCTTCACCGAGGTCGTCGCCAAGATGAGTACGGCCTTCAAGATCTCCCCCGACGAGGCCGGGACCGCCATCGGCAGGCTGATGAACGTCTTCGCCCTGACGGTGCCCCAAACCCGCCTGCTGGCCGACGCCATCAACCACCTGGGCAACAACACCAACGCGGTGGAAAAGGACATCGTGGAGGTGATGAACCGCACCGGCGGCATGGCGCGGGTCTTCGGGCTGGCAAACACCGAGACGGCGGCATTGTCGGCGACGTTCTTGTCCATGGGCTTGGGGCCGGAGCGTTCCGCCACCGCGATCAATGCGTTGACACGGGAGCTGATGAACGCCCCCAACCAGACCGAGAAATTCAAGGCCGCCCTGCTGCGGGTCGGCCTCACCGCCGAGCAACTGGCGAGCAATATCCGACGCAACCCGCAAAAGGCCATCCTGGAACTGCTGCAACTGCTCTCCGGTCTGGACAAGCAGACCAAAATGGAGACCCTGGTCGGCCTGTTCGGGGATCTCTATTCCGACGAGGTTGTCCAGGTGGTCAACAACCTGGACAAGTACCGGGAGATTCTGGGGCTGGTGGGCAAGGAGAGCAACTACGCCGGGTCGATGCAGAAGGAGTTCGGCGAACGGATTCGCACCACCGAGGCCCAACTGCAACTGGCCAAGAACGCCATTTCCGAGGCCGCCGTCAACCTGGGCAACGCCTTCCTGCCCGCCCTCGTCGCCGTGGCCAAGGCGGTCGCCGCCCTGATGCACGGTCTGGCCGCGCTCATCGAGCAGTTCCCCAACCTGTCCGCCGCTGCCGTGACCGCCCTGACCGCCTTCGCCGGATTTGGTGCTTTACGGCTGGTGTGGAGCGCGTTGCGGGCCGGGGTGGTCGCCATGCTCGCGCCCCTGGCCACGTTGGGAACGGCGATGCGGGGGCTGATGTTCACCCCGCTGGGTGCGGTGCTGACCGCCGCCGGAGTGGCGGCCTACGCCTTCTCCAAGGCAGCGGCCTCCAGCGTCCCATCCTTGTTGGAGAACGCCTCTGCCCTGGGCAAGAGCCGGGAGGCGACAGCGGAAAAGATCAAGAGCCTGGAGGCGTTGCGCCAAACGTTGGCAGCGACGAAGCCGGGGACCAAGGAACACACCGAAGCGGAAGAGAAACTCGCGGCCATCCTGCCCGAGGCCAACCTCTCCCTGGACGAACAAGGGCGCGTTCTGGCCCGCGTCGGCAACGCCGCCAGCGACAACGCCGGAAAGCTGAAGGTCTATCTTGATCTTCTCAAGAAGGAGGATCGACAGACCCTGGCCCTGCAACTGGACACCCAGGCCCGCGCCTTCGGCGAGGCCAAGAAGGAAATGTCCTCCTACACCGATGGCCTGCGCAACTGGTACGGCATCGGCACGGACGGGGCTTTGACCACCAGCCAGAAATTCTGGCTCTGGTTGAACAAGCTGACCGGCAGCTACGACGACAACATCGCCAAGGGCGCGGAACTGCGCCGCCAGTTGGGTGATACCGAAGGGGGGCTGAAGTCCCTGCTGGAGGAAGCGCGCAAGGCCGGGCTGTCCGTCGATGACCTGGGCCGGGCCATGGACGGCATCCACGCCGACCCGACGGTCAAGGATCAGGTCGTCGCGCTCTACCGCGCCATGGCCAAGGAGGCGGAAGCCGCCGCCGCGAAAACCACCAGCCTCAACGACAGTTTGAAGCAGTTCTCCATCGCCCTGACCGGCCCGGCGGCTGCGGCCAAAAAAGCCATCGTGGACGCCATCGGTGTCGCGGATCAGCAGCTCGGAAAATACAACGAGGTCCTGGGGCAGCACCGGGAGAAACTCAAACAGGCGGTGGATGACGAGTCCAAATCCTGGAAGGCCATGGGCGAGGCCGCTGCGTCCGCTTCCAGGACCACCGACGAACGCCTGGGCGAGGAGTTCGACCGTCGCCGCCGCAGAGTGGAAGCATTGTCCGACGCCGGACTAATCTCCGAGCGCCGCAAGGTGCAGGCCGTCACCGCCCTGGCCATCCAGGAGACCGAGACCAAGCTGGCCGAGGCCCGCCGTCACCTGGGCGAATCCCTGAATCTGGTACGGCGGGAATACCAGACCAAGATGGACAACGCCAAGCGCCTGGGGCAGGACGCCGTCCGGGTGGACGAAGAGCGCTTGCAGTCCCAGCGGCGCGTCCTGGAGCAGACCGAAACCGCCTACCGGCAGAGCATCGACCGGTTGATTGCCGAGGAACGCCGCCACCTGGAGGCCGCCCGTCAGCTCGCCGAGCAGCGGGCCAGCTTCCTGCTGTCGGTGGAGGATCGCCTCGCCCGCTTGGCCGAAAAGGGGATGGACCCCGCCCATGTCTATCAATCCCGGCAGCAGCGCATCGCCCAGGAGCAGGCGCGGGCCGAGGAAGCCCTGCGCAATGGCAACTACGAGGCCGCCCGCCGCCACGCCGAGCGCATGATGGAGCTGGCCGAGCAGACCGCCGAGGCGGTCAAGGTCGGCAACCGCACCGTGGTCTCCGAACAGGACGCCGTGGCCCGCTCCTCGGAGCAGATCCGGCAGGCGGCATCCATCGCCGACAAGGCCTTCCAGGAGCAGGGCCGGAGCCACCAGCAGGCGGCGGCCTCCCTGCGCACCGAGTACGAGAAACTGGCCGGTGAGCTGGAAAAGGTGCGCCAGGGGCTGGCCGCCATCGATCAGGCTATTGCCAAGGACCACCGCATCATCCTTGCCGCCGATACCGCCAAAGTCGAGGAAGCCGCCCGCCAGATCGACGACCTGCTGGAAAAGAAGGAGCGGGTGGTCAAGATCAAGGCGGAACTCCAGGACGAGGCACGGTTCCTGGAGGGCGTCCCCGAAAAGGTGGCCCAGGGGCTGACCGGCCCGGTCAAGGCGGGACTGGACGAACTCTCCCGCGTCTTCGCCCGCTTCAAAAGCGAGTTCGCCGCCTTCGACCCGGAGATCAAGGCCAAGTTCGACGCCACCTCGGCCACCGGAGCCATCGACGGGCTGATCGCCCGCTTCCAGGAGTTGCAGACCACCCTCCAGGCCGGAAGTACGGTCACGGTCAACGCCGACACCGCCCAGGCCGTGACCGCCCTGGAGGATGTCACCGCCCGCGCCAACGCCCTGGATGGTCGGGTCATCACCTATTACGTCCAGCAGGTGACCCAGGAGGCCCATGCCGTGGGGGGACCGGTGGGTTTGGCGCGGGGTGGCCGTCTCCCTGGTTTCGGCGGCGGGGACCGCATCCATGCTTTGTTGGAAGCGGGCGAATTCGTGATCCGCAAGGAAGCGGTCCGACGCTACGGCATCGGCCTGCTGGAATCCCTCAACCGCATGCGCCTGCGGCCTCCAGAGCTTCCCCGCTTCGCTGCCGGGGGTCTGGTGCGCAACCTGGTGATCCCCGTCCTGCCGCCCATGCCCGCCTTTGCGACCGGAGGAGCCGTCCCGCCAGTGGAGGGGGTGGTGCGGCTGGATCTCTTCGCGGGCGGCAGACCGGTAGCCTCCATCCCCGGTCCCCGGCAGCAGATCCGGCAGTTCGTGGATGCGCTGCGGGAGCTGGAACGGGGGCTGGCGTGAGAAGCAACCCGTCAGACCGGCTGGTGCGTATTGAGCCAGTCCCGCAGGACATCGTTCATTCGCGTTTGCCAGCCTTTTCCGGATGCGCGAAAGGCCGAAATCACGTCGGCATCGAAACGCACCGTTGTGGAAACCTTCGTGGCATATCCCGGTGGACGTCCCCCACGGCGTTTGAACAGACTCAATTCATGATCATTCAGCGGGAGGTTATCCGGATCACTCAAGGCGGCGGCATGGATGGCCGCATCTTCTTCCGGTGTGGGGATCTCAATCTTCATCTTCGAATTCTTCGACATAGCGCATCACCTCTTTCACGTTGGCCTTGCGCAAACTGATGATCCGGCGGCCATCCGTCCGGTCCACGAAAACCACCACATGAACGCGCATCCCAAGAACGGCAAGGGCTACCTGACGGACTTCACCATAGTCGCGCCGGGTGTCTTCCCAGATCAGCGCCTTATCCCAGTCCAGATGGGCGGCTTCCGCCAGGGAGAGACCATGTTTCTCTCGGTTGAGGATGTCCTTGGCGGGGTCATGGGAGATCTTCATAAAAGTCATTGTAGTAACATTATCCTCTGGACGCAACCATGAAACGCCTCGGCGACCTGATCCTGCCCGACTCCCTGCAATGGTCCGACCGCTGGGAGTGGTCTCCCGTGGCCCAGGAGACCGCCCGCACCCTGGGCGGGACCGTGGTGACGTGGTCCCAGGCCCTGTCCGGCGGCCAGCCGATCACCCTGGAGGCCGAGGATGGCGTGACCTGGCTCTCCCAGGAGACCGTGGACGCCCTCCGCGCCATGGCCGCCCAGGCCGGAGCCGTCTTTCAACTGGAGTGGGACGGCGAGACCCACACTGTCCTGTTCCGCCATCACGATCCCCCGGCGGTCAGCTTCAAGCCAATCTGGCCGCACCACCATCTTTTCACCGGCACCATCAAACTGATGACCTGCTGATCAGGAGAACGCCCCATGCCCATCGACGCCACGCACCTCAAGTTCTACCGTTCCCAGACCGTCTCCGACACCGCCGCCAACGGTGGACGCCTCTCCACCGTGGAGATCGCCTCCGGGGTCAAGAACAACCTCTGGCCCGACGTGCCCCAGAGTGAACGCACGGCGGGCTCCACCAAGTACCGCAAGTCCTTCCTCAAGGTGGCCCACCCGGACGGTCTGGCCCTCATCGACACCCTGCTGTTCGTGGAAACGCCCACCCCCGGCGGCGACCGGGTGGTGATCTTTCCGGCGACCCAAACCGACACCCAGAACGATCTCACCGGCAGCGAGCGGGTCTATGGCGGCGGCTGGCTGGACGCCAATGCCGCCCTGGGGGCCACTTCCATCAGCGTCAATGTCGAAAGCGCCTCCGACGCCGTCTTCCGCAACGGCGACCTGATCCGCATCTCGGACAAGACCACGGTGGACGACCCCGCCGGGGCGGCGGAATTCGTGCGACTGGCCCCCGCCGGGGCGGTGGTGTGGAACGGCAACAAGGCCACCCTGACCTTTGCCTCCGGCCAGTCCCTGGCCAATGCCTACCTTGCCGCCAGCACCCGGGTCGCCTCGGTGATCGAGGCCGGAACCCTCCGCGCCAGCGCCGACACCTGGGGCCTCTCCTCGGCCAACGGCAGCTACAACGGCTGGAGCGGCTCCGGCAACCCCCCCTCCATCCTGGTGGTGGACGCCATCGGCGGGATCGAGCAGACCTGGACTGTCACCTTCACCGCCGCCGGAACCTTCACCTGCGTCGGCGACACCCTCGGCTCGGTGGGCGGCGGGACCACCAGCAGCGACTTTGCCCCCAACCACGCCGCCTTCGGTCGTCCGTACTTTACCTTGCCCTTTTCCGGCTGGGGCGGGACCTGGGGCGTGGGCGACGTGCTCTCCTTCAAGACCCACCCGGCGGCGGTGGCAATCTGGCAGAAGCGCATCATCCCGCCCAACACCGGTTCGTTGTCCGGCGACCGGGTGGTGATCGCCGTCTCCGGCGAGTCCGAGTGATGAGCGAACTGGCGACCAGCCTCCAGGTCCAGTTTGCCTCGCCGGAGGCCGACACCCCCTTCGAGCTGGTCACCGGCGACAACGACCAGGGAGGTTCGGCCCCGGTGCAGGTGGCTTTCTCCCGCCTGACGGTCACGGTGGGGTCCTGGGGCGTCATCTTCCGCATGAGCCAGATCACCCCGTTGCAGGTGACCGTTCCTGGCAGGAAGCGGGTCAAGCTCCATTGCTCGGAAGCTGCGGCCCAGGGGGTGACCCTGTTCGTTGACAACGGCCCCGCCGTCATCAACACCACGGAATGGGTGAGAGGCTTCGAGGTTCCGAGAACCGTGGCCGTCAACACCGCCGTCTCCCTGGGTCGCCGCAGCGAGCCGGTGGTGGAGGCCCTGACCTGGTCCGGCGAGGTGCGCAAGCGCCTGCGATGGTTCTACGACCAGCCGGAGGTGGAGATCCTCCAGCAGACGGTGTTCCGGGATCGGGAAGGCCGCCTGGTCGAACCGCCACGCTACGACCAGCGACGCGGGGAGTTCTTTTGCCAGGGCGAGGCGTTCGGGGCGCTGGTGGTGCGTTACGCTGCCGGGTTCTCCCTCTTCGAGGTGCTCTACGACAACGGCCAGGGGGTGGCCACCCCGGACCACTTCGCCGAGATGCAGCGGGCGTGGTCCTCCGGCAACATCACCTCCACCGAAATCCCGCCGGTGCGGATCATCGCCCTCTCCGGGAGCAAGGCGGCCACCGGCTCCTTCGAGCGGGTCTTCTGGCCGATAGGCGCGCCCATCATCACCTTCCGTTTCGGCCCGGACGACGGGGATGACAAAGAACAAGACCAGGAGGAATACGCCTTCGCGGAGATCCCCGGCACCCGCCAGACCGTCACCCGCCGGGTCTACAACCCCCAGGACAACAGCCAGTTCGTCGAGGTCCGCCAGACCGTCTACCTGGAGGCCCAGGACACGGTCACGGGCCGCATCTTCAAGCTGAGGCTGCTCAATGCCGCCGATTGACCTCGGTCCTTTCGACACCCTGGAGGGATTCGACTTCGGCGCGCTCTCCGGCATCGTCGAGGTGGAGGAGTGGCAGCACAAAACCTACCGCGCCCGCTATCCCTTCTTCGTCGCCAACAGCGGCAACATCCCCGTGGCCTGGCGCGCCCGCCGCGTGTTGGTGACGGGTCTGGCCTCCGGCAGGAGCGTCACCGTGCCGGTGGAAGATCCCTCCATGCAGTTTTCCCCGTCCCCCGATATGGCGGGACGCATCTACCTGGGCGGCTCCAGTCTGCTTGATGGCGAAGCCGCCCGCGCCACCCTGATCTGATACAGGAGACTTCCATGTCCGCACCCTTCTGCCTCGATCCGGAAGAGATCGGGGCCTTCGCCGTCAACACCCCCTTCCTGCTGGAACACGAGGGGGTGGCCAGGATGCTCTTCATCGCCTCCCTGGATGGCGACGACCACGAACGCAACTACGAACTCTACCTCAAACCGGGCCGGAACGAACCGCCCTTCCCGGTGCTGAAGTTTCACGACTGCGTCCACAACCCCTGGGTGGTGCGGGAGAACGGTTTCTGGCGGCTCTACATCACGGTGATGGAGAACGCCCGTGACCCCGCCCGCTACCGCAGCACCATCCGCACCTTCCGCTCCGTGGACCTGGTTAATTGGGAACATGAGGCCGAGGTGCTGGCGGGCAGCGAAATCTTCCCGGAGGTGGAGGGAGTCTCGGTGATCAAAACCGACGACGGGCGTTATATCGGCTATTTCACCGTGGCCGCCGCCGGGGATCAGGGCCATCCCCGCTTCAGCGAGAACTACACCGTCTTTTACGCCGAGTCGGAGGACGGCCTCCGTTTCGGCGAATGGCAGTGGCCCGACGGCCTGGAGCCGGTGCCCGGCGAATCCGACCGGGGTCTCTACAACCCCAAGCTCTATCGGGTAGGGCCGTCGGACTATGCCTGCTTCATCTCCATCGTTCCCTGGTTCCACCGCTTCCACCAGATGATCTACCGCAGCCGCGACCTGATCCATTGGACCAAGGTGGGGCGCTGGTTTCCGCCCGATCCGGAACCCGGCGTGGTCCACACCCTCAAGGCCACCCTGTTTCGCGGCCACCTCACCTACGCCCTGCGCGACCGCAAGTTCCGCACCTGGATTCGCACCACCCCGGTCAATCTCGCCGAACTCTGCCCGGAGTGGACCCCGTACCATCGCC
>PEAP01000120.1 GCA_002753665.1 Magnetococcales bacterium DC0425bin3
TGCTGGAAGACGTCGCGCCGCTGTCGCTGCCGGCGCTGGGGGTCTCACCGCCGGTCGCCCCGGCCGTCGCGCCGCCGCTGTCACCACCCGCGGCCGGACCACTGCCACCGGTTTCGCCGCCGGCCGGAGGCGTGCCGGTCTCGCCACCGGCGCCGCCGCCGGCGTCGGTGGTCGGGGGCGACGCACCGTCGGAGGCGGGCGGTTCCGGCGGCAGATCGTCGCCGCCGGCATAGCTGGTATCGGTGGGCGGGGACTGGGCGCCCCCGGCGGCGTCCTCGCCGCCAGGGGGCGGTTCGTAACCCGTATCCGGCGCGGAAGCGGGCGGCAACGCCTCCCCGCCACCCAAATCACCGGTGGTCGGAATTTCGGCCAGGGCCGAGGTCATGTCCCCGCCGATCATGGCGGGGGCGATGCGGTCTTCGAGTTTCTCGACTTTCTTGGATACCACCTTCTTCTTGGCCATGGGATTCTCTCCACAAATCGGTCGCGACAACTCGATTCCAGGCCACACTGCTCCATGACAACCGCAAGCAGGTCGGTCATCGAACAGGGACACCCCACCCCCGGGGCAGCGACAGCTCCGCCACGGAAGACGAAAACGGGATTATGTCAGGGAGGCCCGGGATCGGACTGGGAACAGCCGACGACGCCGGAGAGAAAACGTCAGGGGAACAGGGAGGGCAAAAAGACAGTGATCATGCTCGGTACTCCTGAACGCTGAGGTCCACGCAAGAGCCGAGGACCGAGTGACTCCGAACCGGATGGCAGATCTTGTACCGCGAGGTGCGCCTGCCTGGCCGGATTCGAATGCAACGGTTCGAGAGAGTTATCCCTCTTTCGGTGGAGGGTGGAGGGATGCCTCCCCCATCCATACAGTTTTGTGAGGCACGGTAGCATCAATTTTTCGAAATTGAAACAAAAAAAACATCCTGTCGAACAATCGAGTCATTCCAGATAATGGACGCCCACCCCCTGCCCGATCACCCGCGCCACCTGGCAGGGGATGCGAATCCTTTCGACCACCAAGTCGATGACCAGTTGCCCCTTCCAACCCAGGGTCCGGTCAAACCCCGGGCTGGCGGTGCCGAGGAAAAACCCGGTGCTGCTGATGTCCTGGGCCCGACCCGCCAAGACCAGGCCGTTGTCGAATTCCAACAGCAGATCCTTATCATAGGGAACCCGGATGGCCTGCCGGCGTCGGGCATTGGCGGTCGGATCGGTCAGGGACATGGCAATCCTCGGCTGCTTGTGGATGGATGGGATGGAAGTCGCTCCGCGACTCCCACAGTAATGGTGGCGGATGATCCAGGAATGCAACTGTAGCCCTCCGGCCGGGCAAAAGCCACCGGCGTTGCCTGGACCGTAACACGCGGGAACGGAATTCCGGGTCTTGCCCACTTCCCCGCCGCGGCGCCTTGAGGCATAGTCCCCGGACATGAACGCTTCTCTTCCAGACCTCCCCTCGCCCCCCGCCCGCCAGGCCGTGGTCCTGGGCCGTCGGGTCCGGATGTTGCGGCTTCTGGTGGTGCTTCTGACCCTGCTGCCGGCGCCATTCCGGGCCGCCCCACAGGAATCTCTTGCCCTGGATCTGACCGCGGCCGAACGGCTCTGGCTGCGCCAGCATCCGGTGATCCGCCTGGGGGTGGATCCCCAATGGCCGCCCTTCGAGTTCATCGACGGCGAGGGGAATTATCGGGGCATCGCCGCGGAATACGTCACCCTTCTGGCCCGCACCCTGGGGGTGCGCCTGGAGCCGGTGCGGACCGGAACCTGGGCCCAGGTGATCGAACTGGGCAAGGCCCGCAAGCTGGATGTCCTGCCCTGCGTGGCCAAGACCCCGGAGCGCCTCACCTATCTGAGCTTCACCCGCCCCTATCTGAACATTCCCTGGATGATCGTCACCCGGCGCGAGGCCCCCCTGCTCACCGGCATCCGGGAGCTTTACGGCCGACCGGTGGCGGTGGTGGAATCCTTCGCCATCCACGAACGCCTGCGCAGCGAACATCCGCGGCTGGACCTGCACCTTGCCTCCTCGCCCCTGGCGGGGCTCAAGGCGGTGGCGGCGGGTCAGGTGGAGGCCTATGTGGACAACCTGGCGGTGATCAGCCACCTGATCGAGGCCCACAGCCTGGCCAATCTCAAGGTCGCCGCCCCGGTCTCCGAGGGCACCGATCAGCTGCATTTCGCCGTGCGCAGCGACTGGCCGGAGCTGGCCGCCATCCTGGATCGGGCCCTGGCCGCCATCCCCCCCGCCGAACACCGGGAACTGCGCGCCCGCTGGGCGCCGGTGGCCCTGGATGTGGGGTTCAATCAAATCCTGGTGCTGTCCGCCGGCGGCGGCATCCTGGCGATCCTGCTGCTGGTGTTCGCCTGGAACCGCCGCCTGCGCATGGAAATCACCCGCCGCACCCTGGTCCAGGAAGCCCTCAAGGCCAGCGACCAGCGCCATCAACTGGCCCTGGAAGGGGGCAACCTGGGCTCCTGGGATGTCAACCTCGAAACCGGCGAGCTGGTGGTCAATTCCCGCTGGGCCGAAATCCTCGGCTATCGGCCCGAGGAGCTGGTCTGGCATCAGGATACCTGGAAACGCCTGATCCATGCCGAGGACCGGGAACGGGTCCTGGATGTGGGGCGTCGCTACCGCCAGGGGCTGCTCCCCCGCTATGAAGTCGAGTATCGCGCCCACACCCGGGACGGGGCAGTCAAGTGGCTGCATTCCAAGGGCGCGGTGGTGGAACGCAACGACCAGGGCGTGCCGGTGCGCATGGTGGGGACGGTGGCCGACATCAGCGACCGCAAGGCGGTCGAACGCCAGCTCCTGGAAGCCACCCGGGAGGCGGAACGGGCCAATCAGGCCAAGAGCGTCTTTCTGGCCAACATGAGCCACGAACTGCGCACGCCGATGAACGCCATCATCGGCATGACCCACCTGGCCATGCAGCACCGCTCTCCGGCCCAGTTGCAGGCCTATCTGGACAAGATCCTCGGCGCCTCCAACATCCTGTTGGGCATTCTCAACGACATCCTGGACATTTCCAAGATCGAGGCCGGCCGGCTGGAGATGGAGCGCATTCCCTTTCCCGGCGAATCCCTGCTGGAACGGCTGGGCGATCTGTTCCGGGCCCAGGTGGCGGTCAAGGGCCTGGAGCTGGTGCTGGATCCCGACCCGGCCACCCCGGCCACCCTGGTGGGGGATCCCCTGCGCCTGGGCCAGATCCTGGCCAACCTGACCGGCAACGCCATCAAGTTCACCGATCGGGGCGAGGTGGAGGTGCGCACCCGCTGGCTTCCCGGCCATCCGGATCAGCCCCCGGTCTGGGAATGCCGGGTGCGGGACACCGGCATCGGCATGAGCCCGGAACAGCAGAAGAACCTGTTCCAGCCCTTCACCCAGGCCGACGGCTCCATCACCCGCCGTTACGGCGGCACCGGCCTGGGCCTGGCCATCAGCCGGCGGCTGGCCGAGCTGATGGATGGCAGCATCCGGCTGACCAGCCAGTTGGGCCAGGGCAGCACCTTCACCCTCAGCCTGCCCATGCCCAGGCACCGGGACAATCCGCCGGTCACCCGCGTCCTGCTGGAAGGCCAGCCGCGGCCGCGGATCCTGCTGGTCGAACCCCAGGCCACCGCCCGCCATGCCCTGGTGACCATGCTGCTGCACATGGGCGCCATCCCCAAGGCCGCCGACACCCCCACCGCGGCCCTGGCCCTGGTGGCGGAACCATCCGAGCCCTGGAGCTTGGCGCTGGTGGCTTCCGAACTGATTCTGGACGACGGCCCCCCCCTGACCCGGGCTCTGGAAACCACCGCGCCCTGGCAGGGACGGCCGATCCTGCCCCTGACCCCCGCCGCCCTGGGGTCCGACCCCCGCTGTGTCGAAACACCAGCCTCCCGGGAGGGCGAACGCTGCCTGGTCAAACCGGTCCTGCCGGCGGCCCTGTTCCATGCCCTGCAGGCCGTCCTGGCCCCCGCCACCGGCGCCCCGCCGTCCGTGCCGCCGTTACCCCGTCAGGATGCCCAGCCGCAGACCCTGCGCGGCCGCCGCATCCTGCTGGTGGAGGACCACGATACCAATCGGGAGATCACCCGCGAACTGCTGGAAAATCTCGGTCTGCAGGTGGCGCTGGCCCACAACGGCCAGGAGGCGGTGGCCGCCGTGGGCGCCCAGCCCTTCGACGCCGTCCTCATGGACCTGCACATGCCGGAGATGGACGGCCTGCAGGCCACCCGGGTGATCCGAACCCTGCCGGGCCTGGCCAGCCTGCCCATCCTGGCCCTGACCGCCGACTCCATGGCCGGCATCCGGGAACAATGCCTGGCGGCGGGCATGAACGACCATCTGACCAAACCCTTTCAACCCGCCGCGGTGGTCCAGGCCCTGGGCCGTTGGCTGCCGGCCGTTGTCCCGCCACCCCAGGACAAGGACCGGGCTGGCGTCCGCAGCCTTTACTCGACCGCCGCGGACCAAGGGTTGCACCGCACCGCCGGGGACTGCACACTCGACCATCGGGCCTCCGACCTGTCCGACTATGCCGGCATGGTCGGGTCGGCGGACGAGGACTTGACCGCCAGGCTGCGGGAGTTGGCGACCCTGCTCAACCAGGGCAACGCCACCGCCGCCCGGGTATTGGAACGCATCCGTCCCCTGCTGGCCAAGGATCACCCCCGCATGGTCGAACGTCTGGAGCGGCAGATACAGGATTTCGACTTCGAGCAGGCGGAAAAGACCCTGATCGGGCTGTGCGCCCTACTGAATCTTGCCCCTCCCGCGGACCGGGACCGGCCAGGATCGGATTGATCCGATGGAACTGCGCAAAAGACTGCTCATCGTCGATGACGAGCCCCTCAACCTCAACCTGCTCGTCAATCTGTTCGAATCGAAATACGACCTGCTGGTCGCCAAGGATGGTCACCAGGCCCTGAACCGCGCCGTCAAGGCCGATCCGCCGCCGGATCTGATCCTGCTGGACATCATGATGCCGGGCATGGACGGCTACGAGGTGTGCCGGCAGATCAAGGCCAATCCGAAAATCAGTGATATTCCGGTGATCTTCATCACCGCCCTCAACGATGAACGGGAGCAGTTGAAGGGGTTCGAGATCGGCGCGGTGGATTTCATCACCAAGCCGTTCCTGCCCACCGTGGTCAAGGCCCGGGTGCGGACCCACCTGTCCCATCAATCGGCCATCCAGCTGGCCCACGCCCAGAACGAATCCCTGCTGCGGGCCGCCCACCTGCGGGAAGACGTGGATCGCATCCTGCGCCACGATCTCAAATCCCCCCTCCAGGGCATTCTGGGCGCCGCCGATCTGCTGCGGGAGGAAGGCCTGCGGGAAGAACAACGCAGCCTGGTGGACATGATCGAAGCGGCCGGCTACCGCATGCTGGACATGATCAACAGCTCCCTGGATCTCTACAAGATGGAGATCGGCCGCTACCAGCCCCATCCCCATCCGGTGACCCCGATTCCGCTGTTGCACAAGGTTCTCGCCGAAGCCGCCCAGCAGATCAAGGCCAATCACCTGACCACCACCATCCAGTGCCAGGAAAAGCGGCTGCTGATCCACGGCGAGGAATCCCTCTGCTACTCCCTGTTCGGCAACCTGATCAAGAACGCCGTGGAGGCCAGTCCCCGGGGCGCCACCGTGACCATCACCCTGGAACGCGACGGCCAGCGGGTCCGCATCGCCATCCACAACCAGGGCGCGGTTCCTCCGGAGATCCGGCCGGTATTCTTCGAAAAATACATCACCGCCGGCAAGTCCCACGGCACCGGCATCGGCACCTATTCGGCCCGGTTGATGACCGAAACCCAGGGCGGCACCATCGCCTTCACCACCAGCGAGGAACAAGGCACCACGGTGACCGTCTGGCTGCCCAGGGTGGCCGATGCGTGAGCCGGACTCCCAGGTGATCCGCTGGGACGCCGCGGGTCGGGAAATCGCCGGACGGCGGCGCAACGGGTTTCAGCACCTGAAATACCAGCGGGCCATGGCCCTGGTCGGCCAACGCATCGCCCATTGCACACGCTTCGTGGATGTGGGCTGCAGCGGCGGGGGACTGCCGGCCCTGATGGCGGAGCGGTACGGGGCCAGCGTGGTGGGCGTGGAACCGGAGGTCGGCACCCTGCTCCGCCTGCCACCCGGACCGACCGGGGTGCGCTGGGTGGCCGGTCTGTGGCAGTCCCTGCCCTTCGCCAGCGGCGCCATCCAGGGCGTGGCGGCCATGGAGGTGATCGGCTATCTCACTCCCGCGGGGCAGCGGGTGGCCATGGCGGAAACCCTGCGCATTCTCGAACCGGGCGGCTGGTTGCTCTTTTCCGCCTGGACCGCCCGCCGCCGGCGCCTGATCCCGGAGTCGGAATGGCGGCCCCTGCTGGCGGAACATTTCACCATCGAGGCGGAAATGACCCTCCATGGGGGCCTGTACGAGTCCGCCTACGCCGTTCTGGAGCGGATCGCCGACCGTCTGACCCATCCGGCCGACCTGCTGGAGCGTCTGGTCCAGGGGACCACGACCACGCCCCCAGCGCACTGTCGCAGCGGAAAAAAATGGCGTCTGCTGCACCGTCTGGCCCAATCTCCCCGGTCGGGCCGCCGGCTCCTGGCGCTGGCGGTGATCCTGTGCCGGAGTGGGGCCGGCAGTCTGGTGACCATACGGGAGTCGAAAACCCTGGCCCGCCTGTGCCAGGTCCTGGGCCAGACCCTGATGCCCACCCGCAGCCGCACCGGGGTGATCCTGTTCTGCCGCAAACCATCCGCCGGAGCGGTTCAGTCCGCTCCCGGCCAATCGGGATAGATCTTGCGCACCCGGGAAATACGGCCCTGGCCCTTGGAGAAGAACACCAGGGGCACCACGTTGAACCCGGAAAAACCTGGAATACCGGCGAATTTCAGACGATCCCCGGCCTGGACCGCGGCCTGGTGGGCCACGGCGGACTTGGCGAACGGGCCGATGTCCAGCAGATAGAGACAGATGCCCCCCTCCAGGGGGATGTGGCGCCGCAGCACCGGCAGGCCCAGGTCCCGGACCTGGGCTTCCACCTGTCGGGCCTTGTCCAGGGAGAATCCGCCCACCTCCACCACGAAATCGTGCAGTCCCCGGGCCAGGGAACTGCCTTCCGGCTGGGGCCAGCCCGAAGCGGACGGATCCCCGGCCGGCTCGGCGGGAATCGCCGGATCCAGCCCCAACAGTTGCCGCTTTCTCAGAGTGAACTCCTCCTGGGTGAGGAAACCGGTCTTGACCAGCTCGGCCAGCTGCAGCAGGGGATCCGTTCCAGATCCGGGAAAGCGGGTCGGCGACGGGACGTCTCCCCCATCCATCGACGTTGGGCTGGCCCCAGGGCTCTCCGTGGCTGGCGTGGGTCCATCGGACGGGAAGCCGACCGGGGCCGATCGGGGAACGCCGATCACGGTGATGTCATCGTCGCTCAGTGTGGCGGCATCCGCCCCCGGAGCGGGAGAGGATTCATCCGGGCCTCCGGCCGGGACCGGATCGGGCGGCGGTGGCGCCGCCACGGGCAGCTCCGGCCCCAGTTCCAACCGCATCCGGGTTCCTCCGAGGGTCAGAATGCCCCCGAGGGGCAACGGCATCTCGTGGACCACCGCCTGGCCGTTCAGGCTGGTGCCATTGGCGCTGCCCAGGTCCTGCACCCACCATTGGAATTCAAGACCGATCGGCAGGGTGCCGCCGAACATCACCGTGGCTTCGTCATCGGCAGCCGCGGCAGCCGCGGGTGGAGCCGTGATCGCGGGCTGTTTCAGGTACAGACGGCAGTGATTGCGGGAGACCAGCCGGTCCGGCAGACAGAGATGCCCGGGCCGGGGCGTGCATTTGGCGCTCAGACGACCGATGGCGACTTCGTCCAGTCCGGCCAGGAAAACCGTTGCGGAGGAGCCATCCGCATGCTGGACAATCAACACGAAATTCCGCGACAAGGTCATGTCCGATCCAGTCCCGCCATTCCCGCCCGGCCCCCGCCGCAGTACCGTCCTGCCCGAACGTCCGACCAGTCTCGATGGATGGGGGAAACCTCTCTCCACCCTCCCGCGCGACTTCCCGCGGGAATTCTTCAGGAGGTTTTTTTCTTGGTCATCTTCTTGATGGCCGCATCCAGATCCTGGAGGGATCCGATGGGGGAGTACTTGCCTCGGCCACAGTGTCGGCACTGCACGCCGGCGCCGGCCCACCAGGCATGTCCGCCCTTGGAGCCGGTGCAGGCGGTGGAGCCGCAACGGACCTCGCCGCAGTGGTTGCATATGAAGATGCGGCCGGGTCGGCCGCCACAGGCCGGACAGTGAAAGCCGGACTGGTCATCGTTGGAACTCTCGGCGTCGTCATCCACAGGGTTGCCCCGCATCACCGTGAAAGGATTGTCTGGCACATGGTCCCGCAGGAGGCTGGCCCGGACCGCAAACCGGTTCCGCGCCACAAGCTGCCGAATTCATACCTCAAATTCCGTTCCAGGGAAAGTCGTCACGAAGGCGCCGGCCGCTCGCCGTCTGGACAGCGGCCCGTGGGGTAACGCAGAATATCCCCCATCGCATGATCCGCGGATCGAATGGCCACGCAAGGGAGGGGAAAAGAGATGGAGATTCAGTGGGATGAAAAACTCAGCCTGGGCATCGAGCCATTGGACGACGATCATCGGCAACTCCTGGCCATCGTCAACGACATGCTGAAGATCGACCCGCCCAACGACATCAAGGCCCCCACCCTGAAGGTTCTGGAGCGGTTGCACGAATACGCCGCCAGCCATTTCCAGCGCGAGGAAGCCCTGCTGGAGCGGCATGGCTATCCGGAACTGCCGCAACACCGCCAGATCCATGCCGACCTGATCCGGCAACTGCAAAAAATCCAGACCGACCTGCAGAACGCCATCAAGATCACCATGACCGTGCCCCTGGTGATGGAGACCCACAAGCTGTTGAGGAACTGGCTGTTCGGCCACATCGCCCAGGAGGATCACAAATATGCCGCTTTTCTGAAGGGCAGGGCGTGACCCCCCGGACGGCCGCCGCGCTGGCGGCGGCCGTCC
>PEAP01000121.1 GCA_002753665.1 Magnetococcales bacterium DC0425bin3
GGCGAACTTGTACGACCCCCGGAAGTTGCGGGGATTGATGGGCACCGGCTTGGCCGCGCCGAAGGCGAACCCCATGGTCAGCAGCAGCACGATGGGCACCGCCACGGTCCAGACCCAGTCCACATGGGCCAGGGGATTGAGGCTCAGGCGCCCCAGCGACGCGGCGGTGGGATCCCCGAAGCGGTAGGCGGCGAAGCCGTGGGCCCATTCGTGCAAGGTGATGGCGAAGATCACCCCCGGCGCCCAGACGATGAGTTTTTGCAGGAATTCGACACCGTCCATCACGGCCATTCCTCCGCCCCCGGTTCCAGCAAATGCCCGTCCACCATGCGCAACCGGCGATGGCAGCGCTCCGCCAGGGCCGGGTTGTGGGTCACCATCAGCAGGGTCAATTTCCTGTCCCGGTTGAGGGTCAGCAGCAGTTGGAACAGCCCCTCGGCGGTTTCCAGATCCAGGTTGCCGGTGGGTTCGTCGGCCAGCATCAGGTCCGGACCGGTGACCACCGCCCGGGCGATGGCGGCCCGCTGCTGCTCGCCGCCGGACATCTGCCCCGGCTTGTGCCCCAGGCGGTGGGCCAGGCCCACCTCCTCCAGGGTCGCCGTGGCCCGCCGGCGGGCGGCGTCCCAGGGCATGCGCCCCACCAGCAGGGGCATCATCACGTTTTCCATGGCGGAAAACTCCGGCAACAGGCGGTGGAACTGGTAGACGAAACCGATCCGGCGATTGCGGATCTCGGCGCGCTTGTTCTGGCTCAGGGCAAACAGGTCCTGCCCCTGGAGCAGGACCTGTCCGGCGCTGGGATGGTCCAGGCTGCCGAGGATCTGGATCAGGGTGGACTTGCCCGAGCCGGACACCCCCAGCAGGGCCGCCATCGCGCCGACCTGGAGATCGAGATCGACGCCCTTGAGGACCTGCACCGGACCGCCCGGGCCGGTGAAGGTCTTCACCACGCCCCGGGCGCACAACAGGGAACGGTCATTCATAGCGCAGGGTCTCCACCGGATCCACCCGGCTGGCCCGCCAGGCGGGGTAGAGGGTGGCGGCCAGGCTGATCAGCAGGCTGATGGCGGTGATCCAGACCACGTCGGATTCCTTGACCACCGACGGCAGGTGGTCGATGAAATACACCTCGCCGGAGAGGATCTGGATGCCGAAGGTGGCCTCGACCCAGGCCAGCACGGCCTCCAGATTGTGGGCCAGCAGCAGGCCCAGACCCAGGCCGGACAGGGTGCCGGCCAGGCCGATCACCCCGCCGTTGATGATGAAGATGGCCATGATGCCGCCCGAGCCGGCCCCCAGGGTCTTGAGGACGGCGATGTCGCGGCCCTTTTCCATCACCACCATGATCAGGCTGGAGATGATGTTGAACGCGGCCACCACCACCACCAGGAACAGAATGACGAACATGGTGGCCTTCTCGATCTGCAGGGCGCGGAAGAAGCTGGCGTTCATCTGCTCCCAGTCCCGGGCCCAGTGGTGCCGGTCGATCCGCTGTTCCAGGGCCTTGCGCACCGCCATGGCGCGGTCGGGATGGCGGGTCTTGATCTCCACCCCGGTCACCTGCCGGTTCTCGTAGCGGAAGAAGGTCTGGGCATCCGCCAGATCGATATAGGCCAGGGAGTTGTCGTATTCGTACATGCCCGAGTCGAAGATGCCCACCACCCGGAAGCGCTTCAGGCGCGGCAGGGTGCCCATGGCGGTGACGTTGCCCACCGGGGCCACCAGGGTCACCGCATCGCCCACTTCCACGTTCAGACTGAAGGCCAACCGCACCCCCAGGATGATGCCGAAGCCCGGCAGATCGGCCAAGGCCCCCGTGGTCAGATTGGCCTGCAGGGACGAGACCTGGGCCTCCCGCAGCGGATCGATGCCCCGCACCATGACCCCGGAGGCGTTGTTGCCCATCAGGATCATGGCCTGCTTGAGGACATAGGGCGCGGCGCCGGTCACCTCCGGGATGGTCAGGGCCAGGGCCACCAACGCTTCCGGGTCCGTCACCCGGCCGCCCGGACCCTGGACCACCACATGGCTGGTGACCCCGAGGATCTGGCGCTGCAGCTCCTCCTTGAACCCGGTCATCACCGCCAGCACCACGATCAGCGCCGCCACCCCCAGGGCGATGCCGGCCATGGACAGCAGGGTGATCACCCCGATGAAATGCTGGCTCTTCTTGGCCCGCAGATAGCGCAGGCCGATGAACCATTCGTAACGATGCCGCAGCATGGTTGGGCTCTACTCCCCCCCCTCGGGACGCATCTGGGGAAACAGCAGCACGTCCCGGATGGCGGCGGCGTCGGTGAGCAGCATGACCAGGCGGTCGATGCCGATCCCCTCCCCGGCGGTGGGCGGCATGCCGTATTCCAGCGCCCGGATGTAATCGGCGTCGAAATGCATGGCCTCGTCGTCCCCCGCCGCCTTGGCCGCCACCTGGCCGCGGAAGCGCGCCGCCTGGTCGGCGGGATCGTTCAGCTCGGAGAAGGCGTTGGCCACCTCCCAGCCGCCGATGAACAGCTCGAAACGCTCGGCCACCTCCGGCCGGCTGTCCGAGCGGCGGCTCAGGGGGCTGACCGACACCGGATAGTCCATGATGAAGGTGGGCTGGATCAAACGCGCCTCGGCCCCCAGCTCGAAGGCTTCGAGCAGCAGGGCGCCGGCGTCGGCCCCGGCCCGGGGCTCCCCGCCCAGGCGCCGCAGCAGCTCTTCCAGATAGGCCCGCTCGGTCATGCGCTGGGCGTCGGCGCCGGCGTGACGCACCAGGGCCTCGGCCAGGGTCAGGCGGGGCCAGGGCGGCGTGAAATCGATCTCCCGACCCTGATGGATCACCCGCGCGCCACCGCCGGTGACCTCCCGGACCACGCCGGCCAGCAGTTCCTCGGTGAGGTCCATCAGGTCATGGTAGTCGGCATAGGCCTGATAGAACTCCAGCATGGTGAATTCGGGATTGTGCCGGACCGACAACCCCTCGTTGCGGAAGTTGCGGTTGATCTCGAACACCCGCTCGAAGCCGCCGACGATCAGGCGCTTGAGGTACAGCTCCGGCGCCACCCGCAGGTAGAGGTCCACCCCCAGGGCGTTGTGGTGGGTCACGAAGGGCCGGGCGGTGGCGCCGCCGGGGATGGGATGCATCATGGGGGTCTCCACCTCCAGGTACCCCCGGTCCTCCAGGAAGCCCCGGATGTGGCGGATGATCCGGGAACGCAGGCGGAACAGCTCCCGCACCTCCGGATTGACGATCAGGTCCACATAGCGTCGCCGGTAACGGGTTTCCCGATCCTCCAGGCCGTGGAACTTTTCCGGCAGGGGGCGCACGGACTTGGTCAGCAGCCGCACCCGGGTGGCGCGCAGGGTCAGTTCGTTGGTCCTGGTGCGGAACAGATGGCCTTCCACGCCCAGATGGTCCCCCACCTCCACCTTGCGGAACACCTCGTTGTAGAACTCGGCGCCCACGGTGTCGCGCTGCACGGCGATCTGCAGCCGGCCCGAGGCGTCCTGGAGGGTGGCGAAGGTCAGCTTGCCGAAGCTGCGCAGCAGCATCACCCGCCCGGCGGCGCTGACATGCACCTGCTCCAACGCCGCGGCGTCGGTCACCGGGTCGTGGTCGTGGAAGATCCTGGCCAGGGACCAGGCCGGCCGGAACCCGTTGGGGTAGGGATTGATCCCCGCCTGGCGCAGGGCCGCCAGCTTGACCTTGCGGGCGGCGATCTGCGGATTGTCTTCTTCGGCATCAGTCATGAGTTTTTTCCAATCGCTCAAACAGGAATCACCCGCTGGGCCAGGGCGGCGTGGATGAAAGGATCCAGTCCGCCATCCAGCACCGCGTCGGCATTGCCGGTTTCCTCGCCGGTGCGCAGGTCCTTGACCATGCGGTAGGGGTGCAACACATAGGAGCGGATCTGATGGCCCCAGCCGATGTCGGTCTTGGACTCGTTGGCGAGTTTGGCCTCCTCGGCCCGCTTGTCCAGCTCCATTTGGTAGATCCGGGAGCGCAGCATGGCCATGGCCTCGTCCTTGTTGCGGTGCTGGCTGCGGCCGTTCTGGCACTGGACCACGATGCCCGTGGGATAGTGGGTGATGCGGATGGCCGAGCTGGTCTTGTTGACATGCTGCCCCCCGGCCCCTGAGGCCCGGAAGGTGTCGATGCGCAGATCCTTGTCCTCGATCACCACCTCGATGCGGTCGTCCACCTCCGGGTACACATACACCGAGGTGAAACTGGTGTGGCGCCGGGCCGAGGCGTCGAAGGGGCTGATGCGCACCAGCCGGTGGACGCCGCCCTCGGTCTTGAGCAGGCCGTAGGCGAACTCCCCCTCCACCCGCACGCTGACCGACTTGCAGCCGGCCTCCTCGCCGGGCAGATAATCGACCACTTCGTGCTTGAAGCCGCGCCGGTCGCACCAGCGCAGGTACATGCGCAGCAGCATCTCGGCCCAGTCCTGGGATTCGGTGCCGCCGGCGCCGGGGTGGATCTCGATGAAGGCGTTGTTGGCGTCGGCCTCGCCGGAGAGCATGCGGCGCATCTCCAGTTCCCCCACCCGCTCCAGCATGGCCCGGGCCTGCCGGGCCACCTCGTCCTGCACGCCGGCATCGTTTTCCTCCCGGGCCAGTTCCAGCATCTCCCGGGCCTCCTCCAGCTCCCGATCCAACTGGTTCCACTGGCCGATGGTCTTCTCCAGGCCGGTCTTCTCCCGCATCAGGTCCCGGGCGCGGTCCGGGTCGGACCAGAGCCGGGGGTCGGCGCTCAGGGCGTTGAGTTCATCCAGCCGGCGGGTGCCTTGATCATAGTCAAAGATGCCCCCTTAGGAGAGTCAGCTTCTCCCGGATGGCGTCGAAAATCCTGTTGACGTTTTCTTCCATTGCGGCGATCCATATCGGTATTCCGCTGGCGGTCGCGCTGCGACTCCCAGCGGTGGCGGGTGGCGGGAGGCATCCCCCATCCGGCCAGGTTGGCATGGAAACAGTTTGCTTTATAACATCTTCTGGTGAACACTCAAACCCATCCCCAGCGTCAGGAGAGTCTGCCATGTATTATGCCATCATCAGCCAGGACGTGGACCACAGCCTGCCGTTGCGGCAACAGGCCCGCCCGGCCCATCTGGAGCGGCTCCAGGCCCTGGCGGCCCAGGGGCGGCTGCTGCTGGCCGGTCCCTGCCCGGCCGTCGATCGCGAGGATCCGGGCGCGGCCGGCTTCACCGGCAGCCTGGTGGTGGCCCGCTTCGACGCGCTGGCCGACGCCCAGGCCTGGGCCGCCGCCGATCCCTACCTGGCCGCCGGGGTCTACGCCGCGGTGACCGTCAAACCCTTCAAGAAAGTGCTGCCCTGAAGCGGCAGCCACCGGGAGCGATTCCATGAACAAGCGCGTTCTCATCCCCCTGGCCCACGGGTGCGAGGAGCTGGAGGCGGTCACCCTCATCGACCTCATGCGCCGGGCCGGCATCGACGTGGTCTCCGCCGGCCTGGAACCGGGTCCGGTCACCGCCAGCCGCGGGGTGGTGCTGGTGCCGGATGTCCTGCTGGATGCGGTCCTGGACCACCCCTTCGACATGATCGTGCTGCCGGGAGGGTTGCCCGGAACCGAACGCTTGCGCAAGGATCCGCGTATCGCCACGCTGCTGCGCCGCCTGGCCGCGGAGGGCAAGTTCGTCACCGCCATCTGCGCCGCCCCCGCGGTGCTGGCCGCCAACGGCCTGCTGGACGGCCGGCGCGCCACCGCCTATCCCGGGGTCCTGGAAGGCCTGCACCTGGAGCGGGTGGAGATCCTGGCCCAACCGGTGGTGGCCGACGGCCAAGTGATCACCTCCCGGGGGCCGGGCACCGCCATGGACTTCGCCCTGGACCTGATCGAGCGGCTGGTGGACCGGTCCTGCCGGGCGACCGTCGAGGCGGCCCTGCAGCGGCCCTGAGCCGACCCCCGGTTTCCGGGACCGGCGTCACCGCCCGCCCGGTTGCCCGATCCTCTGGCCCGGTCGCAGAACGTTCATGAGGAACTCGAAGGCCAGGCGGTGGATGCCGGGACGCCCGCTTTCCCGGGGACCGGCGACGTTGAGGACCGCCACCCGGTTCGCCGCCAGCCAGGCGGCCACCCGGGCAGGATCCGGCGGCCGGACCAGATCCACCACCAGCAAGCGCCTGGCCTGGGCCAGGGCCTGGCGGCGGGTCAATTCGGTGCCGCCCCGCAGGGGGCCGTGGGCCAGGATCAGGGTGGCGTCGGCATCCCGCACGTTCCAGGCCGTGCGCACGGCATAGCGGGCGTCGGGCGTCTCCCGCAACCGGTAGCGGGGCGGGATGCGGCCATCTTCGGCGCAACGCCCCCGGGGGCACCAGCCGCCATGGTCCAGGCCCAGGGCCAGGGCCACATCCAGGGCGGCGCGATCCACGCCGGTCTGGCCGCCCGAAACCAACCGGACCATGGGTCCGGCAACCGCTGTCGCGGTCCTGGAGACCGATTCTGTGCAAAGGGATTCGGAGACCATTGAAGACAGTTCACATTTCAATTATACTGGACGGATTTATCGTGCAATCCGCTTCCGGACGGGGGGGACTCAGCCGTGACCCGCATGACCGACGACGAACTGATGGAAGAACTCAAAGCCCGCTTCGACCATACCAAGCAGGCCCTGCACGATGTCAAGATGGTCACAAAAAAGCTGGAGATGGTCAACAAAAAACTGGAAGCGTCCGAGCAGATCAAAAGCAATTTCGTTTCCCACATGAAGAACGAGATCAACAATCCGTTGACCTCCATTCTGGGGCTGTCGGAGCAGTTGATGGGGCTGGAGGCCCCGGACGGGGCGTTCGTCTCGTCCATCGCCGCCATGATCCACTCCGAGGCGTTCAACCTGGACTTCCAGTTGCGCAACATCTTCGCCGCCGCCGAGCTGGAGGCCGGGGAAACCGAGATGCAGATCTCGGTGGTGGATGTGGACACGGTGATCATGGAGGTGGTGGGGTCCTTCGAGCAGTCCATTCGCACCCGGCGCCTCAGCATCGGCTACAACCGCAAGGTGGCCATGCTGGCCGGCGAGCGGCTGCTGTTCAAGACCGACGCGGAGAAGCTGCAACTGCTGTTCGCCAACCTGTTTTCCAACGCCATCGAATTCAACCGCGATGGCGGCAGCGTCTACGTGCGGGTGGAGCTGCTGGACAGCCAGTTGATCCTGGCCGTGAGCGATACCGGCCCCGGGGTGGACATGACCCGGCTGAACCAGATGTTCGACCGCTTCGTGCAGTTGGACACGGGCACCACCAAGCTGCATCGGGGGCAGGGCCTGGGACTGTCCATCACCAAGGCCATCGTGGACATGCTGGAGGGCACCATTTCGGTCAACAATACCGCCTTCAGTCCCGACGGCACGGTGCCCGATGCCACTCTGGCGGAGGACCGCACCGGCTGCACCTTTTCCATCACCATTCCCGAGGTGGAAATGAACGCCGAGGCCAACGCCTTTTCCGTGGATGGCAACGAATTCTTTTTCAATGACGGCAAGGCCTCCGAGACCTTTTAATGAGTCAGGACCGCACCAATCTCCAAGGAGACAATCCCTTCCTGCTGCCGGGGCAACTGTTTGCCCGGCCAGGGAAATACAAGATCTCGACGGTCCTTGGTTCCTGCATTTCCGTCTGCCTGTACGACCCGGTGCTGAAGGTCGGCGGCATGAACCATTACAAGCTGCCGCTCTGGAACGGCGACGGCTTGCCGTCGCCCAAGTTCGGCAACATCGCCATCAACAAGCTGGTGGAAGCCATGCTGGCCATGGGCTGTCCCAAGGGCAACCTGAAGGCCAAGGTGTTCGGGGGCGGAGCGGTGATCAAAAGCTCCAGCGGTCTGCTCAACGTCGGCGAGCGCAACATCAACGCCGCCCGGGACCTGCTGCGGGAACAGCGCATTCCCATCGTCGCCGCCGACGTGGGCGGGGTCCAAAGCCGCAAGATCATCTTCAACACCTTCGACGGCGCCATTCTGATGAAGAAGGCCGCTCCCACCTGAGGTACCCATGGCCGTGACCGACCGCCTTGCCGGGGACTCCGCCCCCCCCCTGCTCTGTTTCGGCGACAGCCTGACCGAGGGCTATGCCGTGGACCCCGGGGACAGCTATCCGGCCCTGCTCCAGGAGCGGTTGCGCCAGGAGGGGCATGCCCATCGGGTGGTCAACCAGGGCCGCTCGGGGGATACCAGCGGCGATGCCCTGGCGCGCCTGGACTGGGCATTGCGGGTCCATCCCCGGGTGGCGGTGGTGGCCCTGGGGGCCAACGACGCCTTCCAGGGCGTGCCCCGGCCGTTGCTGGAGGCCAATCTGGCCGAAATCATCCAGCGCCTGCAGAGAGGCGGCGCCACCGTGGTCCTGGCCGGCCTGTGGATTCCGCGCCGGTTCGGCCTGGGCGATCCCGCGGGGCTCCAGGCCCTCTACCATGGCCTGGCCCGCCACCTGGGCACCCCCCTGGTCCCCGACCTCATGGCCGGCGTGCTGGACCATCCCGGCCTGGTGCTGATGGACGGCTTCCATCCCAACGGCGCCGGCTATCGGGTGATCATGGAAAACGTCTGGCGAGTGCTGACGGGGCCGGGGGGAGGTCTGGAGGCCTCCGGATGACCTGAAAGCGCCATAAAAAAGAATAGTCATCGAATGGTGCGACCGGAACGCCGGCCGTGGCGGTCTTCAAGCCGCATCCTGAACGGAAACCACGCACCGCTTGCCAACCGCTGCCAGGGCGCGTTCCATCAGTGGCAAGCGGGTTCGGTGTTTTGGATCGAGAATGCGCCGAGCCTCTTTTTCGTCCACGCCCAGCCTCTTGGCCAGTTCCACCTTGGAAATGCCGGCAACGCTTACCGCCTGATGGATGGCCGCTTTCAGTGCCGTTTGGGTGGGAACCGCGATCATGAAATCGCCCTGTTCCGGGAGACTGGGGGTCGGGAACGGCTCCTCGTGAACAATGCGTCCAGCAAAAGCCTCCTCCAGGCAATCCGCCGCTTCGGACAGGGCTTCTTCAAGACTGTCCCCCTGGGTGATGGCCTCGGGAAGGTCACGGAACGTGACCA
>PEAP01000122.1 GCA_002753665.1 Magnetococcales bacterium DC0425bin3
CCTGGTCTCGGCGCTGATGGCAAACCATGGCGGGCATAAAGCCCCCTCCCTCCTCCCGAAATATTCCCCCGCCGTTGCCAAAGCCGCATGAGCGGTTTTCAGCTTTGCGGTGAACGGTTACACAACCTATACAAGTCATTCAGCGCCGACATTCTCACCGGGTGATTGAATCCTCAATGTCTCAACAAGTCAACAACAATCTACCACACTCCACTCCCCCGATTGTCCCTGGTCGCTCCTTCGATCCCCACGCCACCCGCTATTCGGCTACCCTCGACGCCACCCTGGGGGTTGGGGAAGGGGGTGGGGCCTATTTTGCCGCGCTCAAGGTGGAGCGGCTGGTGCGCGGCGGTGGGCGCCCGCCTCCCGCGGGCTTTCCGCCGGGGTCGCGGATCCTCGATTTCGGTTGCGGCACCGGCACCCACACCCGCCTGCTGGCCGCCGCCTTTCCCGAAGCCGAGATCATCGGCCTGGACCCCTCCGCCGCCAGCCTGGCGGTGGCCGCGTCTCTCGGTCTGCCCAAGGCTCGTTTTCTCCATTTCGATGGCTTTCACATCCCCCCCGAAGTGAAACCCTGCACCGTGGTCTTCATTTCCAATGTACTGCACCATGTCGCCCACGAACGTCACCAGGACCTGCTGGCCGCCGTCCGCGCCGTGCTGAGCCCCGGGGGACGGCTGTGGCTGTTCGAACACAATCCCTTCAACCCCCTCACCCGGCGGGTGGTGCGGGACTGCGTGTTCGACCGGGACGCCCGGCTGCTGCGCCCCGGGTATGCGACAGGACTTCTGCGTCAGGCGGGATTCGCGGAGGTCCAGCGGCGTTTCATGGCCTTCTTCCCTCCGGCTCTGAAATCATTACTGCCTTTGGAAGCGCTGCTGGGCTGGCTGCCCCTGGGCGCCCAGTACGTCTGCATGGCCCGGCGGCCGTTTTCCTGAGACGATGACGGATCCAACCATGGTGGACCCGGGTCACTGCGGTATAATTCCCCCGCTGTGGAACCTTTCAACCGGTGTCCCGAGGGAGCAAACGGCATGAACAACGAAAACGGCCAGGCCAAGGCCTCGGACCTGCTGATCCGCTGTCTGGAAGCGGAAGGGGTGGAATGGGTGTTCGGCGTACCCGGGGAAGAAAATCTCGATTTCCTGGAATCCCTGCGCACCTCCCGCATCAAACTGGTGGTCACCCGCCACGAGCAGGCCGCCGCCTTCATGGCCGCCACCTGCGGCCGCCTGACCGGCCGGGCCGCGGTGGCCATCTCCACCCTGGGACCGGGGGCCACCAACCTCACCACCGGAGTCGCCTACGCCCAGCTGGGGGGCATGCCCCTGGTGGTGATCACCGGGCAGAAGCCCATCAAGAAGAGCAAGCAAGGGCGGTTTCAGATCATCGACGTGGTGGCCACCATGGCCCCCATCACCAAGCTGGCCGAGCAGATTCCTTCCAGCGACAAGATTCCCAGCCTGGTGCGGGAGGCCTTCAAACGGGCCGAGGAGGAGCGGCCCGGAGCGGTGCATCTGGAACTGCCGGAAGACATCGCCCGGGAGCCCACAGTGGCCGATCCCATGCAGAAAACCACCGTCCTGCGCCCCTGGCCGGACAAGGCGGCCATCGATCAGGCGGCCCGGATGATCCAGGAGGCCCAGCGGCCCCTGCTGCTGATCGCCGCCGGGGCCAATCGCAAACGGGTCTCGGAAAGCCTGCAGGCCTTCGTGGCCAAGACCGGCATTCCCTATTTCACCACCCAGATGGGCAAGGGGGTGCTGGACGACCGCAGCGCCCTGCACCTGGGCACCGCCGCCCTGACCGAAGGGGATTACATCCACTGCGCCATCGACCGGGCGGATCTGATCATCACCGTGGGCCACGATGTCACCGAGAAACCCCCCGCCATCATGGGCCACCAGGGCACCGCCCGGGTGATCCACATCAATTTCTATCCCGCCGAAGTGGACGATGTCTATTATCCGAACCTGGAAATCATCGGGGACATCGGCCATGCCATCGGCATGCTGACCGAGCGTATCGTCCCCTCCGATCATTGGGACTTCGAATATTACCACCGGGTGCGCCGGGAGACCCGCGAGCATATCAAGGATCGGAGCGACAGCAACGCCTTTCCCATCCTGCCCCAGCGGTTCGTCAGGGATCTGCGGATGGCGATGCCGGAGAACGGCATCCTGGCCCTGGACAACGGCATCTACAAAGTCTGGATCGCCCGCAACTATCCGGCCTGCCAACGCAACACCCTGCTGCTGGACAACGCCCTGGCCACCATGGGCGCCGGGTTGCCCTGCGCCATGGCCGCCAAACTGACCCATCCGGAACGCAAGGTGGCGGCGGTGGTGGGCGACGGCGGTTTCATGATGAACAGCCAGGAACTGGAAACCGCCGTGCGGCTGGGGCTGGATCTGGTGGTGATCATCCTCCGGGACGACGGCTATGGCATGATCAAATGGAAACAACGGGCCATGGGCCTGACCAACTTCGGGCTGGATTTCGGCAACCCCGATTTCGTCGCCTATGCCAAGAGCTATGGCGCCCGGGGCTACCGGGTCGAAGAAACCGATCAGTTCCTGCCCCTGCTGCGGGATTGCCTCAACCGCCCCGGAGTCCAGGTCATCGACCTGCCGGTGGACTACTCCGAAAACCAGAGAGTTCTGGTGGAGGAACTGGCGCGCAAGGTCTGCATGATCTGAGCCCAGCCCACCTCCACCCTCCACCGATGCAAGCCGCTTCCCGGCTTCCACGGTAAACTGTCAGGGGCGGACGGTCTTCAGCCCCGCCCCTGACAGCCCGGACAGAAGCAACTCGCCCGCTGTCCCAGGCGCAGGCTCTCGATCACCGTCCCGCAGCGGCCGCAGGCCTGTCCGACCCGGCCATACACCCGCAGGGCCTGCTTGAAGTAACCAGGTTTGCCATCGCTCTTTACGTAATCTCTCAAACTGGTTCCTCCGCTGGCGATGGCCGCGGTCAGGACCTCCTGCACCGCCGCCGCCAGGCGGTGCCACTGGCCGGCATCCAGCCGTCCGACGACCAGGGCGGGATGGAGCCCAGCGCGGAACAGGGCCTCGGCGGCGTAGATATTGCCCACGCCGACCACCACCCGGCCATCCATGAGAAAGTTTTTCAGAGCCACCCGTCGCCCCCGGGCCAGGCGGTGCAGGTGGTCGCCGTGGAACGCCTCTCCCAGGGGTTCCGGCCCCAGGCGGGCGAGCAGGGGATGAGCCTCCGGGGCACCGGTCAACCACAGCAGCGCCCCGAACCGGCGCGGATCCCGCAACCGCAGGAGCCGTTGCCCGCCATCCAGCACCAGGTCCAGATGGTCGTGTTTTCCGGGCGGCAGGTCCGGTTCCGGCAGATGCAGACTGCCCGACATGCCCAGGTGCAGCAGCAGACGGCCCGGACCGCAGGGCAGCAGGAGGTATTTGCCCCGGCGTTCCACCCCGCGGATGGGATGCCCCACCGCTTCGCGGCGCAACTGTTCCCCGGGGATCGGCCAACGCAGATCGGTGCGGCGCAGAATCAGGTCGGACAGAACCCGTCCGGAGACCTGGGGTGCGATCCCCCGACGAATGGTTTCCACCTCGGGCAGTTCAGGCACGGACCATTCCAATCAAGAAGCCTGACGAATCACATCACGATCCAAACGTCACCAGATCCGGGGTTCGAATGAACTCTCATTGGCCAGTCTGATGACATCCCCGGACTGGACCATCACGAACAGCCCGGCGTCCATGGCGAAGCGCTGCACATGGTCCTCGATCACCATTCCGGCCACCGCGCCCATGATGCGTTTATCGGCATATTCCCTGAAATACCCTTTGAACTCCGTCAGACGGGCCACATGATCCCGCACATCATCGCGGGTCAGTTTGCTCTTGACCTCCACCAGCATGGCCACGGCTTCGTTGACCACCAGCAGATCGATCTCCATGCGACGGTTGCCGGGCAACCTGGCCGCAACCCGTCGGCTCACCTTGTGAACCGGGATGTTCCGCTCGATGAACAGGGTTTCACAAGCCGGGGCGACCATCTCCTCCACGAAATCTCCCAACCGCCCGCCCAAGCGGCCGATCTGCTTCGAAACCTCCTGGATCTTGAGGTCGGTCTTCGCCGACATCTCGCGCAATGCCTGTCTCATCTCCTGAAAATCGTGGTCCGTCTCCTGGAATTTGCGGTCCGTCTCCTGGAATTTGCGGTCCGTCTCCTGGAATTTGCGGTCCGTCTCCGCCCACATCTCGCGCAACTGGCGGTCCGTCTCCTGAAACCTGCGGTCCGTCTCCTGGAACTTGCGGTCCGTCTCCTGGAACATTTTCCAGACATCGTCAAAGGTTACGGTGGCACCCATGGTCATCTCCCATCCCGAAGGACTTCATCTCCAGACATCACTTCCGCCAAATATAGCCGAATTTCTCCAACCGCCCCAACTTCGATGGCTGGGGAAAGCCTCCCTCCACCATCCGCTGACGCGACTTTCACGGTAACACGGACAGGCAGCGCCACGAAGATCGGCAACGCTGTTACGGCCGGTAGCCAAGTCAGCGGCTTTGGGCTACTCTTACCAGCACTGAAAAGACCTCAACCGACCGGTATCCCATGGCCTGGATCTGGATATTGCCGTCCCTGCTGCTGGGGACCCTGCTGCTGGTGTTCGGTCCCCTGTTCCTGCGCCGGGGCTACGCGCCCCTGCCCGCCGGACTGGAGGGCAATCCCAGGGCCGAACTGGAAGGCCAGCGGGATCTGCTCCTGCGCCAGGTCAAGGAACTGGACTACCAGGAAACCGTCGATGGGGATGTCCGCGCTGAATTGGAATCCCGCCTGGCCATGATCCTGACCGCCCTGGACCATCTTCCGGCGTCCGCCAGCAGCGCGCCCAGCGCGCCGGAACGGGGTCGCATCGTACCGCTGGACCTGATGGCCGGCATCGTGGTGATGACGGGTGTGACGGTGATCAGCGGCGGACTCTATCTTTTCATGGGCACCCCGGTATCCCCGAGCGGAGAGGGCATCGCCGCCGAACCTCATGCCGAGGCCGGCATGGGCGATATTCAGGTCATGGTCGATCGGCTGGCTCAGCGGCTGCGCAACACGCCGGAGGATACCGAAGGTTGGCTGAGGCTGGCCCGCTCCCGCATCGTGCTGGGCGATACCCCGGGCGCCCTGGCGGCCTACGGGCATCTCCTCGACCGCAATCCGGACAGCAGGGATGCCGCCGCCGGCGTGGGCGCCCTGCTGGTGGAAAGCGACGACCAAACCCTGTTCCCCCTGGGTCTGGAGATCTTCAAACGGATCCTGGCCCATCACCCCGACCATCCCGAAAGCCTGTGGATCATGGGCGTGCTGGCCTTCCAGGCCGACCGCCCCGACCAGGCGGTGGAACTGTGGCAACGGCTGCTGGATCAGACCCCGCCCGACGCGCCCCTGGCCCAACAGGTGCGGGAGGCCATCGCCCAGGCCCGATCCGGGACGCCCCCGGGGGGCCAATCACCGTAACTGGTGGGAGCGGGGAGGTTTTGCTAGACTGCCCGGATGGATCCCCGGATCTGGATCCTCTCCCGGGTCCCCGTCCCTTCCCGCCGGGGAGGCTTCACCCACGCCTTCAGCAAGGAGAACGACATGTTCGGTCTGGGTACTTTCGAGATGATCATCATCCTGGTCATCGTCCTGGTGGTCTTTGGCGCCGGCAAACTGCCCAAGGTGATGGGTGACCTGGGGCGGGGCGTGAAGAGCTTCAAGACCGCCATGTCCGAGGAAGAACGTCTCGAACAGGAGAAGAACAGCCCGGCGACCGCTGGCGGTCAGGCCGTCATCGAGGGCGAGACCAAGAAAGACGCCAAGGTCTGACCGGCCGGAGATCCGCCATGTTGGGAATGGGATGGTCGGAAATCCTGCTGATCTGCGTGGTGGCCATCATCGTGATCGGCCCGGACAAGCTGCCGGAAGTGGCCCGGGGGCTGGGCCGGACCGTGCGCCAGGGCCGGCGCCTGATCAATGAACTGCGGCAGAGCATCGATCTGGAGGAAATCGAACGTTACCGGGAGGCCAGCCCCATGGCCCAGCCGGTCCGTCCGCCGGCCCCCCCCTCCGGCAGTCAGCCGGTGATACCCGTCGATGACCAACCGATCGAGCCTTCCGACGGCTTTTCCGCCATTCCGTCGGCTTCCCCCGCCGCGGCCGTGGAACCTGTCCCCTCTCCTGCTTCAATCCGAACGGCGGACGCCACCACTCCGCTCCCTCCGGACAGGACATCCACCCCATGATGGAATCCGACGCCAAGGCACCGCTGCTCGATCATCTGATCGAACTGCGCCGACGGTTGATGATCTCGGCCGGAGCGGTTCTGGTGGGATTCCTGGTCTGCTACACCTTCGCCGAACACCTGTTCGCCTTCCTGGCCCAACCCCTGCGGGACGTGATGGGGCCGGAGGCCAAGATGATCATCACCGCCCCCCACGAGGCCTTTTTCACCTTCATCAAGGTGAGCTTCTACGGAGGACTGTTCCTGGCCCTGCCGGTGGCGTTGACCCAATTGTGGCTGTTCGTGGCTCCGGGACTGTACCAACATGAAAGGAAGACCATCTTTCCCTTTCTGTTGATCACCCCGCTGCTGTTCTTTTTGGGCGGGGCCATGGCCTATTATGTGGTCTTTCCCTTCGCCTTCACGTTCTTCATCGGTCTGATCTCCAACGAGGCCATCGACACCCTGTTCACCATGCGGGAATATCTCGACGTGGTGATCCAGATGGTGTTCGCTTTCGGCTTGACCTTCGAATTGCCGGTGGGCCTGCTGCTGTTGATCAAGGCCGGGGTCATCACGACCCAGTCCCTGGTCAACAAACGGAAGTACGCCATCGTGGCGGCCTTCGTGGTGGGGGCCATTCTGACTCCCCCGGACCCCTTCTCCCAGGTGATGCTGGCCGTTCCCCTGCTGGCCATGTATGAGATATCCATCCTCTGGGGCCGGGTCATGGAACGCAAAGCCCGGGAACGGGCCGAAGCCGATGCTGAAACCTTGCATCAACCGCCTCCGGAGTGACCTCCGGCCGGGCCAGGACCAACCTTGATGGAGGGAGGACGCCTCCCTCCACCCTCCACCGCTGAAAGCCGCTTTTCGGCTTCCACGGTAAAGTCGCTCCGCGACTTTCACGGTACAGGAAGGAATGGAAGCCTTGAACTCCGAACCCACTCAACCCATCGGGATCATCCCTCTGGGAGGACTGGGAGAGGTGGGGATGAACCTCATGGTCTACCGCTGCGGCGAACAGCTGCTGGTGGTGGACTGTGGCCTCACCTTCCCCGAGGGCGACACCCCCGGCGTGGATTTCATCATTCCCGACACCAGCTATCTGGTGGAAAACCGGGACCGGGTCCTGGCCATCGTCATCACCCATGGCCATGAAGACCACCAGGGGGCCCTGCCCTACATCTGGCCCGACCTGCAAGTGCCGGTCTACTGCGGTGCCATGACCCTGGGCATCCTGGAGGGCAAGCTCAAGGAACACGACCTGTTGGGCAAGGTGCCCCTCATCCTGGTGCGCCAGGGGGACCGGGTGCAGATCGGCCCTTTCATGGTACATTTCATCCCGGTCACCCATTCCATCATCGACGCCTCGGCCCTGGCCATCACCACGCCCCTGGGCACCCTGATCCATACCGGGGACTTCAACATCGACCATACCCCGGGCGACCCTCGGGTCACCGACCTCTTCACGCTGGCCGACTATGGCCAGCGGGGCGTGCTGGCCCTGCTGTCGGATTCCACCAACGTCGGCCGGGAGGGCAGCACGGCCTCCGAACGGATTGCCCATGAGAGCCTGGCCCAGGTGATTCCGGAAATCCGCGGGCTGGCGGTGGTGGCGCTGTTCAGCTCCAACATTCGCCGGGTGCGCCAGGTGCTGCAGGTGGCCCATGCCAATGGCCGCAAGGTGATTCTCAACGGCCGCTCCCTGGTGCAGAACGTGGCGGTGGCGCGGGAACAGGGCTTTTTGGACGTGCCGCCGGATCTGCTGATCGACGTGAAGGCCATCGACCAGCATCCCCGGAACAAGGTGCTGGTGATCTCCACCGGCAGCCAGGGCGAGCCCAACAGCTCCCTGGTGCGCATCGCCTCCGGGGAGCATCGGGAGATTGCGCTGCGGCCCGGGGATACGGTCATTCTCAGCTCCCGTTTCATTCCCGGCAACGAACGGACCATCTGGTCCCTGGTCAACCGGCTGGCCCACCTGGGAGCCCAGGTGATCCATGAAAACAATCACCCCCGCATCCATGTCTCCGGCCACGCCCCCCGGGAAGACCTGAAACTGATGCTGGCCCTCACCCGACCCCGCTATTTCATCCCCATTCACGGCGAGCTGCGCCACCTGCACATGCATCGGGACCTGGCCGTGGAGATGGGCATCCCCCCGGAAAATACCCTGGTGGCAACCAATGGTAACCGGCTAGAATTGGATGCTACCGGATTGCGTCTGGATGGCGAGGTCCCCCACGGTCGGGTGTTCGTGGACGGCAAGGGGGTGGGGGATGTGAGCGACATCGTGCTGAGGGACCGGCGCCACCTGTCCGAGGACGGCATGGTGGTGGCGGTGCTGGTGGTGGCCAAGGACACCGGTGTCCTGCTGGAGGGCCCCGAACTGCTGACCCGGGGCGTGGTCTACGAGGACGAGAACCAGGACCTGCTGGAAAGTGCCCGGCAGGCGGTTCAGGAAGCATTGCGACTGGGACCCAAGGGAATGGATTTCGGTGAAGACGAAGAGGTGGGCATTCAGGACTTGACCGTGCGTGCCCTGCGGCGTTTTTTCAAGAAACGCCTGGGACGTCGTCCGGTAGTGCTGCCGTTGGTGATGGAGATGTGATCCATGGCCTCCGGAGGAAAGAACCGCTCGGTGAAAAAAGCCCAGGCC